>NZ_CP042433.1:3174763-3492239 GCF_007970805.1 Flavisolibacter ginsenosidimutans | reverse complement strand
ATCTATTATAGATGTTCCTTTAGAAAAACCTTTACAAGAATTCGAGACGCAAAGTTTATCAAGTATATTATTTAGAATCCATGATTGAATCCCTTTCAGTTTTCTGCAAGGCTGACTTATTAGCCTTGGTTTGCCACTTTTTTTAGGGATGTAATAGTGTTTATAGTATTTATCCGAGTATTTCGAAAGCTGAAATAAAGTATAGTTAGAGATATGAGTAAGTCTAGAAAAGTCATTTAAATTTTCCATTACAGGCAACCCAGCCATACTAAGTTTAAACTTATCCGACTTGCTCATATAAATAAAGGTCCGGGAAGATTTTTACTACTTTACATTTGAACGAAGTTTTGATATAAACCAACTGGATTTGTATCAAAAATTCGTGATTATAATGGTTAGTTTTAAACTCGAATGCTGGAACAACATTCACTCACCGAAGTGTCTAAAAATACGTTCCCTAGACCTTTAATTTTTTATTCCTATAATTTAAGTTCATTATCTCAAGCCTTAAGTTATCTAATGCAATTGTCTCATTGTGCGTTTTTATTCTGTCTTTCGTTTTACGAAGATTTATAAATTTTTCCAATCCTGATACTGTTAACTTATAGCCATTTGGCGTCAACTCAATAAGCTTCTTTTTACTTAAAATTGTCAGGGCTATCGTGGTTGCTTGTACAGAGTTCACTTTATCATCATTCGCTTTTGAAACAAAGTCGATGAGCCTTTCCTTAGTAATAATATCGAATAAATATATGATGGGTAAGAGAAAATGCTCTAAATGAAGTAGGTTGATTTTGTCCTCTATTTTGGTACTAGTCAACTTAATCCTTTTAATAGCAGATTTTATCTCTTTAAAAGATTTGCTTAAGGAACTATAGTCTAAATATATGACCGAGTTTTTATTTGCTTTTTTAACAAGTTTGATCGGACCTTGATTTATAAAGCTTTTGTCTTTTTTATATTTCTCATCTACTAGGCAAATTATCTTGCTCCGAAGGCTTTCAGTATTAGCAAAAGCTCCTAATTCAGCAAATGAACCCGGACTCTCTGGTACTATTAAAATTACATCAACACTTTCGGCAAGTAAATTTTCTAAAGAAAGTAAATCCTTCCCTTGCGGATTATATAGCAGTTCATCAAAAATATCTTCCGGATAAATAACATCATATTCCATGATACTCCACCAGTCAGAGAAAGCATTAGCCACTTCAGTTCTGACATTAGCTTTATCTAATGCTCCACCGCATAAGAATATGGTGGTTTTATAAGCATTAACTGGCTTGAAAAAGTCTTTCTTGATTTTTGATATTATTTTTTCAACATCGTCATCTAGTATTTTTTCTTTCCTAGTCAAACAGAAATATTTTGGGGTAAGCATAAATCCAATGCTGTGTAAATTATTGATTTGTTCGTTTGAGCAGCTATAAATCTATTGACCTTGCTGAAAATTGTTGAGCAGTCTTACCAAGCGCACAAGAGTGCGACGCAACGGAAGCTTCATAGTCGCACTGGCTTCTGGTTCATAAAAATTCTCTGCTTCTATCCCCTGCTTGCCTGCCAAATAAAATACCCGTTGGCCGCTAAGTAAACCACCAACACCACTTGCGCCGTGATCATGTCAAAGCGCCTGGCCTTGCGCAGTTCGTTGCGCTTTACCAACAGCAGCGAATAAGCCGTGGCCGTGATGATGAGAAAAATGGCAAAGAGCGTAAGACCGTGCAAGGTGTCCACCAGCGTGAAGGAAGTAGATTCAGGCAGCGAAGAATCAATAATGTATTTGTTGCCAATAACGGCAAAGAGCGAACCCACGCTAAGGCCAAACCGCGAGTCCATGCCGTCGGAATGAATGTAAAAGCAAACGTAGGCAATGAGAAAAGCGATGTACATGCCGAGGAACATTTTCCAGAACAATCCACCGGCATCTCTTGTAATGCTCATGCGCAGGCGAAAGGCGCTGTACTCGCTGTGCGGTTTGGCTAAGGTTTCGTCGCCAAAGCCGGTTTCGTAAACGCGGTTGCCGGTGCTTAACAAGCAGCTATCAATGTGCCAGCCGTTGAGGGCAAAGCGGGCATCGTAATGCGCTCCTACCGTGTCGGGCACAAAAACCAAGGCCTTTGAATCAAACTGCGAGTTCTCGATGGAGAAGCGCAGCGTTTGCCGGTCGAAGGGAAAGTTGCTGATCTTCCAGTTGTCTTTCATCACGCACTGCAGTTTCATTTGCACGTAGATTTCGGGCTTTGAACTGTCCACCACGGCAAAGGAGCGGTCCACCGTTTTGGCTTGCGGTATTTCGAGGTTTTGCAAAAAATTAAATTCTTTTTTCCTGTACTTCAGCCACAGCCAAAGGCTGATGGCGTATTCTTTTTGCTTAAAATCTATGTTGTGAATGCTGGTGACGTAAACGCCCACTTTCACGGTGTCGGGTTTGGGGCTTTGCGCACCTACCGTTGACGAAAGCAGAACGAAAGAAAGAAGAAGCAGCGATGTCAGGCCTTTCATGGTTTTTGTTTGGACGCGGCAAAATAAAGCATTCCGGGAAAGAAGAGGTTGAAATGTAAAATCTAAAATGATGAATTTAAAATGTAAAATAGAAAGACAATCGTAATAGAAAAGACTGTCAGGCTGAGCGAAGCCGGGCACTTAAGAGTCTCAATTCAAACAGCCTGCGCTGCGACCCTTCGATCCTTTGACAAGCTCAGGACAGGCTTGGCTCAGGGTGACAGCGCTGCGAGTGAGACTCTAGTAAAGCAACATTTGAAGAAAGCATCTGCGCATATCACGCAACCACAAACCACCAACGACAAACCACAAGCCTACTTCGTTGCTTTCTTCACCAAATCACCCAGCAACTTCAAGCCTACGTCAACGTCTTCGTTCCAGAGTTTGCCAAAGGAGATGCGCAAGCAGTTTTCATAATCGCACGAAGCCGAAAATATTTTTCCCGGCACAACGGCAATGCCTTGCTTCACCGCGTCGCTGCGCAGACGGAATACGTCCACGTTGCCGGGCAATTCTACCCACAACACGAAGCCGCCTTGCGGCCGCGAAATTTTCGTGTCAGGCGGAAAATGTTCGATGACGGAACCGCTGTAGCGCAGGCACTGCGTGTGCAGGGCTTTGCGCAAATTCTTTAAATGATATTCGTAACGGCCGTGCTGCAAAAAATGCGCAACGGCGGCCTGCGTCAGCGTGGGAGAACTGATGTTCTGAATACGCTTTAGTTGCGCCACTTCGGTAAAAAATTTTCCGGGCAACACCCAGCCAATGCGATAGCCCGGCGCCAGCGATTTGGAAAGCGAGGAGCAGTGCATCACCCATCCTTCCTTGTCGAAATGCTTGCAGGTTTTCGGACGGTTCTTTCCAAAATACAACTCGCCGTAAATGTCGTCTTCAATCAGCGGGATCTTGTGTTTGGTGATGAGCGAAACCAATGCTTTCTTGTTCGCGTCGGGCATGCAACTGCCCAAGGGATTGTTGAAATTGGGCACGCACAACACCGCTTTGATGCTGAATTTTTTTAGTGTTTTTTCGAGGCATTGCAGGTCGAGGCCCGAAACCGGGCAACTGGAAATTTCAACGGCTTTCAAACCCAAACTTTCGATGGCTTGATACACGCCAAAATAAGCGGGACATTCTACCGCCACGGTATCGCCGGGATTGGTGACGGCTTTCAAACAAGTGGTAATGGCTTCCAAACATCCGTTGGTTACAACAACTTCTTCGGGCTTTACTTTGCCGCCCCAGTTGAAGGCAAGTTTCGCAATCTGCTTGCGCAATTCGGGGTTGCCTTGCGTGTGTTCGTAACCAATGCCGTGGTCTTTGTGATGCCGCAGTGTGTGCACCACGGCCTTGTTTAATTTGCTTGTGGGCAGCAGGGAAAGATCGGGAACGGCGCGGGCAAAATTCCATTTGATGGCCGCGGCAATGTCGCTGTAAATGTCGGCGATAACGTCCTTTACGCTAACGGCGTGCCGGTGCGCATCGGGTTGCACCGATTTGGGCAGCGCCGGAAAACGTTTGTAATTAAACCGCACGTAATAGCCGCTTTTGGGCCGCGATTCAATCAGCCCCTTGCCTTCGAGATGATAATAAGCCTGAAAGGCCGTGCCCGTGCTGATGTTGTAGTCTTCAGCCAGTGTGCGCACGGAGGGCAACTTGTCGCCAATGCGGAGCACGTCGGTGTTGATGAGCGATTCAATGCCGTCGGCGATTTGGAGATACTTATGGTCGGGAAGCGTCGGCGTTTTCATTGTTTGTGGTTTGTAATTTGTGCTTTGTGGTTATGAGTGGTTGCTTGTTGTAAATTGTTACCGCTGCACGTATGTTAATTTCGTTGGGCGTGTCCCGTTGCCGTTGCCGGCGCACAACCCTTCGACAAGCTCAGGGTGACAAACGCACGACGGCAAAGGGCCGGGCTATCCGCTGCTACTCCGCCACAAGGCCCCTCGCAGGACCGTCAGCGGGGTATTCGCTTCTATCCCTCACGCAGCAATCTGATGCAGTCGAAAATAAAAAATCTGCATCTGTTCTAATTCAAATGTAAAAAAGAATTTTGTGCTGTTATGAAAAAGGAAACACGCAAGGCATACATCGCGTTGGCAATGGTCAGTTTCTTTTGGGGCACCACTTATCTCGCTTCAAAGATTAGTGCGCATTACATGCCCGGGCTTTTTGTAGCCGGCGTACGGCAGGCCGTAGCAGGACTCCTGATGGTTGGTTATTTTAAAGGCACCGGCTACGCATGGCCCGATAAAAAATCCTTGCTGAAGATTACCGTGCAGGCCGTGTTGCTCTTGTGCATCAGTCAAGGTTTGCTTACCTGGTCGCTTGAATTCATTGACAGCGGACTGGCCGCCATCATTGCCGGGCTCATGCCCCTGTTCGTTGCGCTGTTCAGCATTTTGCTCCTGCGCTTTGCCCGTTTCACAGCGCACATGATACTCGGTTTGCTGCTTGGCTTTGGCGGCATCGTTACCATTTTCTACGAACACTTCGCGCAACTTCTGAACAGCAAGTACGCCTTCGGCATCGGCCTGGCGTTGATCGCTACTACGTCGTGGTCCTTTGGTACCGTCTTCGCTTCGCGTTATAGACCTAAGACGGATATTCTTTTTTCCGTTGGCTTGCAAATGCTCATCTCCGGCATCATCGTGCTAAGCGTGTGTGGCTTTTCGGGCAAGTACGTAAACTTAATGGAAACCAACAGCAGTGCACTTTGGGGCTTGCTTTACCTGATCATCGTCGGGTCATTGTTAACCTATTCGGCTTACGTGTTTGCCGTAAGCAAACTGCCGCCAACGCAAGTCTCCATCTATGCGTATATCAATCCCATCGTCGCTATTTTTTTGGGCTGGCTGATCTTAAAAGAGCACATGAGTTTGAATGTTGTTACGGGAACGTTGATAACACTCGGCGGCGTGTATTTGGTAAACAAAGAATTTAAAAAGCAACAACGTGTCACCCGTTAAGATTATACCGTACAGAGCCGAACACGCTTATCATTTTGCAAGCCTGAACAAAGCTTGGATTGAAAAATATTTTGCGTTGGAAGAACTTGACAAATGGGTGTTGGAAAATCCGCACGAAGCCATACTTGCAAAAGGCGGTGCAATACTCATGGCAACTTACAACGACGTCGTTGCGGGTACGGTTGCCTTGATCAAGATAAGCGATGATGAATACGAGTTTGCCAAGATGGCCGTGGACGAAGCCTTTCAGCGCAAAGGCATTGGCGAAGCCTTGAGTTATGCGGCCCTTGAGAAGGCCAAAGAATTGGGCGCAAAGAAAGTATCGCTGTATTCGCAAACCACGCTGGCGCCGGCTATAAATCTTTACCGCAAGCTTGGTTTTGTAGAAGTGCCGATGGACAATCATTTGTACAAACGGGCGAATATTAAAATGGAAATCGAATTGGATAAAGTCTCTTCTGTTCACGCTTAAATCAAACAACATGGAAGCAATTTTCGACATCCCGGTAAAAGGGACAACGCATTCGGTTCTTCACGAAGTGGATTGGAAAAACCTACCCTTCGGCCGGTACGTTTCCGATCACATGTTCATTTGCCAGTACAAAAATGGCGAATGGCAAGACCCGCAAATCAAGCCCTTTCAAAACATCTCCGTTGCGCCCACGATGCTTGCGCTGCATTACGGCCAAAGCGTCTTTGAAGGCATGAAAGCCTTTCGCATGAAAGACGGCCGCATCAATATCTTTCGCATCGAAAAACATCACCAACGCATCAACGCATCGTTGGACAGAATGTGCATGCCGCCTATTCCGTATGAGCTTTTTGCAACGGCTTTACAGCAATTGGTAAGCGTGGACAAAGACTGGGTTCCCGAAGGCGAAGACGTGGCGCTTTACATTCGTCCGTTAGTATTTGCCAGCGAAGCAAAGTTTGGCGTGAAAGTTTCGGACGAATACACGCTCATCATCATGACCGGCCCTGTTTCTACGTTATATCAAAAACCAATTAAAGTAAAAGTGGAGCGTCATTACATCCGCGCGGCAAAAGGCGGCGTGGGTTATGCAAAGTGCGCAGGCAATTACGGCGGTGCGTTTTATGCAACGCAAAAAGCAAGGGAAGAAGGATTCGACAACGTGTTGTGGATGGATGCTTTTGAACACGAGTACATCGAAGAAAGCGGCACGATGAATTTACTTTTCGTGATAGATGAAAAACTCATTACGCCGCCGTTGAGCGATTCAATCCTGGACGGCATCACAAGAGATTCTTTGCTTACGATTGCCAAAGACTTGGGCATCGAAACCGAAGAAAGAAAAATCAGCATTAGTGAGATTGTAAAAGCGCTTGACGACGGCTGTTCGGTAGAAGCGTTCGGTGCCGGCACAGCGGCTGTAGTTGCTCCAATTAGTGTGATCGGAGTGGACGGCGAATTGTATCATTTGCCAACCTACACCAACGGTAGCGTTATGAATAAATTGAAAAAAGCATTGGAGGCCATTCGCAGCGGAAGAACTGAGGACAAGTATGGATGGAACTGTGTCGTTTAATAAATGTTGATTGTTGATCGTTGATGGTTGGCCGAAGAAAATATCGAATAACTAACAACGATCAACTGCCAACAGTTCTAGCGATTATTCTGCCAAGCCACTTTCCTTCCATCTTGCCAAAACGGCAATGGTTGTATCCGCCAGCTTTGGATGGCGCATGGGCATAAAGTCTTTTTCACCTGGATTTTTATTGACCCGTGTAAGCATGTCGTCAATGTTGGCCTTAGCCGCATCGTAAGAGTTCAGCGCTTTTGCACGTCCCTGGCCGGCAATGTGGCAAGGCGAACAATTGGCCTGAATAATGGGTTGAACATTGGCCGCATACGATACCTTGGCTACAGCGCCTTGCGCCTGTTTAGACGAATGACAAAACTGAAAAGCTGTTACCAGCAAAACAAAGAGAGAAAAGAGAATAACTTTTTTCATGCAGATAAAATTTGGAAGCCCTCAAGATAAGAAAGTTTGGTTCAGTTGCCGTCATGACGCAATGCACAACAGGTTAAGGATGGTTAAAAGATCAACGTCGAATCAGTCTGCCGCCTTTGCTGCTTCGGTTACCGCTTTTTCAAAATCGCTGACAAAGTTTTCAAACTCGGGCCAGGCCGTGCCGCCGGTTTCTTTCGCTTTGCGGTACACCGCGGCTTTTTCGTTTGCTTCGTGCAAGGCTGCTGCATAGTTTGTGTCCGTACTTTCATCCTTCATTTCTTGTTGCAGCTTTTTGTAAAGCGTTTCAAAATTGCTTTCGTTGCTGCGGTGCTCGCGCAGAAATGCGGCAACTTCTTCCAACCGGTTTTTGTCCATCGAAAATTTTACAAAATCTGCGTGAAAAACCGGGCCACCGTTTCCGGCATTTGCAACCTGCGTTTTCCGCAGCGTTAAGTCTCCCGGATGCTTCTGCGAATGCATTGCGTAAAAGCCCGTGAATGTTAAACTTTGTTGGATTCTCTTTTATTTTTTGGGAGTCGCTTGCAAAATCCGTTTTTGCCCTTTAGTTTAGCCTCGGTTTTTCATAGGATATTGGATTTTAAAACGGGGCAGGATTTCCATCCAGCCCTTTTTCTTTTTAAACCCGGATTGCACGGCTTTGAAAAAAATGGTCGGAAATTCTGGGGCAATCGTTCAGCAGAAAATTCTTTCTCTTGTTTGGTTTCCGTAGCTTTTCTATCGCCCAATGCGTAGGGTTTCTACGCAGCCTTCGTTAATCTACGAGCCGTTTCCGTAAAATTTAGGCTGTTTAAAATGGGCAGTTTCGCTCTTGATGAGCGTGGTGGGGCAAGCTACTTTTGCAGCAGAAGTTGATTGATTCACTGATCAATCCCATCCAAGTCCTAAAATACCGTCCAGTAAGTTTTTTAGAATCCGAAATCCAACCGAAAAACCAATTGAAATCCAGTATCAGTCAACTTCTTCTTTTCTCCCTTACGCATACCGAATCCAATCCTTGAAAAGCTCGTGTAAGCATCCAATTTATCCGTTAAGCCGTCCAATACCTGGAAAGCCAAAGGCGTCCATACTCCGGTGAAACAGCGAAAAAGAAAACAACAAACGCCTTCCATAATCATTATCCTCCTGCTGCGCGGGAGGATTTTTTTTGCGCGGAGTTTTGCAGTTCACACGGCCCGTTTCTCAATTCAGCCAATACGTAAAACAATCTCTGTTTTAGGCCGATAGTTTTGAGCACCAAAACCATCGGGCCATGATCATTAAAATTTTAAAATGGACAGGAATTGTTATCCTGCTGCTCCTTGCGGGCCTTGTAACAACCGCATTTCTTCGTCAACACGTAAAATACGAAGCGCCTTACCCGGCTGTGAAAGCTTCAACTGATTCAGCCGTAATCGCAAAAGGACGCCATCTTGTTTTAGGCCCCGCTCACTGCGTTGACTGCCACAGCACCGTAAAGAACGTTGACTCTTTATTAAAGCTTGAACAAGAGCCTTCGCTCAGCGGCGGCGTTCCGTTCAAACTTCCTTTCGGAACTTTTTATACCCGAAATCTTACGCCTGATTCCGTTACCGGCATTGGCCGTTATACCGATGGTGAAATTGCCCGTGTGCTGCGACACAGCGTAAAACCAAACGGCGAAGCGGTGCTGCCCTTCATGCCCTTTCAAAACATGAGTGATGACGATTTAACTGCGATCGTTTCTTACCTGCGTTCCACCAAGCCGGTACGCAATGCCGTGCCGGATCACGATTACAATTTTATGGGCAAGATGATCAAAGCATTTTTGATTAAACCACAAGGACCCACGGAGCGCATTAAAGAAGCAATCGCGCCGGATACGACCGCAGCTTACGGACGCCACCTGGTGATGGCCGTGGCCAACTGTAACGAATGCCACACCAAACGAGACGGCATCGGCAATTTTGTGGGTGCACCGCTGGCAGGCGGAAACAAGTTTGAAGAAAAAGGAGTGCCTACGCTAATCACGCCCAATCTCACACCCGATCCGGAAACCGGCCGCATCACGAACTGGACGCAGGAAATGTTCATCAAACGTTTTCGCATGGGCAAGCTGATTAAATACAGTCACATGCCCTGGGAATCGTTCGGCCGCATGAGTGACGATGAATTGAAAGCGATTTACAATTATCTTAAATCCTTGCCGCCCACGAAGATGCCGGAAGACAAATAAGACATTCGACACCGGCAAAAGAGATAAGAATGAGTTGATGAAAGATTTGCGGCCATTCAACATTCTTATCTCTTTCTTTATCCGTTTCAACAAGCCGGTTTCTTCAACGGAATAAATTCCTAACTTACTCGTTTGAAAAATAAACGCCCCTGTTTATGTTGAACGAGTCAGAAGAAAAATCCTCGCATTCACGGCGCTCTTTTTTAAAACGCACGACCGCAACAGCCGCTATTCTTGCCACGCCGCCGGTACTGGTAAAAGCAGCTGATAAAAAATTAGACGAAAAAGTTGCGCAACGTTTCGAACAAGTTCCGTTGCAACTTGAAGTCAACGGCAAGCCGTATTCTTTGCAAGTCGAACCAAGAGTTACGCTGCTTGATTTGCTGCGCGAACAATTGCATTTAACGGGTTCTAAAAAGGGCTGCGATCTTGGCCAATGCGGCGCCTGCACCGTTCATATTGATGGCAAACGTGTGCTGAGTTGTTTAAGTCTCGCGGTGATGCAGAGCGGAAAAAAAATCACCACCATCGAAGGCCTTGCAAATGGTGATAACCTGCACCCGATGCAGGAAGCCTTTATTAAGTACGACGGCTTTCAATGCGGCTATTGCACACCGGGACAAATCATGTCGGCCGTGGCTTGCATCAACGAAGGCCACGCAACCTCCGATGCCGAAATAAGAGAGTACATGAGCGGCAACATTTGTCGTTGCGGTGCTTATCCCAACATCGGTGCGGCTATTAAAGACGTGGCCGGAAGAGGAGGTGGACAATGATCAATTTTGATTACACAAAACCTTCAACGATACAAAACGCAATAGGCGTTTTAAACAAAGATGCGGGAGCGCAGTTCATTGCCGGCGGCAGCAACCTCGTTGACTTAATGAAGCGCGGTGTGATGACGCCGCAGAAAGTAGTGGACATTACCGGTCTTCCGTTGAAAGCAATTGAGCTGAGGGAAAACACCATTCAAATTGGTGCGCTTGCTTTGAATAGTGATGTAGCCGAAAACGATTTAATCAAAAAACACCTTCCGCTTTTATCGCAAGCCTTCAAGGCTGGCGCATCAGCGCAAATAAGAAACATGGCAACGGTGGGCGGCAACATGCTGCAACGAACCCGCTGCGGCTATTTTTACGACACGGCATTGCCCTGCAACAAACGCGAACCCGGCAGCGGCTGTGGTGCGTTGCAAGGTTACAACCGCATGCACGCCATCTTTGGTACGTCTGACAAATGCATTGCGGTTCATCCAAGCGATATGTGCATTGCATTAGCCGCATTGAACGCAACGGTTTTGGTAACGGGGCCGAAAGGTTCGCGAAGAATTCTGTTCACCGATTTTCATCGTTTACCGGGTACAACGCCACAGTTGGACAACAACCTGCAACGCGGCGAATTAATTACCGGCGTTGAACTGCCGTTGAACGCAGCGCTTGCACAGCACTCGCTCTACACAAAAATCCGCGACCGTGTTTCGTATGCCTTTGCCTTGGTATCGGTTGCTGTTGCATTAGATATGAAAGGAAAAACAATTCAATCCGCACGGATTGCGATGGGCGGCGTGGCGCACAAGCCCTGGCGGTTAACGGCAGCGGAAGATTTTTTGAAAGGCAAAGAAGCGACGTTGAATAATTTTCAGCAAGCGGCATCGCTGGCAATGAAAGACGCGAAAGGTTATGGCTATAACAATTTTAAATTGACGCTGGCGCCGAATACGATTGTGCAAACGTTAAAAACACTCGCTCAAATTTCCTGAGGCTTATGGACAAGTTTTTCTTCGATACATCAGCACCTTTCGCCGATATTGACCGCGTGGACGGCAAAGCCAAAGTCACCGGCACTGCAAAATATTCTGCCGAGTATGAACTTGCCGATTTGGTTTACGGCGTGTTGGCCACAAGCAATATCACCAAAGGAACCATCACGGCCATTGATACCAAAAGCGCAGAAAAGGCGCCCGGTGTGCTCGCTGTCATCACACACCTCAACGCACCGAAAGTGCCGGGCTACGACGAAGGGCAGAACCCAACCAAAGGACAAAACAACGGCAAGGGCTTACGAATTTTCAATGACAACATCATCTACTTCAACGGGCAACCCATAGCACTTGTAATTGCCGATACATTTGAAAGAGCCACGCATGCCGCCTCGTTAATTAAAGCGCAATACAACAAAGAAGCATCGCATACCGATTTAACGGAAGCTATCAAAAACGATAAGCCGATTGAAGGCGACCGTTATAAAGAAAATACCCGCGGAACAAAAGATGCGTGGAAATCCGCTCCGGTGCAAATAGACACGACGTACACAATGCCTATTCAGGTACACAACCCGATGGAACTGCACGCAACCACCGTACGTTGGGACGGCGATGATAAAGTAACGGTGTGGGACAAAACACAAGGCGTTGTAAGTACGCAGCGAAGCGTTGCCGAAGCTTTCAAAATCGACCCCAAAAATGTGCAGGTGAATGCTCAATTTGTTGGCGGCGGTTTTGGTTCGGCACTGCGCACCTGGCCGCACACGATTGCTGCCGCGATGGGTGCAAAAAAAGTTGGGAAGCCGCTGAAGCTTGTGCTCACGCGGCCGCAAATGTTTATGTTGGTGGGTTATCGTCCCGCGGCCATTCAACGCATGGCCATTGGCGCTGACAAAGACGGAAGGTTAATCGGCATGTTGCACGAAGCGTCGTCCATGACATCAACCTACGAAACCTTTAATGAAGGCGTTGTAGCCATGACGCGGCAGTTATACGATTGCAAGAATGTAAACACTAAATACAACATTTACCCGCTTGACGTAAGCACACCAACCTGGATGCGTGGCCCCGGCGAAGCCACGGGTTCTTTTCCACTTGAATGCGGTATGGACGAATTGAGTTATGCGTTGAACATTGATCCCATTGAATTGCGCAAACGCAACTATGCCGAAACCGATCCTGAAAACGGCAAGCCTTACAGTTCAAAATTTCTGCGCGAAGCGTATGACATGGGCGCAGAAAAATTTGGCTGGAAGAATCGCAAGCCACAACCAAGAAGCATGAATGAAGACGGTTGGTTAGTTGGCTATGGCATGAGCACCGGTTTGTTCGGCGCTTCCCGCGGCGAGGCGAAAGTAGCCGCGAAACTTTTGCCCGACGGTACACTTGTGCTGCAAAGCGCAGTAAGCGATAGCGGCCCAGGCACGGCTACGACCATGACCCAGATCGCGTCAAACCTGTTGGGCATTCCGCCGGCCAAAATAAAGTTCGAATTGGGCGATTCGTCTTTTCCGCCTGGACCTACGCAAGGCGGTAGCACAACAACTTCGACGCTTGGAACGACGGTGCACAACGCTTGTGAATCGTTAAAGAAAAAACTGGCGGGTCTTTTAAAAACACAAGAGAGCGAAGTGTTGCCGCAGGACGTGCAATTTGGGAACGGCGAGATGCGGTTGAAGAACGGGAACGTGATCACTTATGCTGATGCGATAAAAGCAGCCAATCTTCCGGCCATTGAAATCACAGAAGCATCGGGGCGCAATCCGGAGATGCAAAAGTATTCGGCTTATTCTTATTCGGTGCATTTTGTAAAAGTAAAAGTGCATCCGCTCACCGGCGTGGTGCGCATTGACAAAGTGGTGTCGGCTGCCGATGCGGGCACCATCATTTCGCCAAAAACCGCCGCCAGCCAAATGAAAGGCGGTGTTGTCGGCGGCATCGGCGGCGCGTTGATGGAAGAAGGCGTGATTGACCATCGTTACGGCCGTTGGGTGAACAACAACTTTGCCGATTACCACGTGCCCGTTCATGCCGACGTGCCGGATGTAGAAGTCGTGTTTGTCAACAAACCCGACCCAATACTAAATCCCAACGGCGCAAAAGGCATGGGCGAAATTGCGTTGATTGGTTTTGCGGCTGCGGTGGCAAACGCAGTGTATCATGCAACGGGCAAAAGAATAAGAGAGCTGCCGATAACGCCGGATAAAGTTCTTCTTTAATCCATTAAAAGGCCAGCTATCAGAGCTGGCCTTTTGCGTGCAGTATTTGAAAAGTTTACCGAAGCAAAAGCACCGTTCCTTTTCGTTCAAGCAACCTTCCCTGGTAGTCTGTGCCACTGGCTATCCACACAAAAACGGCGGAAGGTTGGATCGTTCCGTTGATTCTTCCGTCCCATCCCGCCGAAGCGTTGGACGTGTAAAAAACAAGCTGGCCCCAACGGTTGTAAACCGCAAAACGATTGAATTTTTTTATGCCGATAGGAATTGCTTTCAACACGTCGTTCTTTCCATCGCTGTTGGGCGAGAAAGCAGATGGAACGAGAATGTCGGCAAACCTGTACACAGTGATGCTGATGCTGTCGTCTGCTTCACAACCATCGGGAGCGACGGCGCTCACCTTGTACGTTTCATTCCGGTCAAAAAGAAATACGGGATTTTGAACAAAGGGGTTCGATAGCCCGGCAGAAGGCGACCACGACCATGTAAGGCCAGCGTTGTTGTTAAAGTCAACCGCCCCCAGTTGCAAGGGCTCGTTGTAAACGGCAACGGTATCGTTACCGGCAAAAATGTTCAGCGGATGCGTAACGGTGACGGTTACTTTTTGTGGGTTTACTGTTTTGCAATTGTTTGCACCAATAGCGTAGAGCTTGTAAACAACGGTCGCTGCAGGCTTCACCACAAGCGGATCGGCACTTGATGGGTCACTAAGATAAGTTGGTGGCGTCCACATGTAACTAATCCCGCCGGTGGCGTGTAACAACACAGACTTGCCAAAACAAATGCTGGTATCGGCAGCAAAGGGCCGTGGTGCCTGTTTAACAAAAACCGTCATCGAATCCACGGCTGTGCACGGGCCCGAAGTGGCCGTAACAATAAAATGCGTGTTGGCTAATGGAGATGCTTTGGGCTGCAGCAAACCAGCATTGGAAAGCGGGTTCGACGGAACCCACGAAAAGTTTTTTCCGTTGCTGGTGGCGGCCAACACCGCGCTGTCGCCTTCACAAATTGTAAGGTCGTTGCCTGCATCAATCACCAGGTTGTTTGTAAGCGGAACGGTGACTGCTTGCGAAAAAAGACACCCGTTGCCATCTTTCACGGTAACGGTATAATTTCCGTTTGAGAGATTGCTAAACTGCCCGTTGCCTTGGTAATTGCCTCCGTTTAATGCAAATTGGAAAGGTTGTACGCCGCCCGTGCCCGTCGCTAAAAGACTGCCGTCATTGTTGCTGCAGGATGCATTCGCAATAACGTACGTAAAACCAAGATTGTTGCTGTTAAGGCTTTGAACGGTTGCCGTTAGGTCGAAGGTTCCGTTGGACGCATCTTTTACGCTTACGGTATAAGTACCCGCCGGAAGATTGGAAAAAACATTGGCCGATTGAAAAGGACCACCGTTAAGCGAATAGGAATACGGCGGAACGCCGCCCGAGGCGGAAACGGTAAGATTTCCGTTGCGAAGACCGCAATTTTCATTCACGGCCGCTACGGACGCAGATACGCAATTAGTACCGGGCGGCAGGTTCACAAGGCCATTGCTTATGCAGCCGTTTGCATCGTTTACCGTAACGGTGTAAGTGGCGGGCGTGAGGTTTGAAAAAACGTTGCCGGTCTGGAAATGAACGCCGTCAATGCTATAATTGTACGGCTCTATACCATCGGAACTGTTGATGGTTAACGAACCGTTGGTGCCGCAAGCATCAGTTTTTGAAATGCTCAATTGCGGGCCGGTCATGATAAAATCTTTTTTTGTTTGCACACCCGAGCAACTCTGGTTGATAAGCGCCTTTACGGTATAGGACGTGCCCAACACAAGATTCGTAAACACTCCCGCGGTGTTGCTGTTGATTTGCGCACCGTTTTGATACAATACGTATGTAACAGTGGATCCGGAAGGCGGCACCGGGCTTAGTGTGGCAGTAACCGATAAGTTGTTACAGTTCTTTTCTATATGGAGTTCATAAGTAGCTTGTGCGCAGTAGGCTGAAACATCAAAGGAAGCCACAAAGCCTCTGCCACAGGCATACAACGTACGGCGGGCATCATCATAGGCCAGGTCGTAAACCGTGTTATAGCCCGTATATCCGGTAAGGGTAAGATCAGGCGCCGCGGCATCATCAAAAGTAGATCCGTTGAACTTGTAAACTTTAATCACACCGTGCTGGTCGCCAACGAACACGTTGCCGCATTCATCGGCAATAATGCCGCCTTGCCGAAGCACCGTATCGGCAGCAATGGTAAGCGCAGTTCCAACGGGATCGCCGGTTGCTTTGCTAAACGCCGTTAAAATTTTTCCGTTCCAGTAAAACAAATACGAACTGCTTACAGCGAGTGAGTTAATAGAGTTGTCGTTGCCCGCACCCAATGAAAGATAGGGCCGGTTGTTTCGTTCTGTTAAGACAGAAGACCCCGATGTTTTGCTCCAAAGCTTGTTGGCGACCGCATACGGCGCCGCATGTTTGTAGAGATCAACCGGCGCCACATGACCGTGCGCAAAAAGCGTGTACATCTCGTGGTTTCGTGGATCAATAACGGCATCGGCAATGTCCTGGCTGGAATTGGCTAATCCGGTGATGTTTTGTGTTGTGAGCGTAACGGAAGAAGGCGAAACAATGCCAAAATCAAGATTGGAACTTTGCCCGCCGCCGGCAATCAGTATTTGCGGATTTCCGCTGTTGCAATCCCATAACATTCGCCATCCTTCACTAAACTTAGTGTTGGCGGTTGTGACGTAATTGTCGTAGATGCCGGCAGTGGAAAGCCGCGCCACTCTTACTCCTGTCGTGTTCCATCCCTGACTGAGATAAGTCTGTCCTGAATTTTTATCCACGACGAAACCTCCGTAGTTCAATCCGAAACTCCAGTTGGCCGCAGCGGCAACGGGGCCGCCGTTGAATGTCCATTGCAATACGCCGACAGCGTTGTATTTGGCCAGCATATACATGGTTGCGTTGCCGCCACCGGACACGTAAATGTTGCCCTCGTAATCAAAGTCTATGTCTTTGGCAATGCCTGTGTTTGCTCCGGTAAGGGAAGCGGTGGTAGAAATAAAAGGATCAATCAACACCGCTCTTGTTTTGTCGTATCCGGACGGGAAATAGAATTGCACCGTATTGCCCGATAGCTTAAACGACACCGCTAATGTTTTCGACGGCTCATCGGCATAAAACGCTTTGGGTGCCGAAAGTGTGACCGTTTCCAACGGCGAGTGAACAAGAAGATTTCCCTTTTCAGTTTTACGTACCAAAACATTTTCTCCGCTGTAAGCCATTTGCACAGCGCCGACGTCGGCACCGGGCTGTATCAACAGCGTGAAAGCAATGCCGGGTTGCCGGCCTTCTTCAAAGGAATAACGCAAGTCAATACCGGGATAAAGATTCTTTTGGGCTAACTGCTTAAATCCTTTGGCCGGCCTTGATAACAGGCCGTAACTAAAGCGGTGAGAGACTTCACCCTCAGGCACAATTTGCGCAAATGCGCTGGCGCCAAGCCATTTCATCTTTACCGTTTTTTCAACTTTTTGCGCTTGCGG
Organism: Flavisolibacter ginsenosidimutans; assembly: GCF_007970805.1. Classification (GTDB taxonomy): domain Bacteria; phylum Bacteroidota; class Bacteroidia; order Chitinophagales; family Chitinophagaceae; genus Flavisolibacter; species Flavisolibacter ginsenosidimutans. Next base: position 3,475,076 of record NZ_CP042433.1, on the reverse strand, counting down.
TTCATCGTCACTTTCGCGTTCGTTCCGTACTTCGCCTCTTGCCGTTTCGTACTTCCGTTGCACGTGCACCAAACCTGATTGGGTAAATAAAACGGGTGCGCTCATGCCCTCGTAACCAAAGAAAATTTTTCCGGTAGAGTAGGCTGTTGAAAAAGGATCGAACTGACCGGCGTTTGCGATGAACGTTTTACTCGTTCCGAAGAGATCTCCGTTTTTAGTTATAAAGCCGGTACTTGCAACGTGCTGAGACGGCACTTTCTGCGCCGATGCAAGAAAGGAGGCAAGGATTGAAAGAAGCAGTACGTGTTTCAATGCAGTAATCTTGGTTGACAACGGTAAAAAATAAATGCAAATAAAGATAATGATTTAGAAAAATTATTTGCAAGCCGCGAGCCGACAATTCAATTTTATAACCGGCGGCGGAGATCAAAACAACTGTGCTGCGCTCCAGTAACGCCAATCAAAACTCTCTTCTTCGTGTGCGTCTTTTGCCGAAATGTTTTTGATCAAAACCGTTTCGTTCAACACGCCTTCGTTCACTAATTTTTTTCTTGCTTGCATGATTCTTTCCTGCACGGCTGCGTTTTGCATCCAAGCCTTTTGCGGCGGCTCGTAACCCACTTTGTCTTTGCGCCAAACAATTTCTTGCGGCAATTTGTTTTCAACAGCTTTTCGCAAAAGCCATTTCGTCCAACCCCGGTGAATTTTAAATTGTGGCGGCAGCGTGAATAAAAATTCTACCAACTGATGTTGCAAAAAAGGCAGGCGCACTTCTACCGAGTGTGCCATGCTGTTGCGGTCGGCAAAGCGAAGCAATTCTTCAAGGCCATTTACGAACGTGTTGTAATGCAGGGCGCCGTTCAAGTTTGGATGGGGCGGTGTGGTATAATAAAAATTCTGTTTGTTCGAAAATGCAAAGTCGCGGTTCAGGTCGGGGTTGCGAAAAGCGTTTTTGCTTTTTTGCGTGTACAACAGTGAAGCCGCAAAATCGGGAAGCAAGGCCGCAAGCTTATTTTTTATTCCAAAATTCTCGTCAACATTCAACTCTCTGGCCGCCTTCCACTCTTGTGCATACAGTTTTCTGTTTGTGCGATACAATTCCTGCCACCACCACTTGTAGTATTTACGATAACCGCCGAGAATTTCATCGGCGCCTTGGCCGTCTAACAAAACGGTTACACCGTGCTGTTTCGCGGCTTTAAAAACTTTGTATTGCGCAAGCACAGAGGCCGATGAAAAAGGCTCGTCTTGTTGTGAGGCCACCATGTCCATTAACAAAGGCACTTCATCCGCAGTGATGGTTGTGGTGAAATGTTGCAAGCCGAACTGCTTTGCAACAAGCGAGGCATAATTTGTTTCGTCTTTTTCAAAGCCACTAAACGAAGCCGTAAAACATTTGTGCGTGTATTGTTCGGCCGTCTCGTTCGCACAAAAAGCAACGATGGACGAACTGTCCAATCCGCCACTTAAACTTGTTCCAATGGCTACGTCGCTGCGCAGACGCTTGCGGATGCTGTCGGCAAATAATTGTTTGAATTGTTCTGTGGCGTCTTCTTCGGAAACGGTCTTATTCACGTCAACATACACTTGCCAATAACAGTGCGTGTGCAAGGCGTTTTTCTGAAGCGAGCACGTTAGTGAATGCGCCGCCGGTAATTTATTTATGTTGTTGTAAAACGTTTCGGTTGCATCCGAAGGATTGCTTGTATAACCAAGCGTAAGAAAATTATACAACAAGCTTTTGTTCACTTCTTTTTCAACGCCCATGGCCCATAAAGCTTTTGGCTCAGAGGCAAAGACGAATTGTTCGTTGTCGTAAAAAAAGAAGAAAGGTTTTTCGCCAAAGCGGTCGCGGGCTGCAAAAAGTATTTGTTCTTTTTCATCCCAAATGGCAAAAGCAAAAGCACCGTCGAAACGTTGCAAGCAAGAAGAACCCCAGGCTGCGTAAGCAACGAGCACAACTTCCGTGTCGGATTGCGAATGAAACGAACAACCTTCCGCTTCGAGTTCTTTTCTTAGTTCGCGGTAATTATAAATTTCGCCGTTGTACACAAGGGTATAGCGACCGGCGTAACCCATGGGCTGCGATGCTGCCTTGCTTAAATCAAGAATGCAAAGCCGCCGGTGCCCGAAGAAAACAGTTTGGTCATTGTTCGTCCAAAAGTTTTCTTCTTCCGGTCCGCGGTGCGCAAGCACAGCCGTTGCTTTACGCACTTGTTGTTGCGCGTCTTGCGCAACTTGTTTTGCAACGATGCCGGCTATCCCGCACATGCTTTAAAATTGAATGGGCAAACGAACTTCGGTGTTTTCCCAGGCCATGATTAAATCGACGCCGCTTGCTGTTTTTTCAAAATCCATGGTAAAGTATTCAATCAACTGCGGCGCGGCGGTTGACGGTTCGTCAAAGCGGGCTACATCATCCTGCGGATTTAATTTCAGGCCCCAGGAAAAAAGATTGCTGTTCAACACAAGGGTCCAATGATCCTGAAAGGGAATGGCGTACAAAACATACCGCCCTTTTTCGATGCGCTTTTTTTGAACGATCACCGGTTGAAAAAACTCAACCTCAGTGGCTTCGTTAGCACCGAGCCGCCAGGGTTGTCCCCATTGCACAAGGCCGCCAAACAAGGTTCGTCCGCCGCGGTGCGGACGGCTGTAGATGACCCGCGCCACCGGCGAGCCTTTTGCTTGTTCGTTCATTTTTTTTACGGGGTAATCGGTGGGGTAGTAAAGCATGTCCATCGGCGACACATCTACCGGAACGTAGGGATTAGCGGCTTCTTTTTTAACGAGGTTTGAATCGCGAATGACGTTTGGTTGCGAGGAGGCTTGCGTTTGTGCGGGCTTGTCTCCACAGGCGCCAAGGGCAAGAATACAGACAGAAAGAAGCGTGTATTTCATGCCGAAAAATTACGGCTTTATTGAGTTGGTTGATTGGTTAGCTTGTTGACCGGTTGATTCGTCTTTTCTGACTTATCAACTACTGAACCAGTCAACCAATCAACTAGCTTCCCATCCTCCTTATCTTCTTCTGTGTTTCTTCGGAGCAATGATCAATAAACGAATGCGTAATCATTTCCATTTGTTCGAAGCCCAAAGGCTTGGTAACAAAGCCGGCGTTGTTGTGCGTAGCAAATTGCCTGTCCACTGGCATTGACGATGTGGTGAAGAGCACTACCGGCACGTTGTCGTATTTATGGAGCTGGCGCAGGCGCAGAAGAGTTTCCTTGCCGTTGAGCACGGGCATGTTCACGTCAAGAATAATGAGGCAGGGAAGCAGGTCGGCTTCGGTAAGGTTGCGCAAGTAGGACAAAGCCCGGCTGCCATCGGCAAAGGTAATGACCTCCACATTGCTGGCAAACTGTTCAAAGGCTTCCTGCACCAACTCAACGTCGTCCGGATCATCGTCGGCGTAAACCACAATGTGTTTTGAGGTTGTGTATTTGGTCATAGTCATGGCGGCTTGTGGCAAAGATAAAAGGCTCGCTTCGCTTCATACCAAATGCTCTACGTCAATCTCCGTCAGGTAGGGGTCAAGTCTTTCCGTACCGGCAAAGCACCGGATACGGTCAACCACACGCCTGTATTGACGGTAGTAAATTTCTGCATAAAAACCTTCAAGCTGATACAAAAGCACGGTGGTGCCTCCTCGTTTACGTTTGCCAATGTAAACGCCCTGTTCGTATAACAGAGCGGTTTTTTCTTCTTCGGGCAAAAGCGAAAATTCACACAGCGTCATACCATACTCCTCCTGTAAGTGAAGGCCGCAAATTTTGTGCAGTAAGCGATTTGTTTGAAAAGAAAAGCGAACATGGTTCAAAAACAAATATAAGGCTTTGTCCCGTGCCTGCGTGTGCAATTGTGCCGGCAAAACGCGGCGGTAAACAGGTGTTGCTATTGCAGGCTGTTGTAGTAGTTTACCAAAGCGCTTAGTTGTTCGGCATTTGACTGGCCCTTGGTGTTTGCGGTACGAAGCCAGGCGTCAAGTTCTTTTTGTTTGTCGGACAGAAGCGGGAGAAGGTCCTTTGGTTTTTTAACCTGCTCAACGGAACCGGGTTTAACAAGATAATATTCTTCTATTGTCATGATGCGTTGTTCCTTGGTGGCGGCGTTATAGGGTTGCCATTCGCTGGCCGACTTTACAAAGTATTGATACAGGGCTACGTTGCCCGAAGCCAACTGCAGGTACCATCCCTGCCGGGGCGGCCGCGAAGGGAAAAGCGAGAAGTGAAAAAAGCGATAGGTCTTGCCCGCAAGGCTATCGCTCAGGGTAACTTGTTTCAAAGCGGTTGTGGAAATCATTTCCGTGCCGTAAGCGTCAAGAAAATGAACCTGGTTGTCGTACAAATCCAGGCGAAGCGGGGCGGCTTTGTAACGATTGTTGTTTGCATCAATGCCCACGCCGCTAAGCCAGGCCTCTTTAAAGTAAGGAGAGCCTTCGGTAAGGCGGACAAATTTTGTATTGACGAAAGCTTCGCCGTTGACAGCAGCAAATGCATCGTGTGGAAGTCCGTCTGTTTTGTCTACGTTAACGGTGCGCTGTGCAAAACAAGGGACTGAAACAAAAAAGGCAAGAGCCGCAAGCAGGTAGTTCATACGTTGTTTGTTTGACATAGAAAGGTAAAAGTTTTTAAGTAAACACACGCCTCTTCGTTGCAACCGTTGGCGATTGTAAATAACCGTTCATACGGACTTTAAAACGGTTTGTGGAGAAATAATGTTTAGGGCGGGAAAAGCTTTTGTTAGTTTTGTTTCGACAAATATCTTTGCGACCGAAAATTTTAAAACTAACAATTATGAAAAAAATCCTCTTCGCATTGGCGATCGTAGCGGTTTCATTTGCCGCAAACGCACAGAAAACTTCAGCAGCTAAAGAAAGTGAATTCGTATTTGGTGGTGGCGTACGCGTAGGCCTGCCTGTTGGTGATGTTCACAACGCTTACAGCTTTGTTATTGGTGCAGAACTGCAAGGCGAGTACATGTTTTCACCACAAGTTTCCGGAACCTTAACCGCAGGTTATGAAGAGTGGCTTGGAAAAACAATTGCCGGTTTTAAAATTCCCTCGACTGGTTTTATTCCGGTTCTTGCTGGCGTTCGTGTTTATCCTTCACCTGACTTCTTTATTGGTGGCAAAGCTGGTGTCACGTTCAGCACTGAGTCAGGCGGTGGTAGCTCATTCACCTACGAACCTCAGGTTGGTTACAATACCAGTAAGTTTCAACTTGCATTAGGCTACCAGGCGTTTACCAACGGTGGTACAACCGCACATCTCGGCTTAACCGGTATTTATAAGTTCCATTAATCGAAACAACTTTTTTACAGGCCGCACATACACGTGCGGCCTTTTTGTTTATCAACCGCTTAAATATTTCACGTAAGACTGCGCCGTAAATAGCAGGCGGCGTTGCGTAACTCTCCGATAGTTATTTGCTATTTTATTCATTTCAACTTCCCGCAGTTGTACACTTGCAACCGGCTTTGCGCTGTTCTATTTTTACCGGGTGAACTTGATTTCCTTATCCGAATCATCAACCTATGAAAAAACTCTACTCCGCCTTCACTTTAACACCATTCTTTGTCCTGCTTTTGCTTGCTCATCAAAGCCAGGCCCAATGCATCGGCGGCGGCGCACCCGGCGCTACGGCTTACGACACCACTGTTCGCTTTCCTTCCGGCACTACGCACAAGCAAATTAAATTTCCAAAGTTCGATGCGCAATCGGGCATGCTTACCTGCGTAAAGCTGATTGTTACCATGACGGCAATAATTGATACGACGTCCTTTGAAAACCTCCTGAGCAGCCCTTATACGGTTTCCCGCACGTACGACCGCAGCGATGCCATGGCCGGTCCCGGCCTGACACCTTCGCTTACCAACAGTTACAACCGCACGCAATCTTTTCCGCTTGGACCCAACGATAACGTTCCGAACTCCGGCAGCGACTTTTATTCGAACGGCAAAGACACCATCATGCGCCAGCAGATGGTGCGAACGCTTACTGATTCCACCGCCATCTCGGCTTTTTACGGTACCGACAGCGTGGCGTACGACTACGATATTAACGTAACGACCAATGTATCGGGGAGCGGCGACATAGCCACTTATATGCGCACCTCCACCTATGTAAACTTTCGCTTTGAATATTGCACTTGTCCAATTTCCAGCCTGCCGCTGGGACTGAAAAACTTTTCGGTGATGAAGAAGGGCAACACCGGTGCCGGCTTGCGCTGGGAAGCCGAGGCCGGCAGCGACAATTATTTTTATGAAATAGAGGTAAGCCGCGACGGGCAAAGCTTTTCCCCTGCGGCCGTTTTGAACAAAGAAACAACGCTGGCCAAACCGGTTTATCAATACGGCTATGCTCTTAAGCCAAACGACTACGGCCGTTATTATTTTCGTGTGAAGCAACAATGGCTTGACGGTTATTACCGCTACTCCGAAGTGCGTTTGGTAGATTTTGCCAATCCTTTGTTTTCAACGGTGAGCCTTTATCCCAATCCGTCAACGGGTGCTGTGGGCGTTAAGTTTGTTGCGGCCAAAGCGGGGATGTATTCCGTAAAGGTTTCCAATACGGCAGGGCAACTTGTAACAAACAAAGACGTGCAGGTGGCCGAAACGGATTTTAAACAATTGGCTGCTTTGCAACGCGGAACCTACTATGTAAAAATTACCGAACTCTCCACCGGCGCTTCTTGCGTGCAGCAATTGTTTGTGCAATAGTTTTTCTCACAAAGCATTTACTTCAAATAAAACGTCCCGCTTTTGCGGGACGTTTTATTTGAAGGAACGAGATGATGGATGACGGATGACAGTTTGAACACAATATTTGTTAACTGCGCAAAACCGAACAACCAAAGGCGTTACTGTCATCCGTCATCCATCATCTGTCATCACTTTTACAGCTTTCCGTACAACTCTCTTAATTTCTCTCTTGTCATGATCTTCTCCCAATCCTTGCCCAAGGCATTTTCCCACAAGGGCTTCATGCCCAACGACACGTTGATCATCGTATCAAACTGGTCTTCGCTTACGTTTTTACAAATGCCTTGCGGAATTTCAATGCCGTTTTTCTCCACCATGCGTTTGAATTCGGCTACGCCTTCGGGATAATATTCTTCAATGTGGTTCATTACAATGCAATTGCCGATGCCGTGTTTTGTGCCGAGCAAATAACTCAAACCATAACTAACTGCATGCGCCACGCCGACTTGCGAATAAGCGATGCTCATGCCGCCGGCATACGAAGCCATCATCAGCTTGTCGTCGCATTCATCGTCCCATGTATCCTTCTCTAAAAAAATATAACGGCAAAGGTCTAATGCTTTTTCGCCATAGCTTTTGCTGAATTCATTTAAGTAAGTTCCCGTTAGGCTTTCTATGCAATGAATGTAGCAATCCATGCCGGTGTAAAAGCGTTGGTTAACGGGAGCGTTCGCCGTTAATTCAGGGTCTAAAACAATTTGATTGAAAGGCGTAAAATCAGAGTTCATGCCCAGCTTTCTTGTGGGTCCGGTAAGAACCGTTGTGCGGCTGACTTCCGCACCGGTTCCGCTGAGCGTTGGAATGCCCGCTTTGTACACACCGGGACGCTTGACCAAATCCCATCCCTGGTAATCGGCCGAAGAACCGGGGTTGTTCATCATCAGCGAAACGGCTTTGGCTAAATCCATCGTGCTGCCGCCGCCAATGCCAATGACGCCGCTCACCATGCCGAATTCATCTTTCAACGCATCGGCCAGAGCATCTACTTGTGTTGTCTTTGGTTCATAAGTCACATCGGCAAAAATGATTTTATCAGCCCCGCGAACGGGAATGCGGTTCGCTAATTCTTTGCCTTCGAAGAAATGATCCACCAAGAAAATCATCGGTAAATCGTCTTTGCGATGCGGCGCTAAAATATCCTCGAGTTGGTTAAAGGAGCCGCGGCCGTACACCACGTAGTCAACCATTTTAAAATTGCGAAATGTGCTCATAGTGGGCAAAGGTAGTTGCGAATTCCGTTGGCTGTTGTTCGTTGATTGTTGTTCGGCTTCACTGCACCAACAGCCAACGAACAACTCTGTTCCTACTCCTTCTCTGCCGTCCAGTTCAGTTTGTACGTATCGCAGCCGCCTGCTGTAAAGGCAATGCGCAAGGTGCCGCTGGCTTTGTTGCCGGAAACGGTGCCGTGCAGTTCAAAATAAAATCCCGATTCTTTAACGATGCCGTCCACGCTATTGCCTTTGAGTGGGAACCCTTTTTTGGGACCGAGTGTTGTGAGTTCGAGTTTACCGTCGCAGCGCCAGTAACCCTGAAAGGTTAGCTCTTTTACTTCGCCTTTTTTGATGTTGAAACTAAGTTTAGCGCCTTTGAGGCCGTTGGAAAAATTTCCTTTCCAATGACTGCCGGTTGCGCCGCTTTCCTGTGCAGCGGCGGTTAATGTGTTTTTTGTTTCGGCGGGCTTTTCTGCCGAGCCGCAGGCGGCAATAAACAGAGCGCCAAAAAGGACTACGGATAAAATCTTTTTCATGCGTTAAAAATAATCGCCGTCTTTCAAAATCAAAAAACACCGCGAATAACGCGGTGCTTTCTATTCAATAAAGGCTATATAATTTACAAGACAGCGTTACCGTTGCCAAAGAGTTGCGCTTCTGTTTTCTTGTCGTAGCCGTACAAATCCTTGCGAAAATTCATTCGTCCGTTCTTATCTATCCACGCCGTGTAATACGTAATGGAAACGGGCACCGGGTTCTTTACATCTACCGTTTGTTCCTTGCCACTGTTCATGGCCGTTTTTATTTTTTCCGGTGTCCATTCGCTTTGGTTTTGCAAAACAAAGTGCGCCAGGGAATCGGGGTGCGCCACGCGAATGCAACCGTGGCTCAACGCACGGTTTTGTTGCGCAAACTGTTCTTTGTTCGGCGTGTCGTGCAGGTAAATGTCAAAGCTGTTGGGGAACAAAAACTTCACTTGTCCCAATGCGTTGTCCTTGCCGGGCAATTGGCGTATCTGCGGCAGGCTGTCGTTTTGCTTCACAATTTCCATGTGGTGTTCTTGCAGGTAATTCGGGTTGGCTTTCATGGCCGGCTTTATTTCATTTTGCACGATGCTTTGCGGAATGTTCCAATACGGACTGAAAACAACTTCCGAAATTTTTCCGCTGAAGGCCATCGTTCCCGCGCCTTCTTTGCCAACAATTACAGGCAACTGCAATGCCTTGCCGGAATCGTTGTACGCCATCAATTCTAACGAAGGAATGTTTACAGAAATGTGCGTTGAATCGTTCACGGGCTTCATCCACAAAGCCCGGTTTAGGTTCACTAAAATCTGTTGCAGTCTTTCCTGCGCCGGTACGTTCAGTTCGTTCACGAGCGAATCACTCAACACGCCTGTGGGCTTAAAGCCGAATTGTTCCTGCACATTTTTAAGAGCCGTCATCAGCGAATCGTTGAAGACGTTCGACGTATCGCTTGCTGCGTAATCGCCGCTTTTGATCAGGCGCTTTTTCAGTAGGCCAACCGAAGGCGATTTGGTGCCTTTCTTCAACCCTTTTGCGGCGGGAATGGTTTGCCAGCCGCCGCTTTTGACCGCATTGTAATAAATCTGCAAAGATGTTTTAAGCGCCGCGTATTGCGGGTTGTTTTGGCCCAAAGTGGAATCACCTGTTTTGTTCAGAAGCGAATCAGCAAGCTGCATCGCGTTCATTTTTTTGCGCGGCACCAGCCAATAAAAATTGTCTTCGGTTATTGCGCTGTTCTTTTCCGCCGCCAATTGAACCAACTGCGCGGTTAAGGCCAGTTCGGTGCTCAGGAGCAGGCTGTCTTTTGCGGCCGTTGCACCCGCAAGGCCGGCCTCAGAAGGATCGTTGCGCAGGAGCGTGTCGGTTAATGTCCGGACCAACGAATCGTTTGTCAGCAAGGAGTCCATGCGTGTTTTGATGGCCGTTGCCGGTTCGTCTTTTTTCATCTCTTCGCTGGCTGAAAGACCCCAAAGGCTTCTTGCCTGTTCGGTTAATCCCCCGGAAGTAAGCCAGGCAAATTCGTTGTTGCGCACCCAATAAAAAGCACGCATCCGGTCGGCGTTATCAGGGCTGATGTGTTTTTGCTGAATGAAATTTTCCAGTGCCGCACTGTCGAGAAAAAGGTCGGAATAAGCATTCTCTTTCGTGATGCTTTCGTCCCTTGCCAACTTTGCTTTGTACGAACTTTCTGACTGAATGCTCTGTGTGCTGTCGGTGCTTTTGTTGCTGCCGAACCAACCCTGGGTTTGCGTGCACGAAACCACTAAACTTATCGCCGCAAGGCCAATCAACGTCTTTTTCATGCTCAAAAGTTTACAAAGCTTGTGCCCATTGTCAAGGCTGAGAGCGGCTTTGGTATAGATGACGGATGAAAGATGACCGATGACGGTAGCAGCTTTAAGCTGACAGCTCAAAGCTTAAGGCTGACGGCTTATTTTAACAGCCCGCTGTAAAAAATCTCAAATTTCAAATTTCAAATTTGCGCTCTGCCCCTTACCTTCGCCGTCCTTTCACAAAGCCAACGGGTGTGGTGACCTGTGGTGAAGATTGAACAAGTCCGGTTCTCCCCGGGCCATTTCTTAAACGTGAAAAAAACTTATTTGCAATGAAACGTACATTTCAACCCCATCGCCGCCGCCGCAAAACCGTTCATGGTTTTCGCAAGCGCATGCAATCTGCCAACGGCCGCAAGGTGTTGGCCAGCCGCCGCGCCAAAGGCCGTCACAAACTGACGGTGAGCGATGAACGAAAACTGAAATAAAGGCCCTTTTACAAGTGCACGATTTTGAATAGCCTCTGTTTGCGGAGGCTATTTTATTTTTACAGTCATGCCCAAACGTTTTGGATTTCCAAAAGCGGAACGACTGAAAAGCCGGAAACAAATCGAAACTTTGTTTGCCAAGGGAAAATCCGTTTCTGTTTTTCCCGTACGGGCTGTTTATCAATTTTCGGCTGCGGAAGAGGTGGGTTTGAAGGCGGGTGTGAGTGCCAGCAAGCGCAATTTTAAAAAGGCCGTTGACCGCAACCGCATCAAGCGCCTGCTGCGCGAAGCTTACCGCCTGCAAAAAGAAGAACTCCTTCTGAAAGTGAAAGAGGCAGGAGTGAGCGGCGCGATTTTTTTTCTTTACAGCGATAAAGTAATTGCTGATTTTGATACGATAAAAACCGCCGTGGGCAAGTGTTTGCAACGGTTAAGCAAGAACATCGAACGTGAAAATCCTTCTTAAAATATTGGCCTTTCCGTTTATTGCGCTGATAAAAATTTACCAGTGGGTCATCTCGCCCATCCTTGGGCCGAAGTGCCGCTTCACGCCAACCTGTTCGCAGTATGGGTTGGAAGCGTTTAAAAAATACGGTGTCTTTAAAGGACTGTGGTTAACGGCAAGACGTGTTGCAAAATGCCATCCCTGGGGCGGGAGTGGGTACGACCCGGTGCCGTGAAAGTTAACGTCAAAAGCATTTGCGAAGGCATGGACGTCTGTGTTCTTATCGCTTGGCTTTGCTTTTAAGTTGATTAATGATTTATTGTTGAAAATTAGTACTTCAGCCATGCTTTTGCAAATGCAATGTTAGCGGCATTTTATTGTCCACACGATAAAAATAAGTCAGGGAAATATTGATAGCCATTATATCCTTTATTAACTGAATCGGTCCAACTTTTAAATAGATAAGTCGCTTGAAGCGTTGTATCGTCTGCCAACCAAAGTGTCATAAATGGCTTTCCTTTGATTGGTTTGCTCTTTAATCCAAATGATTTTTTAACGCCTATGTCGTGAGTGCAATCCTCTATAATGTCCCAATAAACAACGATGTTTTTACCTTCTAATTTATAGGAGAAACTGTACTCGCATTGACCATCAAACTCAATCCATAGCGTATCTATGTTGTCAAAGTGCAACGTAGGATAATAGCTTTCTTTGCTTGCCCAATACCTAAGAATCTCTTTTGGTTGTATAACCTCAGTAGGGCTATTAAACCGAGGCCTTTTTGTTCCTGTTGTGGAGGTAGTCTGCTTGGCATTTACGCTCTTTGATTCGGTTTCATGTTTTTTCACTTCGCCGCATGAGAAAAACATTGAAAACAAAAACACAAGGCTTGATGTCTTACGCATAAGTAACGAAACTAATTGCCGCTAACAGTTGCATTGCCGCCACTTCTTGCTTCAAACATACTTCATTTTCAACACCGAATAAAGCAAGAAACAACCTCAGGCGCTTCCTTCTTTTTTCCCTGCTGTCCCAACATTTGATACCAAAATGTTTTTGTGAATAACCGTCTTTGCCCCTTCTTCAAAGCCCGAAAAATCTTTCTTGATGTGATAAGACGTTACTTCCAACACATCATCTAAAACTTCCACCATTACGTAATGAAACAATGGCTTGTAATCCAGCGCGACATCAGCCAAGGTTCCAATACCTTGACGAAGCGGTTGCTTTAAGCCGCCGCCGCCGCCAATCACCAGAAAATCTTTGCCTTCCACTTTGTAATGTTCATACGCATGGCAATGGCCTGATAAAAACAAACAACTCTTACGCGACTGTAAAAATGCCGGAACAAATTTTTCCTCCACTTCTTTTGACGGCTTTACAATGCGACTGTTCGTGTACGGCGAATGATGACAACCCGTGACAATGAAATGCACGCTGTTGTCTTCGTCCAGTTGCTCCAGTGTTTTTTGATACCATATCGTTTGTGTTACTTCTTCGTTTACCGAGAGCGTTGAAAAGTTTGAGTTCACCAGCACCACGGCTACGTTGCCAAAGCATTTGCAATAACCGGTGGGTTGGTGATCGGGAAAGCGTTGCTGAAACTTGTGCATGCCCAACCGCGGCCGGCCCATTACTTCGTGGTTGCCCAAAATAGCATGCACTGGAATGCCTTTGCTGCGCAGGCTTTCCACGTAGCGGTCAATGGGTTTCCACTGGCGGTTGCTGTAGCCAAGGTTCACCAAATCGCCGAGCATGAAAAAAGCAGCAGGATGCCGGTGCCAAACGTCTTCAAACAGCAGCCGCGTGGCCTTGCGGTTGTTGTGCGAACGCAGCCACAGGGTTTCCACAAACATCGGCGCCTGCGTATCGGCCACAAAGGCCAGCGTGCAATTGTTGGTTGATGCTGAGTCCACGCGTTGTTTCTTTTGTAAAGAGAAATATTTGTACCAAGAAGTGGAAACCGTTTGTTCAGCGTTGTTCTGAACGCTGAAGTGTGCGACGCAACGGTAGCCAAATTCGTTATTCGACAGCCGGGTACAAAAAGAAAATGCTCAATCATTCAAGTTGATTGAGCATTTTAGGGTCTTTGAGAGGCGACTACAATTCCTTTCGCAACCGCGCCACCGGAATGTTTAACTGTTCGCGATATTTGGCTACGGTGCGCCGGGCAATGTTGTAGCCTTTTTCCTGCAAAAGTTCGGTGAGGCGCTCGTCACTTAGCGGTTTTTTCTTTTGTTCGGCCTCAATCAAATTGCTCAAAATCTTTTTCACCTCGCGGGTCGAAACTTCTTCGCCGCTGTCGGTGGTGAGCGATTCGCTAAAGAAGAATTTCAGACGATACGTGCCGAATTCGGTTTGCACAAACTTGGAATTGGCCACGCGGCTAACGGTGGAGATATCCAACCCTGTTTTTTCGGCGATGTCTTTTAAGATCATCGGCCGGAGGGTGGTCTCGTCGCCGGTTAAAAAGAAATCGTACTGGTGGTTCATAATGGCCGTCATGGTGCTCATGAGCGTGTGTTGCCGCTGCTTGATGGCGTCAATAAACCATTTGGCCGCATCAATTTTTTGCTTGATGAAAAGCACCGCTTCTTTTTGACGGCGGTCTTTTTTGGCGCCGCGGTCGTATTCCTTCAGCATGTCGCGGTAGCCTTCCGATATGCGCAGTTCCGGTGCGTTCTTGGAGTTCAGCGTAAGCTCCAACTTACTGGCATTGTTGTAAATAAAAAAGTCGGGCACGATGTAGCTTTCGGCTTTGTTGATTTCGCCCACATTGCCACCCGGTTTTGGATTAAGCTTGGTGATTTGTATCATCACTTCTCTCAACTCGTCGTCCGTTAGGTTCAGCCCCCGTTGAATTTTTTCGTAATGCTTTTTGGTGAACTCGTCGAAGTATTTTGTTAGTGCGTGCACCGCCGTGTCCACGTCTTTGCCTTCGCGCTTGTGCCGTTCGAGTTGCAGGAGCAAACATTCCTGCAGGTTGCGGGCACAAACGCCGGCGGGGTCAAAGTTCTGAATGCGGCTGATGATCTCTTCCACTTCCCTATCGGTTGTGTCCACGTTTTGCCGAAAGGCAAGGTCGTCCACAATGGCCGCTGTCTCGCGGCGCAGGTAACCGTCTTCGTCAATGCTGCCGATGATTTGCTCGGCTATTTTGTACTGCCGGTCGTCAAGGTTCAACATGCCGAGCTGGGCTTCCAACACCTCGTAAAACGACGTTTCTACTTTGTAAGGCATGGTGGTTTTTTCTTCCTGCTCACCGTAGTTGTCGTCGCGAAGTTTGTAATCGGCAATGTCGTCATCGCCTTCGTGTACGTAGTCCGAGATATCAATGTTCTCGTAAAGATCTTCCTTGTCGCGATCATTCTCGCTTTCGTATTCGTCCTCGGCTGTTGAGTTGTCGGCAAATTCATCCTTCTCGTCGTAGCTATCCGCTGCGTCTTCATCGGTTACTTCAAGGGCCGGATTTTCTTCCAGCTCTTCTTTGATGCGCTCTTCTAAATTGGCGGTGGGCACCTGCAGCAACTTCATTAGTTGAATCTGCTGCGGCGAAAGTTTTTGTAGAAGTTTTTGTTGTAAACTTTGGCTAAGGCTCATGGTGTGTTCTCCTCATTATCGGTGGCAAAGCCTTTCCGCCTCTGGCGGAAAAATTTCGCCGGTTTCGCAAAAATCAAGCCGTAAATTTACAGCAAATCCCAATCCATGCACAAGGCGCTGTTTTTTTTCTTTCCGGCATTTTTCACTGTTTCGCTGAAAGCCGCTTCGCAACAGCGTTTCCCGCCTTTGCACGACACTGTTTCAACAGCGCTGTCTCTACGGATTGTGCCGCAAAATTTCTACAAACAGTGCTTGCCCCTTTCTTGCAAGGGCGAACTGCAATTACAGAAGCTAACCTCGCTTCCGGTTTATTTTCGCGTGGGTTCAAAGGACTACGTTGACTATTTAGAGAAGAAACCGAACGCGGTAAAAATGCAGTAAAGCCAGAAGTCAGCTCTCAGATTCCCGGCTTTTGACTTCTGCTATATCTTTAAAGAATGAAAACCCTGATACTCGTTCGCCACGCCAAAAGCGATTGGTCGCACGAAGGCCTCGGCGATTTGGAGCGGCCATTAAACGAACGCGGAAAAAAAGATGCTCCCGAAATGGCGAAACGCACAAAAAAACAAATTCCCGAAATTGATTTGATGGTTTCTTCCAACGCAAAGCGGGCAAAGAAAACCGCGAAATATTTTGCCGAAGAATACAAGTGCAATAAAGACGACGTTCGCGTTGAACCAAAACTTTACGAAGACGTTCCCTCCGCCTATGCCGCAGTCGTTCTTTCGCTTCCCGACAAAGCCGATACGGTTGCGTTTTTTGCGCACAGCCCGACCATCACCGATTATGCCAACAGTTTATGTCACGTACATACCGATAGCATTCCCACCTGCGGCGTTTTTGCCGTGCAAGCCGATGTGGACAATTGGACGGCTTTTGCGAGAGCAGAGAAAAAATTTTTGCTTTACGACTATCCAAAAAACCCACTGGCGGATTTGTAAGTTTTTCGTTTTATTCACCAACGGCGTGTCCCGACACCGTAGCAAGCCATCAGCTAATCTTTAAATCAGCTAATCAACTCATCAACTCCGCGCCATGAACGACGAATACTTTATGGGCCAGGCTTTGCGGCAGGCGCAAACAGCTTTCGAGAAAGACGAAGTGCCCGTTGGCGCTGTGATTGTAATTGACAACAAGATCATTTCACGCGGTTACAATCAAGTAGAAACCCTTGCCGACCCGACGGCTCACGCCGAGATCATTGCGCTTACATCGGCCTTTAATTTTTTAGGCAGCAAGTATCTACCTGATGCAACCATTTACATTACCGTTGAACCCTGCCTCATGTGTGCCGGCGCTTTGTACTGGAGCAAGATTGGCCGCGTGGTGTACGGCGCTTCCGACCCGAAGAACGGTTACCTTCACGTTACGAAAGAAACCTCTCCCTTTCACCCAAAAACAAATTTAGCACACGGCGTTTTGCACCAGGAATGTGCGGCGTTGATGAAATCTTTCTTTCAACAAAAACGGTAGCCATGCCAACTGTCACCAAAACCAAAAAAGCCGAATGCCTCAACCCTAACACGGGCGGACGAATGAACATTGATAAAGACATCTATGACCTCTTTTCAAAAGCCATTTGTCACACGTTGAACAAAGAAGGCGCCGCCACGTTTACACAATTGGTTGAAGGCGTTGAAAATTTCTTCAAGAAGCAAAAGACAAAGTTTGACGGGTCGATAGGATGGTACGCCGTAACCGTAAAGAACGACATGCAGGCAAGGCACATCATTGAAGTAGTAAAAGAAAAAGGCAAAACCCTGAACCGGCTTTCGAAATAAGAAAGAATTCAACATTCCTTCGGCTCGTCTCTTTACCTCGCAGTAAATTTGCCTTGTTAGGACAAATCATCAATTTAAAATCTGAAATCGTTATGGCATTTACACTTCCCCCTCTACCGTATGCTCCCGATGCACTGGAACCGCACATTGATGCGCAAACCATGACCATTCACCACGACAAGCACCACCAGGCTTACGTGGATAATTTAAACAAAGCCATCGCCGGCACACCAAACGAAAACAAAAGCCTTGAAGAACTGGTAAAGAACGCTGGTTCTATTTCGCCTGCCGTGCGCAACAACGGCGGTGGCCACTGGAACCATTCTTTCTTTTGGGAAATTCTTGGGCCCAACAGCGGCCAACCGACGGGAGCTTTGGCCGATGCCATCAACAGCACGTTTGGTTCTCTGGATGCGCTAAAAGAAAAAGTAAACACAGCCGGCGCTACACGCTTTGGAAGCGGCTGGGCCTGGCTTATTGTAAAAGACGGAAAGCTTGAAGTAAGCTCTACTCCCAACCAGGACAATCCGTTGATGGACGTGGCCGAAGTTAAAGGCACACCCATTTTGGGCATTGATGTGTGGGAACACGCTTATTATTTAAAATATCAGAACAAACGCCCCGACTACCTGAAAGCCGTTTGGAACGTGATCAACTGGAACAAAGTGAACGAGCATTTTGAAAAAGCGAAATAATTTTCAACAAATGTGTTTTGCAAAACCCGGTCGTGAAAGCGGCCGGGTTTTTCTTTCTGTTTAACAAGACCTTGTTCAATAAACAAAAAAGAACAAGCGTTTATATTTACAACAAAATTGATTTATGAAAGCCATCTTCTCTGTTCTGCTTCTTGCCTTTTGCGGCTTTGCAAACGCACAAGCGGTAAGCACCACCGTAAAGTTCAACAAGGCCGACCGGCCGGCATTAATGCTTTATTTGCCTTACAGCCAGGATGTAGCCGAAGGCACGATTGTTACCAAATTGAAAGAAATTGGCTACGAGCCCGAAACCAAAGGCTCGCTGTTTTGGAAACAAAACAAAGTAGACGGTTATTATGCGTACAAAGGCGTAGTGTTAAAAGGTGAGAACAACCAGTTGGTGGACCTGTACTTTAAAGTGGACCGCCGCGGCAACAAAAAAGATAACCAGTCGGTGATTTACATGCTGACGAGCAAGGGCGGTGAAAATTTTGTGACCGACGCATCCGAACCACAAGCCTATAATTCCGCACAAACTTTTTTAAACGGCTTTGTAGCGCAAACGGCTTCGTACAAGCACAACCTTGACGTAACAGCACAGGAAGAAACCGTAAAAAAGGCCGAGAAAAAACTAACCGATTTAATGGACGAAGAAAAAGACCTGACGAAAAAACTGACCAAGCTGCAAGATGACCTGACGAAGAACAAACAGGCACAAGCCAATCAGCAAGTAACCATAGAAAGTGAGCGAAAAAAATTAGCCGATTTAAAATTGGCGAGGCCGGGAATGTAAGAACGGTTTTGAATTTTATAACAAAGCTTCGGTTACAACCGAAGCTTTGTTATAAGCGCTGTTTACAAGTGAATGAATCATTCCTGCTCATTCAAAATATTCCCACAACAACTTTGACAATTTTCTTGTCAACACCCAGGCTTCGTTGTTGCTTTCCCAACTTTGGTCTTTGTTGTTTTTTGTGCAGATGCAAAAAATATAGCGGGCACCGTGTCCGTTTACAAAGAGCACTTCGCTGCGGCTTTCGTTCACTGCGCCGTTTTTATCGGCTACAAAAACATCAGAAGGTATTTGCGAGATGGCTTCTTCGTCCCAGTAATTTCTTCCCAGCAGCCGAAGCATTTGTGCACTTCGTTCTTTGCTAATGATTTCTCCTTTTACAATTTCTTCCATCAACGTTGCCATCTCTCTTGGAGACGTCTGTCCCCAACCGTAAACGTTGCGGATGGCCTCACGGCCCGCAGTCCGTGAGTTCACTCTTGTGTTCACAAAGCCAAGGCTGTCCAAAATTTGATTGATGCGCAAACCGCCGCCGGCAAGGCTTTGCAGCCAAAGGCTTGCGGTGTTGTCGCTGGTGGTTAAGCTTAACATCATCACTTTGCTTAACTCGATCTTTTCATCATTCTTGAAAGAACCCAAAATATCAACGCCTGCATACAATAAAGAATCCTTGTATTGCAAGGGTTGATGATAAGCCAATTCGCCGCGATTAATCTTGTCCATGATGCCGAGAAGGATCGGAATTTTCACCATGCTCGCCGTTGGAAAAACCGTGTCGGCATTAACGGCAACAGTTTTATTGTTCTTTAAATTCTTCACGTAAACGCCCACATCGCCGTTGAAGCCTTTGATAAGCTCTTCCACTTGCTTTTGCAGTTTCTTGTCTTTCTTTTGCGCAGCAGCATCAACAACAACAGCGAATAAAAACAGCAATAAAAAAATCTTTCTCATTTGGTCGCTTTGAGTGTTTGTTTTGTTGATGCCTTGCCGTTGTTCATGTTCATGTAATCCGTCACCAAAAACAAAAAGGCTTTAATGCCGTTTTGCATGGCGCTTTCGTCAACAAAAAACTCCGGTGTGTGGTGCGGCGGCGCTTTTTTTGGGTCTTGGCCTTTTGGCATTGCACCCAGATTGAAAAACACAGCGGGCACTTTTTCGCCGAAGAAAGAAAAATCTTCCGCACCCATTTCAACGGGTCTTGAAACAACATTTTGTACACCCACCGCTTTTTGCAAAGACGGAATCATCTTCGCCGTTAAGGCTTCGTTGTTAAACGTAACGGGATAATGCGAACTGTAGGGCGCTTCTATTGTGGCCGAAGCACCTGCTGCTTCGGCAGTTTTCGTCACAACGGTTTTAATGCGTTCAATTTGATACGCTTCCTGTTCTTTGGACAAAGAGCGAATAGTGCCAAGCATCGTTACGTCTTCGGGAATGATGTTGGAACGGTTGCCGCCGTTGATGGCGCCAACGGTGATGACGCCTGCGTTCTCGGTAAGGTTTACGTTGCGGCTAACGATGGTTTGCAATGCGTTGATGATTTGCGCTGAAGTAACAATCGGATCAACCGAATTCCACGGATATGCGCCGTGCGAAGGCTTGCCTTTTACCACGATTTTCATGTCGCTAACGCCTGCATAAAAGCCGCCTGGCCGCACGCTGATCTTTCCCACTTCGATCCCGGATTTGATGTGCAGGCCAAACATCACGTCCACCTTTGGATCGTCCATTACACCTTCTTTTACCATTAATTCCGCGCCGCCTTCTTCGCCTTTTTGCACGCCTTCTTCCGCCGGTTGAAAAACAAATTTTACCGTACCGGCAAGTTCATTCTTCATGCCTGCTAAAATTTCGGCAACGCTCATCAACATGGCTACGTGTGTATCGTGACCGCAGGCGTGCATTACCGGAACTTCTTGTCCGTTATACGTACCTTTGATTTTGGATGCAAACGGAAGCCCTGTTTTTTCCAGTACAGGCAACGCATCCATGTCGGCGCGAAGGCCAATAACAGGACCGGGTTTGGCGCCGCGCAGGATGCCCACAACGCCGGTGTGCGCCACGCCTTCTTTTACGTCAATGCCGAGTGAACGCAGATGATCGGCAATGAGTTTGGCGGTTTTGAATTCACGGTTGCCGAGTTCGGGATTTTCGTGCAGTTGCCGCCGCCAGGCAATGCACTTGGGTTCTATTTTAGAAGTGGTGCTGTTGATGGCTGCACTGAAATCTTTTTGCGCGGAAGCTGTATGAAGCGTGACAATAAAAGACAGGAAAGCAATCGTTTTTCTCACAGAGAAGAGTTTGCAGGAAGATAGGAATTCTGCTCTATTGCGATTAAAAAATTTGCCGCGGCAAACAACGAAATTTTATTTGACGCATGCATCACGTTTGTATGAATAAACGAAGTCTTCGTTTTAACGAAGTCTGCTTTTATTCTACGAAAAATAAATGCAAAGAGTTGAACAACCAACCGGCGTAACTTTTTAAAGGTAAATGCTCTTAATTGCCGCCGTTTCCGCTGCTCAACAAATCGTCGTTGTTCACACCTTTTTTCTTCGACACGCTTTCGCTTAGCTTGCCAAAGTTCCAGCTGATGTCAATGGCCAATGCACGGAACGGAGAGACGGTTGTGGACTTGTACATGAACGAAGGATCAACCGTGGTAAGTTCCCAGGCTCTTTCTTTTTGAAAGAAGTTGGAAAGACCGACAGAGGCTGTAAGTTTTTCGTTCAGGAATTTATAACCCGCATGAATGCCGTACCAAAGATTGAACGGATATTTTGTTTGGATAGAAACCGGCGCACGGAAGAAACCTGCATAGCCGCTTGCCGTAAATTTTTTGTTGATGGAATAACTGGTATTCAGATTTGCGTTGCCGCTAAAACCGCTGTTTGCCTGGCTGGGTAAAAATTTATTCTCCACGCGGTTGTACCGCACGTTGCCGTTTAAAAACACCGACCAGTCGTTGTTGACTTTTGTATTGAAGTTTCCGTTGGCGCTCACTGCCCATTCTTTGCCCACGTTGTCACTGGTGGTTGATGTAATGCCCTTCGCCGCATCAAAGCTGCTGTATTGCACAATCATGTTGTCGCTGTACGAACCGGTAAACGTGATGCCTGCAAAGGTTCTTCCTTTCATCAGCCTTGTTTGGACGGCCAAACTGTGAATTGTTTGCGGTTGCAGGCTCGGGTTGCCGTAAGTAATAAAACGCGGATCGTTGTCGTTGCGGAAAGGATTTAAGTTTTGAATAAAGGGCCGTTGAATGCGGTCGCTGTACGTAACGACTAGCGTAAATACATTGCTGAATTTTGTGTTTGATTGTAAGTTGGGAAGAAGGTTGGTGTAAGATTGCGTCACTTTTGTTTTTGCGCTGATGAAATTCCCGTCCACTTCGGTATGCTCCATTCTTGCACCCAAACGGAACGTGGTTTTGCCGGTTTTAAAACTATACGTGCTGTAAGCGCTGTAAACGTCCTGGTTGTAACGGAAATGATCGGTGTTTGATGAATTCACGACGTAATCTTCTGCGCTTGTTGCTTTAATTAATCCCTCAAAATCCGAAGCGGCCTTGCGCAAAATAGCCTTTACCCCCGATTCGATTTTCTGGTTGTTGGTCAACGGCAGAATGTAATCCGATTGAATCGTGTATTGCTTGTTGTTGGCCTTGCTGTTGTTGATAACGTACCGGTCGGCGGCAACAGGATTGTCCATTACGCTGTTCAAAAACGTATTGTTGATCCCGAAATCGCCGTTCAGGCGTATGCTGAATTCTTTTTCTTTGTTGCTGCTGAATTTCTTGATGTAGTCGGCGCCGATGTTGTACGACGGTTGTTCGAAGCGGCTGGTGAGATTGTAATTGCTAACGGTGTCCGGTGCGGATGGATAAGACATCGTGATGGATTGATCCAGGATGCTACGGTTTTTGCCGCCGCTCACATTCCCGTAAAGTGCAAAGGTGTTCAGCGTGTCCAGTTCGTAAGCCGCTTCAAGGTTGCCCCATTGCCAGAAGTTTGTCATGAGGCGGGTTCCGTTCAATTCACGCTTCGAAAAATACGCCGGCACAAGCGGCGTGGTCACCATCTTACTGCGTCCTTCAATGTTGTTGCCGCCGTTGTTGCCGTAATACATCGTTATGCCCAGCTTGCCCAGCTTTGCACTAAAGTTGGTGTTGATGTTGTACCAGCCAATTTGATTGGCCCAGAGGTTTACCGAACCGTTATAGCCGACAACTTTCTTCTTCGTAATGATGTTGATGATGCCGCCCACGCCTTCGGCATCATACTTTGCCGACGGCGACGTGATGACTTCAATTTTTGTAATGAGCGAACCCGGAAAACCTTTCAGTGCTTCTTTGGGATTCTGCGCAAACACGCCGGTCTCGCGGCCGTTGAGCAACACTTTGAAACTGGTTTGCCCGTTCACCGTTACGTTGTCGTCGCCGTCAACGGCAACAAACGGTGTTTTGCGCAAAATGTCAATGGCGTTTTCGGTTTTGGTGGCGGGGTCGTTTTCGACGTTGAAGATGATTTTGTCCTCTTGTTGTTCTACCAACGGTTTTTTTGCCGTAACAACCACGCCTTGCAAAGCACCATTAGAAGCGGAAAGAGAGAAGGGTTTTAATTCAACGCTTTCACTCCCGTTTATCGCAACCGTTTGTTGTTTCTCCAAAAAGCCTGTGTGCGAAACCGAAACAACGTAGTTGCCGGTATCAAGCTTTGCAAAGGCGAACTTGCCTTTGTCGTTGGTGAAAGTAACTTTCAACGGTTGGCCAGCAACGGCGTTTTTGTATAATTCGGCCGTTGCGTATTGCAGTGGTTTTTGTGCGGCGCTGTCGCTTACGCTGCCCGATAAAGTTGTTTTGCTTTGTGCGAATGCGGCCGCAACAATTAAACATTGCAGGAGCAGCAAGGCCAAACCGTAGAGGACAATCTTTTTCATAAACGCGGTTAGGTTTGTTACGAAATGTGTCGTAAATTGAAACATTCTGCAATATCACCGGCAGCGGTTTATACAAGTGGAAAAAATTAAGGATAGATGAGGAAAGATTGGGTTGTGGCGTAGGCCGTTTGCTATTGCAGCAGATACGCAAGTCCGGTGCTTTTGAGAAAGGCTGTTTGTTGCAACTAAAGCTTGCGATGAAGACGGTTTGAATTAATGCGGCTGGCTATTGCGGCCTTTCAAATTCCATGGCGTCCACGTAAGCCGCTACTTCTTCTTCGGTAATTTCCGTTATTACATACGAACAAAGCCTGCAGGCATCGCCGCCCCGCTGCGAGAACCAGCGGCAGGATTTGCGAATGGCACAAGTGGGCAGAGCATCAAGAACAGGAACCTGATTCAGATAGTTCAACATGCGTTCTACTACGCCGCAACCTTTTTCAGACCATTGCCCGCAGCCGCTTTCCACGCATTTGTTGGTAAACCGAAAACGTTGTTCCGGCGGCGTTTCGTGCTGGCTTACGGTTTTGATAAATTCTTCTGTCACCGGCAAGGGCTGTGGCAGGATGGCGACGGTGCCGTCATCCTGCCTTACACCCAACAGTTGCGACCCCGACTTGCAGCGGTGCGAGGGACACAATTTTGACGTTGCTTCTTTCATTACTTGCCGGCTAAAAACTGGTCGAAGTTTTTGGTAATGTCACGGGCAACAATACCGTCAATGATGGGCCCTTTTACAAACTTGTTTATCGGTACCAGGGCAATTTTGCTTGCGGAGCCGAGATTGGCAATTTCGGCAGAAACGGCAGCCTGAATGGCGTTGCTAATGCGTTGGTGTTGATCATCGGTTAACCGTACAGAGCCCAGGTCAACGACAAATTGATTGTTTGCCATAAAACAGAATTTTGATTGCCTACTCTTTGATACCGTTTTCGGCTACCCGGTTTTTTGCTTGTTCTAAAAGAAAGGAAGGGTACGCAGGCAGTCGTCATAAAGTGAAGGTGAGCCTGGAAGGGCAGGTGACGTGTTTACAAGAAAGGGCGGATCCGTTTAAAAAACGGAAGGAAACTCCGGTACATGCGTATCGGGAGCCGTTGGTGAAAAGCCGGTAATTACCGGCTTTGTAGCGTAAGGTTCGTTTTCATTTTTGCCAGCAGGTTTTGCAAGGCTTTGGGTTGCTTGTCGGCATCCACCGGAACCACCTTTCCGTCGAGCTCTAAAAAGTGTTGCTCCTGGTCTCTTGCCGCTGAAGGTGAAGATGTTTTTGCCGGTTCTTCAAAAACTTTTTTCACCGCATCTTTTACTTCGTCGGGATAATCGCTCAAGTCTTCTTCGGCTGTTTTCTTCAAGCCCGCAAAGCCGCCTGCCTGAATCAGTTTTAGTTTCATAAACGAAAGTTACTAAACGCCCACCGATGTCCACGCATCCGTTACGGCTTTCTCAATGGTCTTGTCGGTTTTGAACAATTTTTGCGCCTGCAAAATCGTAGCATTCTTAAAGTCGGCAAAGTTTGCGGTGGTGGGAACATTTTTCTTGTCGCACATGGCGCCGTACCAAATGCGGCCCACTTTTTCCCAGGCAAAGCCGCCTACTTTCATGCAAGCAAGATAAAACGCATGATTGGGAATGCCGGAGTTCAGGTGCACACCGCCGTTATCGGTTGGATCGTTGGTATAACCGCTCATGTTGGCGGGTTGCGGGTCGGTGCCCAACTGCGGATGATTCACATAAGCCGTACCCGGCGCTTTTAGCGAACGCAGTGCATACTTGGCGCCAATCATCACGTTCTCGCCAATGAGCCAATCCGATTGCGCCACGCCAAGGTTCAATGTTTTTTGCTTGATCATGATGCCGAAAACATCGGCAAGCGATTCGTTTAACGCACCGCTTTGGTCTTGGTAAACGAGGTTGCATTCGTATTGCACCACGCCGTGCGTTAGTTCGTGTCCAATCACGTCAATATCTTGTGTGAACGATCCGAATATTTTTCCGTCACCATCGCCGTAAACCATTTGCTGGCCGTCCCAAAACGCGTTGTCGTATTTCTGTTTGTAATGCACCGTTTGCACGATTTTGAGTCCCTTGTTGTCAATGGAGTTGCGGCTGAAAAGCGAATTGTAAAAATCCCACACATAGCCGGCCGCATCGTACACGTTGTTCACATCTTTGTCTTTTACCGGCTTGCTGCCCTCGGCGCGAACCAGTTTGCCGGGTTCTGTTTGTTTGTTTCCGGCTGTGTAAACTTCGCGATTGACGGCTGCTTTTTTCGTGGCTCTTGCCAGCGGTGCGCAGGTCAATATTTTTTTGCCGGCTTCGGGCAGATAATGAAATACTTTGCGTTGACTCCGGAGGCGTGCATCGGTAACAAGGCTTTGCACAACTGTTTTAAACAGGGCTGTTTTTTCGCCTGTGTTCTCCATGAGCTGGCGCATCATGTAAGGCGGAACGAGGCAATTAATGGAGGCGTGGTGAGTGCACATGAGGAGAGGTTTTAGTTAGTAGAAATTTAAGAAGAAAGATTAAATAGTTGGATGAATGTTTCGAAAGATTTACCTGTCTCCACAAGCAGTATGTGTTTTGATGGTTGCCGCCTTGCGGCGATCGTTGTTCCGGACTCCTGGTGTTTTAACTTGGTTCTGGTGTCGTTAAGGCTTTGAAACAACGATCGAATGTATTCAAGGGTAGAGGGTTGAAGGGCATAGGTTAGAGTAGCGGTCAACGTTGTATTGGTGTTAACGGTTAGCAACGTTTATGCAGTTGGTTTGGTTGCGACCCCTTGGCGATTGGCAAGGCTGTTTCGATTGCGGTACAAACCTACTTTCCGAAAAGCCCATGAAAAATGGTGCTTTCCTTTTTTGTACCCGGGAAAAATCCCGTAAGCTTCTACAAAACTTATCGGCATATTGCAGGGCAAACCCGGTTATACCTGCACAAAAATAAAGCGCAGGCAACGCAACAAGTTGCAACTTGAATGATTGCCGCGCAGAACGTGAAACGGTTCGACTGTTGAAAGCACCTTATCTCTTTTTTAACTTCAAACCATAAACATGGCAAAGAAAAATTTGATGCGGGTACAAGGCAAAGACGTCAACAAACCCAATGCTTATCTTACGATTCAACTGGCCGATACCAAATCTGAAGTAAGAGGCTTTGGCCAACCGGTTACGCGGCGCAAAACAAAAGAAATGGCCGAAGCCTATTTCACCGCCTGCGAAGATGCCTGGAAACTGGTGCAGGAAATTGAAAGCAATAAGGCTTACGCAGCACTAAAAAAATTACCGGGCTTTAAAGCAATGCGCAGCCTCGTAAATCCTTCGCAGCACGTATCGGGGGTTTTTGGCAAAGAAATCATCTTGCAAATTCTTAGTCTTCGCCACTGCGAGGGCATTCGCTACATACACGGAAGGGACGGCGAGGCCAACACGCTTATTTTAGCCGGTGTAAACGAAGTGGGAACCACCATAAAAGAAGACGGTACGGTAAAAGCGCAGTCAGCGCTGGTGGCAAGGTCAGTGATGGCGCCTGATGCGGCGGCAGCCGTAGCAACGGACAACACCGACGATGGCGGCACAGTGTTCGACAGCGAGGTGCACGACGAAGGAACCACCATTGAAGAAACAAGAGCATTGCTCGGCTAAACCGCGTGCATTCATTATTCCCATTATCGCATGTTTTCCACCTCCGACCTTATTTATTATGCCTTGTACCTGCCTTGTCTTTTTTTAAGTTTCAGGGCAAAGGAAAGTTCCGTGCACGGCCTTTTCTTTCTTCGCTTTGTGCTTTGTTTTGGCCTCGTTACCGAAATGGCCGTTCTGGTTTTGCGCGGCCTGCACCGAGAGGAAAACGGTCCTTACTACCTGTACATTCCCGCAGAATACGTTTGCCTTGTGCTGTTTTACAGCCGCAACACAAGCAGCCGTAAAATCAAAAAGGTTTTAGCCGCTTCGGTGCCTGTTTATCTTTTGGCTGCGCTCTTGCTTTCGGCCTTTCATTATCACTTTGTAAGCTATCCGTCGGTGGTGTACAACATCAGTTGTTTTTTCAACAGCATCTGGATTTCACTGCTGCTGTTCAATTTCGATACGGGCGCCGAAAAAGAAATCTGGAAGCAACCTTTGTTCATCATCTTATCTGCGTTGCTGATTTTTTTTGCCGGCATTTTTTTCTTTAACCCGGCATACGCCACGGTGCAAAAAAAAGATCCTGTGCTGGCCACCAACCTGCGGGTTTACGTGAACACAGTCCTTAATTACATTTTATATATCTTGTTGGCCTACGGATTTATATGTTCGGCGAGAACAACGAAATAGTCATCATGGCCCTTGCGGGAATAGCGCTGATCTTGTTCCTGGTGACCATCTTTATTTTCTCCATTGTGCGCTACCGACGCCGCGTGGCAAAAGAACAGGAAGAGAAGGAGCTTATGACCAAACAATTCAAACAAGAACTGTTGCAATCGAAGCTGGAAACCCAGGAGGAAACCTTTCGGCACATTGCCAAGGAACTGCACGACAACGTTGGCCAGTTGCTTAGCACTACCAAAATGCTGATGGGCATTACCGAAATCCGGCTGGGTCATTTGCCCGATACCTTGAACACGGCCAATGCCACGCTAGCAAAAGCCATTCAGGAGTTGCGCATGTTGTCGCGTTCGTTGGACAAAGAATGGTTGGAGCAGTTCAACTTTCTCGATAACTTGAAGAGTGAAGTGGAACGCATCAACAGCGGCGAGGTTATTCACGCCAGCATCGAAGGCGACACCACCATTGCCATGAAGCCCGAAGAACAGATCATTCTTTTTCGCATTGTGCAGGAAGCGGTGCAAAACGCTGTGCGCCACGCCGCGCCATCGCACCTCTCCATCATCATCAACAACAGCGAAACACTGGAAGTAAAAGTCGTCAACGACGGAAAGCCGCTGCCGTCCGGTTTTCACGGCATGGGCACTACCAACATGCGGCACAGGGCCGGTCTCTTTGGCGGCACCGTTGACTGGCAATCGGCACCCGAGGAAACAATTGTTACCATTTGTTTACCCCTAAATCAATCGCATGAAAATTAAAGTGGGCCTTGTGGACGACCATCAACTCTTTTTAAAGTCGCTCAGCTTAATGCTGGAAACGCTCAAGGATTTTGAGGTAGTGCTGGAGGCGCTGAACGGGCAGGACTTGCAACGAAAGCTGCAAGGAAGAAAAGAAATGCCCGACCTCATTTTGCTCGACGTAAACATGCCCGTAATGGACGGCGTGGAAACCGCCCGATGGCTGCAAGAAAATCGTCCGGACATTAAACTTGTGGCACTGTCCATGAACGACAAGGACGGCGCCATCATTAAAATGTTTAAAGCGGGTTGCTGCGCTTATTTGCTCAAAGATGTTCATCCCGCCGTGTTGGAAAAGGCTTTGCACGAAGTGTACACCAAAGGTTATTACAACGCCGATGCCGCACAGTTCAATCCCGGCCGTTTATTGCACAAAGCCGAAAAAGAAATTGTACTTACACCCAAAGAGCAACAGTTTTTAAAACTGGCCTGTACCGAAATGACCTACAAGCAAGTGGCCGCCGAAATGCAGGTGACCGAACGCACCGTGGATGGCTACCGCGAAGCGCTGTTTCAAAAATTTGGCGTGCAAAGCCGCGTAGGTCTTTGTTTGGAAGCGTTGCGGAAAGAGTTTGTGAGTTTGTGATGTTCTAATGCGAATATGATTGAATCAAAAAATTGATGAACGAAAAGGTGTAGTCACAGTAAGAGAAACTAGTTTTACTTGTGGAAAGGCTTAAAGGAAAGCATCTCAGCAAAAAAATAACTACGTCGATGCTAATTCGAGCCGCAATGGCAATTGCTTTGATTTGTACTTATTCCCTTCTGCTGGCACAACAGAAGAATAAAATCAATGTTGCAAGTACTATCGACAAGAAGGATTACTTCTATATTCCTGCCTCTGCTCTATCAGATACAATTCAGGGAATTCTTTATCAGGAAAAATTTAAGGTAAAGGCAGCCACCAACAAACGTCCAATTAAGTTTTATTGGATTTCTACCTGTAACGATGGCTACTATAATTTGACGATAACACCGGAACAGATTTTCTTTTCTTCGTCACACGATAATCCGAACCCAAATTTTCTTTTTTGTGTCACGGATATCGACAGCATTCAATATAACCAGATTAGAAAAGGTCTTCAAAAAACACCGCAGGGATTTGAAAATTTGTCTAAGAACTACAATGAATCGCAAACGGTTTTTTTTGATAAGAAATTCAAGGATGGATATAGAATCCCAATCGAGCGGAATAATAAAAACATGAAGCAGCAAGAGTTTTATTGTGAACGTCAAAGAAAACTTCAGTTGAAAAAATATTTTTCAATTCTTAATTCATACATCTCCAAAAACAACAATAAAATTCAGATTCCTTCAGTCAAAATGAAACCAAAGTTTTTCAGCTATTTTGAGCAGGAGCTTTATGATTGGGTTCCGACTCTGGTCAATCAAAAGGTTAGGTTCAATACGTCAAAAAAGCAGTAGCAATGTTGTTTTCATTTTGCTATCAAAAACACCAGCGAAGCCACACCCACACCCACAACAAAACCTTTCACCGCAATCTTTAGTCTTTGCTTGTTTTCGGCTTTTAATTTTTGCAGCGAATCGTCCAGCAAAGCTTTAATGTTATTTAAATTCCCTTCGGCCCTTGTAAGTGATTGATTGATGGCCGTCACGTTCACATCGGTGCGGTTCACAAAAGTGTTCGAGGCCGTCACCAAAGAATCAAAATTATTTTTTAAAAACTGGTAGTCGGCTTCTTTCGCTTTTAACATCCGGTCTTGCAGCGACACAAGGCTGTCGTAAGCCAGCAAAACTTTCTGGTTGGAGAGATTGCCGTTGCGCACGCGTTTGTAAGCCTCCTGGTAAACAGTGAAGGTTGTTTTGTTCAGCAGGTAAGCCGAGTCGTAGCGAATGAACAGCGTATCGTCGCGTGTGGCTAAATAAGCACGCAATCCGGTTGAGTCTTTCATCTCGCGGCCCTGCGAAAAACAAACCGAAGAAAACGAAACGAAGACAAAAAAGAACAGGGCGCAAAAGAAGCGGTTTGGCCGTTTCATGTGATTATCGTTTTGTAGTGATGACATCAATGGGTGGCAGGCTGTCTTTGGCAATGTGGGTTCGCAATTGTTGAATGGATTGCTTGATGCTGTCCACCTTGTCCTGGTCTCTCGTTTCGCGAAGCTGTTTTTCGGCGTCGTTTAGCTGCACTCTTTTTTGCACGTTGTTGATGTAGGCCTTAAACACAACGATGTCGGCCCTGATGGAATCGAGCCTGCTTTTCGAAAGCTGCAATTCTACCAATGCTGAATCGGCCGAGCGTTTGGCTTCTTCCAAATTCCGTTGAATGCCTTTGAGGTTGCTGTTGCTGAAAAGCGTGGTGGCAAGATTGATTAAAGCAATGCCGACGATGATGAATAAAATAATCTTGATAGGCTTCTCCATGTTGGTGGTTTATGTTTCAGAAATGATTTGCTGGAACGCGAAACAAAGCCTCGCACCACAGGCTACGGAGAAGTTTTCGGGCGAATACGGAGAAGCAAGTTGAAGGAAAAGAATCACCTAAAATTGCGGCCTTTCTTCCGCTTGCGCAAATTCACCGGCGAATAGTTATTCACCGGCATAAAGGCTGCTTAAATTTTTCGGGCGGTAATTTTTGCTTCGGTCCTTTATGCGTTCCAATACACTGGCATCCACTTCCTGGTTCGTCAGTGCGTCGCCTTTTTTAATTTCCCGCCAATTGGGCCGCCACAACTTGTAAAAACCTTTTCGCGATTCTTCCAGCTTGCCGTAGTCGCGGCCATCCTTGTCTTTGTCTAACGGTGCGTCGTTAAAACACAAGTCCGCGGCCTGCGCTTTTTCTATCAGCCATCGAAGTGCAATATTGCTTAGTCCCGCATCAGGATAACCGCCGCCAACATTGGAATGCACACCGGCAAACCAGCGTTGCTCCATGTTTTTGTGTTGCGGATGATTTGGATTGGCCATCACGGTTTTGCTTTTCTCCCAAAGCGTGGGACTGAACAAGGCTCTTTTTTCGTCAACCGCCAGGG
The DNA here is from genome assembly GCF_007970805.1 of Flavisolibacter ginsenosidimutans. GTDB lineage: Bacteria > Bacteroidota > Bacteroidia > Chitinophagales > Chitinophagaceae > Flavisolibacter > Flavisolibacter ginsenosidimutans. The sequence goes on along the minus strand of NZ_CP042433.1, from coordinate 3,443,969 downwards.
CTTGATAAGCGTGTTGCACGTGACTGCTCAGCGTTACGTCGTGAAAGCGGTAACGCTTGCGGTTTCCCAATTGAAACCACGAAAGTGGCACACCCAAAGCACCAACCGTATCCCAAACGCCAATGAAATAAATGGGGATAACGTTGCTGCCAGTTTCGTCTTTCAGGCAATACGCGTTGCGAAAGGAATTCATTAAATCCGAGTCGGGATGCGTGTAGGGATTGCGGTCGCGGTAAAACTCGTAAGCCTTGTCCACCAACTGAACGTTCTCCGGTTTCAGAATACCGCAATTGCGCATGAAGCCCGCAAGGCTGCGGGCCGTGTAAGCCCCGCGGCTAAAGCCAAAGAGGAACAGTTTATCACCGGGCTGGTAATTCAGCATGAAAAACTGGTAAACGTCTTTGATGTTTTTGTCAATGCCTTCACCGGTAGCGCCGCCGAGGACTTTGTCTTTCCAGCCAAGGCCTGTGCCCACGCCCTGGTCGTAAATTTTTACCTGTTCAATGTTGCCTTTTCGGCTGCAAATGCTTTTGTACATCCGCGCCACGTTCGTATCAAAATCGTTGTCCGCATCGGCCGCGTCTTCGTTGTTGGTGGCGCGAATGTCGTCGGTGGGTTTGTTCCAGGTGCCGTCGCTGCAAGAGATGATGTGCTTCATAAACAAAGATTGTTTTTACGGATTGCCAACGGTGGTTGGCGAAAGAGGGCAACGGGAAGAAATTGTTTTCAAAAGAGGAAGGAAGACGTTGTTCTTTCAAAGGCAAAGAAAAGTTTCGCCGGATGTATAAATACGGAAAATGCCCGAGAAGAACAAACGGATGTAAAGCGATTTTGAAAGATAAAAAAAGGCTCTTGTTCAAAACAAGAGCCGGTCTATTCACGGTTAGCGGTTAGTATTGGTTGGCGGGAGTTGAAGCAGTTAGCCACCGGGTTTTGTTCAGCGCTTCAATTTTGTTTTGAGCGCCGGTTTTTTGGTAAATGTTGCGCAGGTGTTTTTTTACGGTTTCGGTGCTGATGCCAAGCCGGGAGGCAATTTGCTTGTTCAATGCCCCCTCGGCCATGAGCGTCAGTATCTCGGTTTCGCGGGGTGTGATGTGCCCGTTCGAGAACGGAGTTGCAGTTGGTTTAGATTGCGACGCGGGTTGTGGTTTGGTTATGAAGAGTGAACGCATGTTGCTTTATTGATGCCCCAAAGGTGGCACGCCAAATGACCTAAGTCAAGGGTTTTTCCCACGCGGCCTGTGCCTTTTTTCACCTCCCCGTTACCGGGTTTTTTCACGGTATGATCAAAGGGTGAAAAAACCTTTGCCGGCCCGCTTTGGTTTGTTCATCTTTGTCGCCACCATTTTTTTCTACCTAAACCGTTTACTATGTCAAGCGAACTAACCCTGATTTTTACAGCAGAGAAAATCAAAGCGCTGCTGGAAGCCAACCCGGACAAAATCGCCGTTCGGGCCGCGATTGAAGAAGCCACGCTAAGCGACGGCAGCAAAGCCGGCGTGGTAAAAGTGTACGCAGACGCTTATGTAAAAGGCAAGGCCGAACCTGTGGCCACCGTGCCGGGCTGCCCTGTTCCGCCTTGCACTGTTGAAGACACTGAGTAGTTGTCTTTTAACCACGCGAAACCAACCTTTTACCAAAAACAATATTCCTTGTACCGCTTTGTTGTTAATTTTTTAGAGCCAGTCGCTTGTCTCGTTTATTTGCTGGCGCTGTTGCTGAACTTTATCAGGAACAAGGGACCTTTTTCCCTGGCCTTGTCAGGCTATTATCTTGTGGCAAGCGTTCTGCTTACGATGGGCTGTCTCGGCGTAGGGCATACGGACAACAACATTTGGGTGTACGACTCGGTGGCCCTGCTGACGGCTGTTTCCATCGGCGCTTATTTTTATAACTTGTTACAGGCCCGCTCCAAAAAAATAACGGTGCTGCTGCTAATTGCCGCTTACGTTGCTTATGCAATCGTGCGCAATTTTACCTTGCAAGGCCCGCGTCTTTTTGATAGCCTCGGCTATGCAATGGTGTCGGCTTCGGTAACCGTTTACGTTTTCATGTATTTTCACCATGTGCTGAACAACGTTACCGACACCAGTATTTTCCGCGAGTTCAACTTCTGGCTTTCATCGGGCTACCTTCTTTATTTTCTCGGCAGTTCCATCATTTTTATCAGTTATTATTATTTCACCAAGAAATACCTGGTAACTCAGTCTCATTCCGACGCCGAATTGCTAACCGCTTTGTGGGGATTGCACAATGTCTTACTTTTCGTGGGTGCATTGTCTCTTCTCACAGGAAGCCTATGGGTAACTTATCGAAGGAAGTCACGTTGATAGTCGTCGTTTCCTTTTTTCTTTTTTTGGTCGCTGCGGGCATCATTGCTTTGGTATTGGTGTACCGGCGAAAGCAAGTGGAGTACATTCACAAACAAGGGCGCCTGAAGGCTGCCTTTGAAAAAGAATTGCTCGAAGCGCAGTTGGAAATTCAGGAGCAAACGATGAAGCACATTGCCCAGGAAGTGCACGACAACGTGAACCAAACCCTCGGTCTCGCTAAACTCAATCTCAATACCGTTCGCATCGAAAGCCAGAACGGTGCGGAGCAAAAAATTGCCGCCACAAAAGACCTGGTGGGCAAGGCCATTGCCGATTTGCGCAATCTTTCCAAAACCCTTCATGCCGAAGCAATGTTGTCGGGCGGCATTGCAAGGGCGATTGAAACAGAATTAAACCTGATTGCCAAAACCGCCGTTTTTCAAACGCAGTTTTCGGTGAGCGGAGAACCGGTTGTCCTCGATGCAAAAAAAGAATTGATTCTTTTTCGTACCGTGCAGGAAACCTTGAACAACGCCATCAAACATTCCGGCGCCAACCTGCTCTCGGTTCATCTTGCCTACAATCCGGACGAACTTCAACTAACGGTTACCGATAACGGGACTGGCTTTGACTACGAAACAACAAAAGCTGATGCGCAAAAAGGCATTGGCTTGCGCAACGTGCAAAACCGCACGAAGCTCATTGGCGGCGAGTGGCACTTGCAGTCCGGCGCAACGGGTACAAAAGTTCAGATAACCCTTCCTATTATTGTTTCATGAAGAAAAAGATAGCATTGGTTGACGACCATGTGATGTTGCGCAACGGCCTTGCAGCTTTACTGGAAGATTGCGGCTATGAAATCTTGTTCCAGGCCAGCAACGGAAAAGAATTGATTGAAAAGCTGAACGAAAAAGCCTTGCCGCAACTGGTGCTCATGGACATCAACATGCCGCGCATGGACGGTTTTGAAACGGCCTTGTGGCTAAAGAAAAATCATCCGCAGGTTTGTGTGCTGGCGCTTTCCATGCTCGACGACGAAGCCTCCATCATTCGCATGTTGCGGGCCGGCGCCGGCGGCTATATTTTAAAAGACAGCGATCCCGACGAACTTCAAAAGGCCATCGAAGCCGTTTTGCAAAAAGGCTTTTATCATTCCGAACTGGTGAGCGGAAAACTGATCCGCGCCATCAACAACCTTGACGAGCACGACGCTTTCGCGGAAACTTTATCCGTTAAACTAAGCGAAAAAGAAACCGAATTTTTGCGTTGGGCTTGTACCGATCTCTCGTACAAGGAAATCGCTGAAAAGATGGGCATCAGTCCGCGTACCGTGGACAATTACCGCGATACCTTGCAAGAAAAGCTTGCGTGCAAAGGACGCATCGGGCTGGCCATGTGGGCCATTAAAAACGGTATCGTTACCGTTTGAAGTTTGCCGGCACGGTGTATTTTTAACCGATGGCTTTTGCTTATTCCATCTTTTCCCTGGGCGATGCCGCACTCACCGTTGATTTCGGCAATACGATTGATGAAGACATCAACGGACAAGTGCTCCGGCTTTTTGGAGCAGTAAAAAATCTTTCGTCACACATTCTTGATGTTGTTCCGGCTTACAGTTCGCTAACGGTTTATTACGATGTGCTTTCGCTGCGCTCAAAACACACTGCTGCGTTTGACGCGATGAAGGCAATGATAGAGCCGCTTTTACTTAAAGAAGCAAACGGTCTTCAACTGCAAAACAGGCAGATGAAAATTCCCGTTTGCTACGAAAAGAAATTTGCTCTAGATGTAGATGAATTGGCCACACAAAAAAGAATTACCGTTGACGAAGTGATTCGCTTGCACACAGCAAAAACTTACCGCGTTTATACGATTGGCTTTTTGCCAGGCTTTGCCTACATGGGCAGGGTGGACGAACGCATTGCGATGCCGCGCAAAGCGCAGCCGCGAACAATTGTACCCGAAGGCGCTGTAGGCATTGCCGGCGAACAAACGGGCATTTATCCTTTGCCCTCGCCGGGCGGATGGAACATCATTGGCCGCACACCGTTAAAATTATTTGACACAACAAAAGAAGAAAGCGTACTGCTACAACCCGGCGATGACGTAAGCTTTTATTCAATCAGCGAAGATGAGTTTGAAAATTACCAAAGCCGGAATGCTTGACACCGTGCAGGATACAGGCCGCTACGGCTATCAGCATCTTGGTATCAATCCCGGTGGTGCGATGGACGATTTTTCTGCTTCGCTTGCCAATGCTTTGCTCGGAAAAGAATTAAACGCACCGGTGATTGAATTGCACTTTCCCGCATCAACGTTTTTGTTTCAGCAAGCTTGTGTTGTTTGTTTAACCGGCGCCGACTTTATGCCTTGCATTAACGATGTGCCGATAACCTTGCAACAACCTTTTTTTGTAAGCACAAATGCCGTTCTGCAATTTAAAAGTGTAAAGAAAGGAGCCCGTTGTTATTTGTCTTTGCTAAATGAATTGAAAATTCAAAAATGGTTGAGCAGTTACAGCACGAACCTTAAAGCAGGCGCAGGTGGTTACAAAGGAAGACGATTAGACAAAGAAGATGAATTGGAATTCGCTTTTTTGCCACACGCCTCAACCAACGATGCCGTCACAGCCTTGCCCTGGCGATACAACGAAGCAGTACTTTCTTCCAATGAACTTGAATTCATTCCGGGCAACGAGTGGGATTGGCTGGATGTAAAAAGTCAAACCGATTTTTTGAACAATGGATTTGCTATTACGCCTGCTTCCGACCGCATGGGTTATCGTTTGCAAGGTGAAAAGTTGATCCAGCAAAACAAGCAGCAACTTGTTTCATCGGCCGTTAGCTTTGGCACTGTTCAACTTCTGCCTGATGGACAATTAATCGTACTGATGGCCGATCATCAAACAACAGGCGGTTATCCGCGCATCGGTCACGTGATCTCTGCGCACCTTTCAAAACTTGCGCAAAAAAAGCCGGGCGATGAAATAAAGTTTGCGATGACGTCCGTGAATTCCGCCGAAGAAAAATACGCGGCGCAACAAGAACATTTGAGCCGCTTGCAAAACACCTGTAACTTGAAAATGCAAAACTGGCTACATGCACATTGATATCAATTGCGACACGGGCGAAGGCATTGGCAACGACGAAGCGCTGATGCCGCTTATTACATCGGCCAACATTGCCTGCGGCTATCACGCCGGTAATGAAGGCACCCTGCGAACAACAATGTTGCTCACAAAAAAATACGGCGTTCATGCCGGTGCACATCCGTCTTTTCCCGACAGAGAAAATTTTGGAAGAACAGAAATGGCTGTCACGCCGCAGGAGCTTTATCATTTTGTATCGAAGCAATTGCACTTGTTTGATAAGATTGCGGCCGAATGTTCGGTTTCTTTTCATCACGTAAAACCACACGGTGCTTTGTACAACATGGCAGCAAGGAACATGGAATTAGCGGAAGCCTTTGCTTTTGCCGTGCGGGATTTTAAAAGTCATTTGATCGTGTACGGCTTGAGCAATAGTTTCCTTGTTTCCAAAGCAAAGAAGTTAGGTCTGCCCGCAAAGCACGAAGTCTTTGCTGATAGAACTTATCAGGATGACGGAAGCCTTACGCCGCGTTCACAAGCCAACGCTTTAATTGAAGACGAAGACAAGGCCGTTCAACAAGTTTTGCAGATGATTGAAAAGAAAACAGTGACGACAAATTCAGGCAAAGAAATATCCATTCACGCCGACACGGTTTGCCTGCACGGCGACGGCCAACACGCAGTAAGCTTTGCGCAGAAAATTTTTCATGCATTACAACAACGCAACCTTGTTGACAAAGCAATCTAAGTTTCGCTTTTTTAGCGGTGCCAGTTTGGGAGCGGCTTTCCTCATGGCTAATTCGTCTATTGGGCCGGGCTTTCTCACGCAAACAAGCGTGTTCACGCAACAACTTTTTACTTCGTTTGGCTTCGTTATTCTTGTTTCGGTTTTGCTCGATATTGGTGCGCAATTAAACACATGGCGTGTGCTCACCATCAGCGAAAGACGTGCGCAGGACCTTGCCAATGATTTGCTTCCCGGCCTTGGTTATTTTCTTTCCGCGCTTGTTATCATGGGCGGCTTTGCTTTTAACATCGGCAACATCGCCGGTTGTGGCCTGGGCGTGAACGTTCTTGCCGGTTTATCGTTTGAACAAGGCGCCGTCATCAGTTGTGTAATTGCATTGATTCTTTTTTGGATAAAAGAAGTGGGCAAGATGCTTGATAACTTTACAAAGATTCTCGGTACGCTTAAAATTTTACTTACACTGGTTATTGCCTTTGCGGCGCATCCGCCTTTGTTGCAGGCCGTGCATCACACATTCATTCCCGAACAAATTAATACAGCGTCCATCGTCACCATTGTGGGCGGAACCGTTGGCGGCTACATAACGTTTTCCGGTGCGCACCGTTTGCTTGATGCGGGCATTAAAGGCAGCGAAAACATTCATACGATTAACCGAAGCGCCATCAGCGGCGTGGTGATTTCCACTGTAATGCGATTCATTCTCTTTTTAGCGATTGTTGGCGTGGTGCAAAAAGGCGTTGTGCTGGACAAAGACAATCCGGCCGCAACGGTATTTGCTTCTGCAGCGGGACAGTTTGGATTAAAAATTTTCGGCGTGGTGCTTTGGAGTGCGGCTATTTCATCGGTTGTCGGCGCGGCTTACACATCGGTATCTTTTTTCAAAACCTTTCATCCCTTCTTTGCAAAGCACGAACGTTGGTGCATCTCGGTTTTTATTGTACTCACGACGATCATTTTTGTCGCCGTTGGCAAACCAAAACAATTGTTGATTTTAGCCGGTGCGGTGAACGGTTTGATATTGCCCGTTGCCTTGGCCATCATTTTAATTGCCGCTACGCAAAAGCGTTTAATGAAAGGCTACACGCATCCGCTGTGGATGCAAATAGCGGGATGGGTCGTGGTTGCCGCAATGGGTTACATGGGCTGGGTTTCGCTGGCGAAAATTTAGTTGCTATAAAAAATGCCCTTGCAGAGAGGGCATTCTGTTTACTGAATTATGCTGGAAATTTATTGCACTCTCATGCATCGCCTGTAATGATTTCGATGGCATTCTTTTCTTTCAAAAGTTTTAGTCTGCACGGCTTTGAGCTGCGGTGTTTTTGCAAACGAGAACGGAATGCCAAGCGTTATCCCCCAGCTTGATGTTTTTGCCTGAAGCGGAACCGAAACGGCTTTTACACCCGATGCAAGCGTGGCTGTTTGTTCGCTTTGTGACAAAGGTTTTGTGTAGAATACGTTTAACGTGAACAAACGTTGTTTGCCTTTGGCAAATTCAAAACCCATGGATGGAACAATTGCCGTCTTCCAGTTTGCGGCTTCGTATTCCTGACCATCGCCTTTGGGCATAAGGCGTGCGGTTGCCGATGGAACGTAAGCCAAGGCAAGTGATGGCTGCAAACGCATGTTGAGCGCATTGTTTACAGCGTTCATTTTGTTCGCCCTTCTTTCTGCGCAACGCGACCGGTACATGCCGCAACGGTGTTGCTGAGTGGCCGTGTTTTCCTGTAAGGTTGTCGGCACATTTTTTACCGAACTGCTTTTCTTTCCCAATTGGATGGCCTTGCTGCTGTATTGATAACCGGCTTGCAGCATCAGCTTCGGTACGCTGGATTGTACCCGGTTAATTAACGTGCCCGAATTGTCGAACACAAAACTGGCGGGCGAAGGCGTTGTGGTAAGATTGATAAAAGGACTGTGTCCGCCTTTCAGGCGATAGTCCATTTTGAGGCCGGCTTTCACGTTGGCGTTGTTTAAAGCCGACAGCCCGTTACTGTAATTAAGCGATGTACGCGATTGTTCAAAACCGGCTTGCGGTTGCAGTGAGAATTGTGCGTTGAGCGCCGTTGCAGCCAATAAACCAAAGGCGGTGAGTAGAGTTGGTTTCATAAACAAAGGTTTCCTTTAAGGTAGGAAGATTTTTGAGCGAAACCTAATAAAATACAGGACTGGCAAGGGATTGCGGCCACTGCTGTTTTGCTATCCAAGTGGAAGGCAAACAAGAAACAGCCTTTCACTACTGCTTCGGATTGCAGGTGAAAAGCTGTTGAATAAAGATTGAAGCGGCGAAAATTTTACGGTGACCACAGGCAGCGGGCCGACAAAATCATCGTTGCTGTCTTTTTTCAATGTGCGTTAAGAATGATGCGTGTTGAATTGTCAACTCACCATTCACCGTTTACTTATTGTTTTGTAAACTCGCCATCGGCTTTAATGCGCACTTCGTCGCTGAGCATGGTTGCCGGGAATTTTTCGCCGATGCCGAAATCAGAACGTTTAACGATGCCCGTTACCTGGAAGCCAGACGTTGGTTTTTTCGACATCGGGTTTTCTACCGTACCGCGATAAAGCAAATCAAGCGTTACCGGTTTGGTGATGCCGTGCATGGTTAAATCACCCGTGAGCTTGTATTGATTTTTTCCAACGGGTTTAACGGCCGTGCTCTTGAACGTGAGTTTCGGGTATTTGGCCGCGTCAAAAAAATCAGGGCTTTTCAGGTGATTGTCTCTTGCTTCCACTTCTGTGTTGATGGAAGCCACATCGGCGCTGAGTTCAAACTGCGCATCGCTAAAATCATCTTTGGTTGTATTGAGCTTTGCGTCAAAATTTTTGAACAGGCCCGATACGTCGGCAATGCCGAGGTGCGTGACGGTGAAAGTCAATTTCGAATGTGCGTTGTCCGCATTCCAGTTGCTAACGGTGGTAAAAGCAAGCAGCGTGAAAACGGCTGCCGCGGAAATGATAAACTTCTTCATGTTGTTGATTTGTGTGTTGATTTATTTATTGTCTGTTTTTCACGGGAACGAGAGCCGCATCGGCGCTGGCTTTGCCGCCGCCGCTGACGATGAGGGCAAGAGCAAGGCCCAGGAGAATGATGAAATATTCAATGCCTTCGCCTTTCTGGTTGCCAAACCAGTTCATAAAAAATCCGTTTGCCGCGTGGTACTGAACGGCAATGATGGTGAACAGGCCAAAAATGCCGAGTGCCGCAATGCGGGTGGCAAAGCCAAAGAGTACCATCAGGGCTGCAATGCTTTCAATTAAGATCACAAGAAGGGCGATGATGAAAGGAAGGCCGCCTTGCGTGGTCATGTAGGTCATGGTTCCCTGGAAGCCGCTGCCGCCGAACCAGCCAAAAAGTTTTTGTGCGCCGTGCGGAAACACGACAAATGCCAGTGCCAGGCGGGCAATCAAAGCCGACCAATTATTTTCATTTGTTTTGAACAAGGATTTCATGCGTAATTGTTTTTTGGTGTTATTGATGATTGTGTAAAATTTTAAAACCGGCGAGCCAGTTGTAGTTGTTTTTGATGGTGAGCTGAATAAGCATTAGCTGCATGGCTTCCAACGTGCGGCTCACGGTTAACTCACCCGCAACAATTGGATGAAAGCCTGCCGTCTCTACAAGCTCTTTTGCCATGTCAACGGCTTCGTCGTCGTTGCCGGCAACAAAGGCATCCACTTGCTGTCCGTTGATGACGGGCTGCGCAAAATCGGCAGCGTAGGTTGTGTTAAAGGCTTTTACCACCTTCGAATCGGGCAGCAACTTTTGTAATTCTTCCGCTGCGCTTGTGCCGGGCGCCGTTACCAGTCCGTTGTAGCTTTCGTTTAACGGGTTGGCAATGCTGATGACGATTTTCTGCGTTGCCACGCTTTTGATTTTTTCGACCACTTCTTTTTCCGCGCCGTAAGGCACGGCGGGAATAATGACATCGGCTTCCCAGCTTGCGTCCACGGGGCAGCCCGTGCATTCCAAATCTGCCGAAGGCGTTGCGGCTATAATGTTGTTCTTTAAAGCTTCCAGCTTTTCTTTATCAGACGCAAACAGAAGCAGGCGGTAAGGACCTTTTGCCAGTGCTTTTGCAATGGCTGAACCCATGTTGCCCGTGGCTCCAATGATTGCGATGCTTGTCTTTGCCATGATCTTTGTTTTGAGAACACAAAGCTACCATGACCACAAAGCCTGACCCTTGCGCTACGGTAAGAAATGGCATTGAGATAGAGCAAGAGAATGCGTTGACAAATGTCAAGAGAACGGCAAGCAGAAGAACAAGGAGGAATGAAGAACGGCAAAACAATTTCCGCTGCTTGTTTTGGTTTGCTTCGCGTTGAAGGGCTTCTGTTTAGTTGCGTTCGCCGCTGGCCAACTTTCGCCGGATGCGGCTCAGGGTTTCGGGAGTGATGCCAAGATAGGAAGCCATCATGTGCTGCGGCACACGTTGCGGAATGGTTGGACAACCTTGAATCAGTTCGTTGTATTTTTCTTCGGCCGTGTGGCTTAACGAACTGACCAAACGCCGTTGCGTCGCAATTAAATTGTTTTGCAGCAGAATACGGAAATAGCGTTCCATTTTGGGAATGCGCTCCAGCAGTTGTTCTTCGGACGCTTTACTCAGCAACAACAGTTCCGCATCTTCCAACGCATCAATATTGTACGGCGAGGCTTCGGTTGTAAGAAAAGAATATTGGTCGCTGATCCACCAGCCTTCAAAGGCAAACTGGATAATGTGTTCGCTTCCTTTTTCATCCACCGAATAGGAACGAAGCATTCCCTTTTCAACAAAAGCAATGTATTTGCATACATCGCCTTCCTGCAACAGGTATTGCCGCTTGCGCAGTTTCTTGGGAAGGAAAAATGTTTTGCAAAGCACTTTTTCGTCTTCGGTAAGATGAACCTTTTCGTCAAATTTCTGAAAGAGGAGTTCAAACATGGAGCAACAAAATTAACGGTTGCGGCCAGCAATTGCCGATTGCGGTTTTTCGTCCTGCTAAAATCCTTTTTCGTGAAAAAGAATTTTAGCAGTCTGCCGGCGGTTTTACGTTTGCTCCTCTCAAACAGAAATCTCTAAAGCCAAATAATAAAATTATGAGAACACTGCTCCTCTTCCTCCTTGTCAGTTTGGCCGCTGCGGCAAATGCCCAAACGATCTCCGGTTCGGCCAAAGACGATGCCGGCGCACCGCTTTCCGGCGCTACGGTGGCGCTTGTAAAAGCAAAAGATACATCGGTCGTAAAACTGGCCGTTGCGGGTGGCAACGGTACTTATTCATTTAACAGCATTAACCAGGGCACATACCGCGTAATGGTGAGCCACGTGGGTTACAATCCGGCTTTGTCGCCTTCGTTTTCGGTGGCAAACGATAACGTAACCGCACCAGCACTCACCGCCACCAAAGCCTCCAGCGATTTGAAAGGCGTTACCGTATCGGCACGCAAACCCATGGTGGAAGTGCGGGCCGACAAAACCGTTTTAAACGTAGAAGGCACTATCAACGCCGCGGGTTCTGACGGCCTTGAACTTCTGCGCAAGTCGCCCGGCGTTACCGTGGACAAAGACGAAAATCTTTCTGTAAACGGCAAGAACGGCGTACAGGTTTACGTGGATGGCCGTCCTACACCGCTGTCGGGATCTGATCTGGCCAATTTTTTAAAGTCCATGCAATCTTCGCAAATCGAATCCATTGAAATCATTACCAATCCTTCGGCTAAATATGAAGCCGCAGGCAACGCCGGCATCATCAACATTCGTTTGAAAAAGAACAAAGCTTACGGTGTGAACGGGTCGGTGACGGCCGGTTATGCCATTGGTGTGTTTCCAAAATACAACGGCAGCTTTAACCTGAACTACCGCAATAAGGCCTGGAATCTGTACGGCACGTACAGCGTATCGAAAGGATTAAACCACAACCCAATTGAACTGTACCGCACCGTGGCCGATACCGTCTTTGACGGCAAAGGTTATTTCCGTTACGACAACCAAAACCACAACCTGAAACTGGGTGCCGATTACACGCTGGATAAGAAGTCGTCGGTTGGTGTTTTGCTTACCGGTACGATTTCAGATCCTGAGGTGAGCAATTACAACCGCACCGTGATTTCGCCCAAATCAACCGGCATTCCCGACAGAGTTCTTGTGGCCGACAACCATTCAAACCTGAAGCGCGACAACTACAACCTGAACCTGAATTACAATTACCTGGATGCCGCCGGCAAAAACCTGACGTTGAACTTCGACAACGGTTATTACGACAACCACAACGATCAGTACCAGCCAAACTATTATTATACGCCGGATGAAAGAACAATCACTCGTTCGGTGATTTACCAAATGATTGCGCCGACAAAGATTCACATCAATTCGGGCAAGGTAGATTACGAACAAAATGCCTGGGGCGGCAAGCTTGGTTTGGGCGGAAAAATTTCGTTTGTAAATACCGACAACGATTTTCAACGCTACGACGTGATCGGTGGTGTAAATACGTTGGACCAAGACCGCAGCAACCGTTTTCAATACAAAGAAAACATCAACGCCGTTTACGCCAACTGGAACCGTGCATACAAAGGCGTGATGGTGCAGGCCGGCTTGCGGGTAGAAAATACCAACAACAAAGGCACCTCGGACGGACAAACAAAAGCGGGTAGTGGTTATCAGCCGTGGTCTTCATCATTTGAAAGAAACTACACCAATTTCTTCCCCAGCGCAGCCGTTACGTTTAACAAAAACCCGATGAACCAATGGAGCCTCACGTACAGCCGCCGCATTGACCGTCCGGCTTACCAGGACCTGAATCCGTTTGAATTCAAACTGGACGAATACACATACATGAAGGGTAACATTGATTTACGTCCGCAGTTCACCAACAGCTACGGCATTACACGGATTTACAAATACCGTTTAACAACAACGTTGAACTACAGCCATATTTCGGACTTATTTGCGCAAGTGCCCGACACGGTAGAAAAATCCAAGTCAATTTTGACCAAAAGAAACCTGGCGCAGCAAGACGTGTTCAGCCTGAACGTAAGCTATCCGTTTCAATACAAAGCCTACAGCCTTTTTGCCAACCTGAATGCCAATTACTCGATGTACAAAGCCAACCTTGAAGGACGCAAGATTGATTTGAACGCAGTGGGCGGCACGTTGTACATGCAAAACACCTTGCGCTTTGCCAAAGTGTGGACGGCCGAGTTAAGCGGTGTGTATGTTGCGCCAAGCGTCTTTATGGGCACACTTAAATCAAAAGGCATGGGCGGCTTGGACCTTGGATTGCAAAAGCAGATTTTCAAGGGCAACGGTACCATCAAAGTTTCCGGCACGGATCTTTTGCACACGTTCCGTTTCCGCGGCACCTCCGATTTTGCCGGTCAAAAACTGAATGTCCTGGCCCGCTGGGAATCACAGCAGTTTAAGGTGAACTTTACCTGGCGCTTTGGCAGCACAACCGTAAAAGCGGCCAAGCAAAAAGCCGGCGCTTCGGAAGACGAGAAGAAAAGAGCCGAGCAGCAAGGCGGCGGCTTCGGTGTGGGCTCCGGCAACAATTAATGATCCGTGAGACGTCAAACGTCAAACGTGAGACGGGTGAATTTCGGTCTGAAAGTCCCACCGGTTTCACGTCTCACGTTTGACGTTTCGCTTTTAAAACAAAAAATGAAAATTCCTTCCCTGCTTCACCGGCGTCGTTACAGTTTTGGCAGAGTGTTTTGGATTACGCTGGCCATTTACCTGGGGTTTACGTTTATCGGCTTAATCGGCATGTACGTAACACCGCAGGCCAACAAAGCACCCAATTGGGACCTTGTTTTTAGCTGGCCAAATCTGTTGAGCAAGGTTTTCAGCGTTTTCTTTTTTGCCTTTTTTTATTTTGTTACCCTCAACATGTTTTACCGCCTCTTTGCAGGCAAGCACAGGGCCTTGCAGTTTGTTCAGCCTGTGGTTATGAGCCTTCTTTTGATGGGCGCTTATTATGCCTTTTCCTTCCTTTGTCTCGACAAGCTCAAATATTCCATCTCGACGGCTCATCCAAATCTTGAAGAAGAACTGACGGTGGGACTGATGGTCTTCGTCTTCTTTGTTTCGTCGCTCGTGATTACCGGCGTTTCCATGTTGCTGGCTTATTTCACTTACTTGCGCGACGAAAGAAAGCAACGCAAAATTCTGGAAGCACAAAAGATGCAGTTGGAGGTGGAGAAGTCGCAAGCCAATTTCAATTTTTTGAAGGCGCAGATCAACCCGCATTTTTTACACAACACCCTGAATTTTTTATACGCCAAATCACTGCCTTACTCAAGTGAATTATCGGAAGGCATTCTGACGCTTTCGGACATTATGCGCTATGCGCTTGGCCCGGCCGCAAGAGACGGCAAAGTGATGTTGAAAGAGGAGATTGAACACGTGCGCAACGTGATTAAAATAAACCAGCTTCGCTTCTCCAACAACTTGAACGTGCAGTTCGACGTGAACGGCGTGGTGAACGGCGCCACCATCGTTCCATTTGTGCTGATCACGATTGTTGAAAACGCATTCAAGCACGGTGACTTAAAAGACCAGGACCGCCCCATCGTCATTAACTTAAATATTGAAGACGAGGCTGTGACTTTCTTTTGCCGCAACAAAAAGAAAGCGGGTCCGAAAGAAATTTCCACCGGCATTGGCTTGGACAACATCAAAAAACAATTAGACTTAACCTACGGCAGAAATTATTCGCTGCAAGTAAAGGACGATACCGAATTTTACACCGCAGAATTAACCATCACCCAGCTATGATCAACTGCCTGATTGTGGACGACGAACAGCACGCTATTGACATCCTCGTTCATTACGTGACCCAAACGCCGTTTTTGCGCCTGTCGGCCAGTACCACCAATCCCATTGAAGCCTTGCAAATTGCAAGCGAGCAAAAGATTGACCTTGTTTTTCTCGACATTCAAATGCCCGAACTCACGGGCATTGATTTCATTAAGGCCATTCGCGGAAAAGCCGAGATAATCCTAACTACGGCGTACAGCGAATTTGCCCTCGAAAGCTACGAGCTTGACGTAGTGGATTATCTTTTAAAGCCCATTCGCTATCCGCGTTTTTTACAGGCCGTACAAAAAGTGATGAAGGAAACGTCGGAGGAAGAAGAAGACACAGCAGCGGAAGACGATTACATTTTTGTAAAAACCGAATCGAAAGGAAAGCTGCTGAAGATTAACCTTGCCGATATTGATTACATCGAAGGCATGAAAAATTACGTGGCCATTCATTGTGGCGCAAAAAAAACCCTTGTTTACACCAGCATGAAAGAACTCGAAGAACGCCTGCCGCACAAAAGCTTTCTGCGTGTACACAAATCGTTCATTGTTCCCGTTACAAAGATTACCGGCATTGAAGGCAATCTTTTGCGCCTGAAGGCCGTGACCGATGAAATTTTAATCGGCGAAAGCTACAAGGCCGATTTAATGGAGATTATTCGCGGGAAGATGATACAGTGAGGTGAGATGTCAAATGTGGGACTTGTCAAACATTTTGTTACAGCCTGTCTTGCGATAGGCTGTTTGTTTTTTAAACAAATGTTGCATCCAACAACTGGCTAATATCAAAACAATAACGGCGTGCACAGTCTCACGTTTCACGTTTGACATCTCACCTCAAAAGCGCCACAGGCTCGTTGCCTACGGCCGAAAGCACGCTGTACTCAAGCCTTGTTGCCGTGGCATGTTCAGGAACAGAAACAGTTCCGCTTTGCTTGCTTTTTATATTGCTAAACGTGATGGTTTTTTTGTCCAACAAATCGTTGTCGTCGTTGTAATAACGTACTTCGATAACCGCTTTCGCCAGCGTTTCGCTGCTTCGGTTGGTGAGCGTTGCTTTGGCGCCTTTAATGCCCATCATCCAACTGTTGGGAATGTCAAATTTTACCGTCACCATTTGCACAAGCGATGAACCGGCTTCGCGCCGTGTAGATTGCCGGGCGCCGTTGTCGTTTTCCGCAGGCTTTGCTTCTTCTTTTTTGTCTTCGGGCTTTTTGTGAAAGAGGTCATGAATTCTCTCCTTCAGCGATTTTTTTTCCTTTGATGCATCTGCTGTTACCGGTTCTTTTTTTTCTTCTGCAACCGGCTTGTTTTCTTCTTTTGCAACCGGCGTGTAATCGTTCTGTTTTTCGATGGCAGCGGCGGCGACCTCTTTTGACGGATGCTTCGCAGGCGTTTGCTGTTTTACCGGTTCCGCATTTTTACCGGCAATTGCATTCTTGGCCGTTTTTTCTTTTTTAGCCGTTAAAGAATGAAGCGCCGTTTTTTGCGGCGCCGGTTTCTCTTCTGACGGCGTGTTTTCGGGCAACGAAGAAGCAGGTGTAGCAACGGCCATTTGTTCGGAAGGTGTATTTATAATTTCTGCCTTGGGCTTATTGGCAATCTTCCAAACGACAAACAAGGCCCCCGCCAGACAGCACAAAACCACGATGCCGCTTTTGGAAAACAACGGTTTTCTCTTTGCCTTTTTCCGGTAAGCCCAGTTCATGTAATCCGTTTCTATTTCATCAAGGCTTTTGGTGTAAGCAGTTTTTAATTCCGCAGGCTCAGATTGAACAGGGCTTGTAAAGACGGGTACTTCTTGTTCAACGGCTGGCAACGGCTTCGGAGAAATTTGTTGCGCCGTTTCTTTTACAACGCTGACCGCAGGCATGGAAACGAATATTTTTTTCGGCGCCGCCGGTTCTGTTTTGGAGAAGGTGCTTTGGGCGGTTGTTTCTACCGGTGATGTCGGTTTTTCCAGGAAAGGCAAATGCGGCCGAAGCGCTTCAATCTCCTGCGGATAATACCAACCGGCGCTTTTGCCTTCGATCCAAATAAGGTCAAAAGGCTTCAGGTCAAATTGCAGCAGTTCGTTTAAATTAAACGGGCCGGTTTGCTGGTTGTTGCGAAGAAGCAAATAAACCTTTTGCATAGTTGTGGGCTTTATGGCAGAAACGAATAAGCACGGAACGTACCACAGAATTGCGGCGGTATGTTTTCGGTCTTAAATAAAAGCTAATACCTTTTGGATAGCGGAAAAAGCGCCTGATCTCATTAGGGTTGAGACAAAAAAATCTTCCGCAGGCGGAAGATTTTTCAAACGTTTTTTTGAGTAGAAATTAGTCCAGCACTTTCACGCCTTTGGCGGCAAACTGCACGTCTTTTTCCGGTCCTTTTATTTTGGCAATTTCTTCTTTCGATTTGCCGGCGTCTTCGGCGTAGTGCCTGCGCATTTCTTCGGAGGTTTCTTTTACCGTAGCGCTGCCTTCAATTAAAACGGTTTTGCCCACGATGTTTTCGGGCATCAGAAACTTGTGGTCTTTGGCGCGAACCATCATGCTGGTGCCGTCGGCTTTTTGTACTTTAATCCAGCAACCTTCTGCTTTGCATACGTCTGTTACTTTGGCTTTTATTTGTCCGTTAAATTCGTTTTTCACCAACTTGGTTTTTATTTCGTCCGGCGTTACCGGTTTGTTCTCCGGCGAAACCGTTCCATACACAACGCCTTTAGCCGCGGAAATCTTCTCCTGCGCATTTGCAGCAAGTGTAAACAAGGTAAAAACAGTTAGCAATGTTCTTTTCATCGCGTATAATTTTAAGCAGCCAAAGATAAGCACCACGGCGTGCAAAGACTTATTCCCAGTCCCAAAATTTCATCGTGAAAAATTCAGCGTAAGCGACAAAATAAAACCCCGGATGAACCTTCTTTTCTTTAACCTTTTCTTGCTCCAAATTCGACAAATTTTTACCCCGTTTCTTTGCTAAAATCGTTAGCTTTACGCTCTAATAAATTTTAAAGAACGGGCGGCGAAAAAGCCTAATTTTAAGTCACCTTTCTTACTCAAAAAATCAAAATCAGAAACATGTCAAACGCTGAAAAATTAAAAGCACTGAAGCTTACCATGGACAAAATAGACAAGGACTTTGGCAAGGGCAGTGTGATGATGATGAACGAACGCGGCGAACAAACCCAGGAAGTGGTTTCTACCGGCTCTATCGGGCTGGATTCGGCCTTGGGAATTGGCGGTTTGCCCCGCGGCCGCGTGGTAGAGATTTACGGCCCGGAAAGCTCCGGTAAAACCACCATTGCGACCCACGTGATTGCCGAAGCGCAAAAGAAAGGCGGCATGTGTGCCATCATTGATGCGGAACACGCCTTTGATAGCTCGTATGCACAAAAGCTCGGCGTTGACATTGACAACTTATTGATCTCTCAACCCGATTACGGAGAACAAGCCCTTGAGATTGCCGACCGTTTGATTCTTTCCGGTGCTTTAGACGTTGTGGTAATTGACTCCGTAGCCGCACTGGTTCCGAAAGGCGAATTAGAAGGCGAAATGGGCGACAGCAAAATGGGTTTACAGGCACGTTTGATGTCGCAGGCTTTGCGTAAGCTTACTGCCACCATTTCCAAAACAAACACCATCTGTATTTTCATCAACCAGCTTCGCGAAAAAATCGGCGTGATGTTCGGTAACCCCGAAACCACAACCGGCGGTAACGCGTTGAAGTTTTACGCTTCTGTACGTTTGGATATTCGCCGCATGACGCAGATTAAAGACGGCGAAGAAGCCATCGGTAACCGCGTAAAAGTAAAAGTGGTGAAGAACAAAGTGGCGCCGCCGTTTCGCGTAGCCGAATTTGACCTTGTGTTTGGCGAAGGCATTTCCAAGATTGGCGAGATCCTGGACATGGGCGTGGACATGGGCATTGTGCAAAAAAGCGGTAGCTGGTTTAGCTACGACAGCAACAAGCTCGGCCAAGGCCGCGAAGGCGTGAAGCAACTCCTAAAGGATAATCCCGAACTGGCGAACGAACTCGAAGCCAAAATCAGGGCAAAGATTACCGAGATGCAAACGGCATCAGCCTAAACCTTACGATAATGAATCCCGCCTGAACGGCGGGATTTTTTTCACCACAGATTTGAAGATTTTAAACGGATTGGCTGGATTTTCAAACGCCGTCTTTTTGCACGAAAATTGTAATTCTTTAAAACGCAAATTCATTCAAACATTCGACTAATTCGCGTACTCAGCGGTTAGCTTTGTTATTTCGATTCAAGACATGGGATTTCAGATTCAATCTCCTTACAAACCCGCCGGCGACCAGCCCACGGCCATTCAGCAACTCACCGAAGGCATCTTGAGCGGTGAAAAGCACCAGACACTTCTGGGTGTAACCGGCTCGGGCAAAACCTTTACCGTTGCCAACGTTATTCAGAACGTGCAGCGGCCAACACTTGTGCTTACGCACAACAAAACCCTTGTGGCGCAATTGTATGGCGAGTTCAAAGGATTTTTTCCGGACAATGCGGTTGAATACTTTGTTTCCTATTACGATTATTATCAGCCCGAGGCTTACATGCCCACAACCGATACATACATTGAGAAAGATTTAAACATCAACGAGGAATTGGACAAGCTCCGGCTGCGGGCCACAACGTCCCTGCTTTCGGGCCGGAGAGACATCATCGTAGTGGCGAGTGTGAGTTGCATTTACGGCATGGGCAATCCTACCGATTACGAAAGCGGCATCATTCGCATTGCCAAAGGCGATAGATTATCGCGTCAAGGCTTTCTTCACTCATTGGTCAACTCGCTTTACAACCGCACGTCTATCGAGTTTACCCGCGGCACATTTCGCGTAAAAGGTGATACGGTTGATATCAATTTGCCCTACGTGGACTTTGGTTATCGCATCACTTTTTTTGGTGATGAAATTGAAGAGATAGAAAGCATAGACGTACAGCAGGGAAAGCGAATCGGCAAGTTGGACAATGCGGCCATCTTTCCCGCTAATTTATACGTGGCGCCAAAGGACATGATTCAAAACGTGATGTATGAAATACAGGACGAGATGCAGGCGCAAGTGGAGTACTTTAAAAGCGTGGGGAAGTTTATTGAAGCGCAGCGATTGAAAGAAAGAGTGGAATACGATTTGGAAATGATTCGCGAACTGGGTTTTTGCAACGGCATTGAAAACTATTCGCGGTTTTTCGACAGGAGAAAACCCGGCACAAGGCCTTTCTGTTTGCTGGATTATTTTCCGAAAGATTTTTTGTGTGTGATTGATGAAAGCCACCAAACTATTCCCCAGGTAAGCGGCATGTACGGCGGCGACAGAAGCCGTAAAATAACCTTGGTTGATTATGGCTTTCGGCTGCCATCGGCGCTTGATAACCGGCCCTTAAACTTTCATGAATTCGAGAACCTGCTGAATCAAACCATATACGTGAGTGCCACACCCGGCGATTACGAACTGGAACAAACCGGCGGCGTGGTTGTAGAACAAGTCGTTCGTCCAACGGGCTTGCTGGAACCGCCGATTGACGTTCGTCCAAGTGTAAACCAAATTGATGATTTGCTGGATGAAATTGACAAGCGGGTAAAGAAAGGCGACCGCGTTTTGGTAACAACACTTACCAAACGCATGGCCGAGGAAATGGACAAATACCTGAAGCGCATTGACATCAAATCGAGATACATTCACAGCGACATAGATGCGCTGGAAAGAGTAGAGATTTTGCGCGACTTGCGGCTTGGAAAGATCGACGTTTTGGTTGGCGTAAACCTCTTGCGCGAAGGGTTGGATTTGCCCGAAGTTTCTCTTGTGGCCATTCTCGATGCCGACAAAGAAGGCTTTCTGCGCAACGAACGAAGCCTTACGCAAACCGCCGGCCGTGCGGCCCGCAACGTAGAAGGCCTGGTGATTTTTTATGCCGATAAGATGACCGAAAGCATGCAGCGTACAATAGATGAAACCGACAGAAGAAGAGAAAAGCAACTTGCTTACAATACGCAGTACGGCATTGTGCCCACAACGGTAAAAAAATCCGTACAGCAAATCATGGGACAGACGGCCGTTCTCGAAATCAAAGGCTATGACCCTGATTCACCATTTGCCATAGATGAAATTCCCGTTGCAAAAGCCGCAGAAGATGAAGCGGAATACACCACCATTCCGCAAATGGAAAAGAAAATCGCTTCGACCAAAAAAGAAATGGAAAAGGCGGCACGCGACATGGACTTTATGGAAGCCGCAAGGCTGCGCGACGAAATGTTTGCACTGCAAAAAAAACTGGAAACAATGAAGTAAGCAGCGCAACGGAGAGGAACGCAAAGCCATTAACGCATTTGCCCTGATTAACTGCCGGTATTTTTACGAATAATATTTGGTAGAACTGCCCGATTTTTTTAGATGAGGCGCAAATAGTTGGTAATGTTCGGCAGTGACTCTACATTAGAGAATCAATCCAATTTTTATGAAGCAGCTTTCAATACGATTAATTGCTCCATTTTTTTCGCTGTATTCAGTTGCGCTTCGCCTGGTTTATTTTACAAGCCGCAGTGCGAACCGCGCTATCACCACGCCGCAACGCCTGGTAGGCAAATGGCGGCTTTACCTGAACTATTGTCCCGAGTGCAACTCCTGTGCGCCCAAGCTGCATCATTGCGACGTTTGCAAGGCCGACACGAAGTCTTATTTTGCCTGGAACAAAGAAGTAGAAAAAACCTGGTGGAAACGATACGCGGAGAAACACCACATTGCCGCGTAAAAACTTTTCGCTAACCTTTTATAAAAGCCCGCATTGCGGGCTTTTTGTTTTAGAGCAAATGATCTCGCAAAAAGATTTACGTGTTTTCGCTTATTTTTTTTCAAGTAGTTGCACTTGTGGAGTAACCGGGTTAGTTTCGCCTCCAAATCCCAATGTCATGAAACGCCGCTTCCGCCGTTTGCTTAATTTTTGTTCGTTTACGCTACTGGCTTGTTCTGTTTATTTAAACTTTATACACAAGGAAACCTCGGGAGTAGCTGGGCTCAGCGAATCCTACAAATGCGCTCCAGGCACCATTGCAAGTGAAGGCCAGCCAAAGAGCTTTGTCACCAAAGCGCAGGCGCATACTCTAATCATGCACAAATAGTTTTTGCGGCGCACAGAATTTTTTTGGAGCCAGCCCCGGTAATTCTGTTGGGCACTGGTTGCGTCGCACTCTTCAGGGTTCAGAACATTGCTGAACGGAAAGTATAAAATGGATGATTTATCCCGGCCATCTTATACATTCCATAAATTTCTGTTCAGACCCATAGCGAACAAAGCGCACAAGGGTGCCTTCGATTTCGCTCAAATGAAACCGCAACGACGGTCAATGAATAGAAAGATCATTGCTGCACGAAAAATTTGTATCTGAAAGCAGCCGGTGAAGCGGCTGCATGCGTGCTTGTTTTTAGGAATGCGAATTGAGGTTAGGCTTCCACCGGTGCGATTTGGCGCTGCACCTTTTCCAGAAGCTCG
Source organism: Flavisolibacter ginsenosidimutans (assembly GCF_007970805.1). GTDB lineage: Bacteria > Bacteroidota > Bacteroidia > Chitinophagales > Chitinophagaceae > Flavisolibacter > Flavisolibacter ginsenosidimutans. Next base: position 3,421,536 of record NZ_CP042433.1, on the reverse strand, counting down.
TCGTAGTTAAAAGGCTTCGGAATAAAGTCATCAGCACCAACGGCGTACAGCGATTCGTTTTCAGCGTCAATGCCCGACATCATAATAACCTTGGTGCCACATGTGTCCGGATCGTGTTTCAACAGGCTGCAAAACTCGCGGCCATCCTGGTCTTTAATAAACACGTCCATCAATATCAGCGAGGGCTGGTGAATTTTTATTTTTTGTGCCGCTTCTTCTACGCAACAGGCTTGTACCACCTCGTAGCCCTGTGATTTTAAAATGATCTGCACAATCAGCAACAGGTCCTTGTTATCGTCGAGCAGCAGAATCTTTTTGTCACTCATGGTAGGCGTTTGCCTTGCTCTTTCCAAAAACCTTTCCAAACTTGTTAAAGACTCTGCGTAAGCCAGCAAAGACGCGGTTTCAGGAGGCCGGGCTTTGCGATTCATCGTCCAGACTGCCCTTTGCTTCGATGGCGTTTACAAGACCGCGAACAATTTCTTCGTGCTCGGGCACTCCAGTCCATCCGGCCGCGTTTTTTACCAGTGTAATTTCGGAAGGAGCATCGGCCTGCTTGTCCTTGGCCGTTCGCAGCGTGGCGGCATAACTGTTCTTGCTTTTCTTCTGCACCCGGTAGGTTGCCAGCGAACCATCCACCGACAATGCGCACATAAATTCCATGGGGATAGGCTTTTGATGAAAAGGCAAAGGTCTGCGGAAAGGAGAAGTTTTGCAACAGCAGACTGCGCTGGCTACGCCGTTGTTTTACCGTTTAGAAAAAGACTGCCTCCGGCGCTTGTGTGAATTTTGTTTTCGGCCTGTAAAAAGCGCAGGACTTCCCAAACCTTTTCGGTGCGAAACGTTTTTAGTTCACCGATCAGGTCAGCGATGCTGAAAGCGTTTTGACCAAGAAGGCCAAGGATTGCGCTTGTAATGCGCTCAAACTCTTCAGTGGTAAGAAGGCTTTTCTTTTTTTGAAGACAGTTATCGCAAACGCCGCAATCGTTTGCCTCTGCGTCGCCAAAATAATGACCGGTAAACCGGCTGCGGCAGGAAGATGAACGGATGTACTGAATCATCTTTTGTACCCGTGCAACAAAGACTTCTTTGCGGCTGTTGTAAGCTGCCAGGTTGATGCGCAGATCATTTGTCGCAACACGGTTTTTTAAGAACATTAATTGCGGGGCATCGTTCTGCGGCGTGTAGCGAACAATGCCGTAGGCCGAAATCTTTTGCAGGTTTTCCTTCACCGCTCCCTCTTCTTCTCGTAACAATTTTGCAAGCAAAGTTTCCGAAATAAAGACGGGAAAATCAAAGATGCCTTCGTACGTGCGGAGCAGGGTGGTCAACGTGCTTTCATATTCCGGATGATTTTGGTAGAACTCGTACAGCCTTTCTTTTGATGCGGTGAAACAAAGTGTGGACGGCGTGAAAGCCTTTTCGTTGTAGGAAAGCCAGCCGTCGCTTTCCAGGGCTTGCAGGGCATATAAAACCTGGTGAACGTTCAGCTTAAAGTTGCGCACAAAATCATCAAAGCGAAACGTATAGCTTCTGTCTCCACCTTCGTTAACGTGTATCTGCAAAAAATTGACAACGGCTTCGTAAACGGTTTTTATCGTTTCAAAAGAAGGATAGCGAAGCAGGTGCAGCCCTTCGAGTTCTTCAATGTTCTTTTCATCATACAACAAAACTGCGTACGCTTTTTTGCCGTCGCGGCCACAGCGTCCCGCTTCCTGATAATAATTTTCGAGGCAATCCGGCGGGTCGGTATGCACCACGATGCGCACATCGGGTTTGTCAATGCCCATGCCGAAAGCATTGGTGCAAACAATGATGCGGGTTTTGTTGCCTATCCATTCCTGTTGCCGGCTGCTTCTTTCTTCCGACGACAAACCCGCGTGGTAAAAATCAGCAGACATTCCGTGCATTTGCAGCAGCGAAGCGATTTCCTTGGTACGCTTGCGGGTTTTGCAATAAACGATGGCCGGGCCGTCAACCTTCTTTAATACATCAACGAGTTTTGTTGCTTTTGCTTCGGCATTGAAAACAGAGTAGGAGAGATTCTTTCTTTCAAAAGATTGACGAAAGATTTTTGTATGACGGAAATGAAGTTTGTCACAAATATCTTTTTGTACGGCTTCGGTTGCGGAAGCGGTAACTGCCAACACGGGAATGTTCGGCAGTTCTTCTCTTAAAGCCGCAATCTTTAAATACGAAGGCCGGAAATCATAACCCCATTGCGAGATGCAATGCGCTTCGTCCACTGCAATAAGGTTCACGTTTAGTGCCGGAAGATATTCTTTGAACAGCGATGTTTCCAATCGCTCCGGCGAAACGTAAAGAAATTTGAAATAATCCTGTCGTGCGTTTTCCAACGTTCGAAGGACGTCTTTTCGCGTCATGCCAGAATAAATCATTAAGGCACCGACGCCGCGGCTTTTGAGGGCCTCAACCTGGTCTTTCATTAAGGCAATGAGCGGCGAAACAACAAGGCAGATGCCTTCTTGCGCCAAGGCCGGAACCTGGTAGCAAATGGATTTGCCGCCGCCGGTTGGCAGCAAAGCCAATGTGTCTTTGCCGTCTAAAACCGATTGAATGATTTCCTCCTGCTGCGGACGAAAGGCTTCATAACCCCAATAACGACTCAATATGGAAAGAAGGTCCGCCATTCAGTGCAACGATACGCATTAGTTCTCTTTTTTCAAGCGGCCAAGCAACTGGTAGCAAGTAGATGAAAGCTGCTGCACTTCGTTGGTTTCTTCGGCTTTAACCAGGCCTGCTTCCACAAGTACGTCCACTGCCGCATCAATAATAAGCAGTGCGTTCTTTGCGTCCTGTAAAAATTTTTTGCGGGCTTTTTTCTTTTTCAGAAAAGCGCCTTGTGCGATGCTGATGTGCGCCGACAAAGCCGCGTGGCGAATGTATTGCGTGAGGGCTGTTTTTTCTTCGGAAGGAAGGGTGCCGGTGAGCGCATAGCAGGCAAGCACCAGCTTTTTGGAAAGCTCAAAGATGTCGAAGCTTTTTAAAGAGTACGTGCCTTGCATGAGCTGATTAGAAAGACCTAAATTAATCAATCCACGATTAAAAATCATTAAGCTCATTTCGTCAACTGCAGAAGGCTCTGCTCTCAGTACTGTTTATTTCTTCGGACCTGCCGTAGCAATGTGTCGCTGCTGTTTTCAAAATTGAGGAAAAGCGTATCGCTGTGTATCCTGAATTTCCCGCCCGTTTCCTTATCGGGAAATAAAATGATTAACGAGTCGTCAAAACATCGATACGCAAACGAACGATCGTAGATTGAATAGTAAACCGAATCCTTAAATGAAAGGATAGAGCGTTGTCTCATGAATTTAGATGCCCAACTACCGCGAATGCTTTCGCATTTATGCTGCGATGCAGATGGCTTTCCTACTGAGCCGACACAGGCAAACAAAAAGATTAAAGAATAAGTCAGCCCTTGCTTCATGATCCTGAAGATAAAATTTACACAACTTTCTTCACGTAAAGACGAACGGAATTGATGGCCAGCACCACGTCGCTAACGCCCATGACCAATGCCGCAAACGTTGGGTTGAGCAAGCCAAAAGCTGCCACCGGAATGGCGACGATATTGTACGCAAAAGCCCAGAAGAGGTTTTGCTTGATGGTGAGATAAGTGTGTTTGCCGAGGCCCAAAGCCGTTGGCAATTTTTTTAAATCGCCGCCCATTAAAACCACTTGTGCGCTTTGCATGGCAAGCTGCGAGGCTTCGCTCATGGAAATGCCGATGGTGGCTTTGGCCAAAGCCGGCGCATCGTTGATGCCGTCGCCCACCATTACGGTCGTGGCTTCTTTTGAAAGCGCCGCAATCTTTTGCAGTTTTTGTTCAGGCGTTTGTTCGGCAATGACTTCTTCAATGCCGAGTGAATCAGCAATTTGTTTGCTCTTTGCGTAGGTATCACCGCTCAGCAAAATGGTTTTGGCGCCGTGCGAGTGCAGGAACTGAACGACGGGTTTTGCTTCGGGGCGCAGCTCGTCCTGCAAGTCAATCCAACCGAGTAGTTCGCCGTTTTTGGTGACGTAAACGTTGGGATTTTTCTCGGCCACGATGCCTTCTAAAATTTTGATTGAACCAACAGCGTATTGATCGCCCTGCATGTCGGTTGCATGCAAACCAAGACCTTTTATCTCGTCAATCTTTTTCCAACGAATTTCGCTGCCTGTTTTCCATTGCGCTGTGATGCTTTTGGCCAGCGGATGCGATGAATATTTTTCCAGCGAATAAACAATGCGTTTGAATTCGTCTTCTGCAATGCCGTTTGTCAAGCTCCAATTGCTGATGGCAAATTTTCCCGTTGTCAGCGTTCCCGTTTTATCAAACACAACCTGCTTTGCGTCTTTAAAAAGCTCCAAACTTTTTGCGTTGCGAAAGAGGATGCCGTTGCGTGCGCCTCTTCCCAAGCCAACCGCAATTGCCGCCGGCGTAGCTAGGCCCATGGCGCAAGGGCAGGCAATCACCAACACGGCAATGCTGCGCAAAAGCGCCGGCGTAAAATCTTTTAAAACGACCCAGTTCACCGCAAGCGCAATCAGCGCAAGCGTAATAACCGTGGGCACAAAAACCGCACTGATTTTATCGGCCATTTGCTGCACCGGCGGCTTTTCGCCCTGCGCTTTTTTTACAAGGTTGATGATGCCGGATAAAACCGTATCGCCGCCAACTGCCGTTACCTGCGCTTTCAGCGTGCCGCTTTCCACCACGCTTCCGCCGATGATGAAGTCTTTGGCTTTCTTGTGAATGGCTGCGCTTTCGCCGGTGAGCAGGGCTTCGTTCAGTTCGGCTTCACCCCATAAAATTTTGCAATCGGCAGGCACTTGTTCGCCGGTATTTATTTGCACCAAATCACCCACTTTCAACTGCGTGTTTTCAATCGGGAAAATATGTTCTTGATGGTCACCATCGAAGGCGATCATGTTGGCCATCACCTTTTGCGATTTGGCCAACGCTTTTAATGAACGTTGCGTTGATTGAATGGAGGCATGTTCGAGGTATTCGCCAAAAAAAACAAGCGTAATGATGGTAGCGGCGGTTTCAAAAAAAAGATAGTTATCGCCCAAGCCCATGATGGCGCCAGTCAAACTGTAAACAAATGCAGCAAGTGCGCCAACGGTGATTAACACGTTCATGTTGGGTATGCCGTTGCGCAGGCTTTTAACGGCCGAGCGGCCAAAGAAATTCATGCCCACAACAAATACCGGGAATGTTAACGCCAATTGTACCCAGGGGTTCATTAAAAAATGAATGTGCAGCCCTGGAATCATGTGCAGCATCAATACGGATGTAAACGGCAGGCAAAACAAAAAGCGTTGCAGATGGTTGGCAAGAAAAGGCTTTTTTTCGATAGCCTTGCCGCCTTCTTCGCGCCTTATTTTGTAACCCATTTGCTCAATGCCTTGCGCCAGTTGCTGCGGCGCTTCTTTCTCCACCACTTCAAACGACACGTCGCCGTCAATGGCATTCACCGACACGTTTTTTGCGCCTTTGTTCTGTAAATATTTGTTGATGCTGAGCGCACAATTGGCGCAGTGCATGCCTTCTACTTTCCAAGCTATTTTTTCCATGTGCGTTGCCTTTTCCTTTGCAAAAGCAAAGGTAGAAAGTGATGCTGCCGCAGGAAAGCCGGGGACTTTTTATCTTTTCAACGGCGTTGCAAACATGGGTTAAATTTGCGCAACATGGTTACCGTTTCTATTGATCAATTGTCCTCTTTTGCGCAGGCGTTTTGGCGCCAGGCCGGCGACGCAAAAGTTTTTTTGTTTAATGGCGAAATGGGTGCAGGAAAGACTACGCTTATTGAAGCGCTTTGTGCCGCCAAAGGCGTAAAGGAACGAATGGGTTCGCCCACGTTTTCCATTATCAACCAATATAGCTACGCGGAAAACGGCGAAGAGAAAATGATTTATCACATTGACCTTTATCGTCTCAAAGACGAAGAAGAAATCATTCAGGCCGGCGTGGAAGATTGTGTTTACAGCGGCAACATTTGCTTTGTTGAATGGCCGCAAAAAGCACCGGACCTGTTTGACGATGCGGCCGTTAAAGTTTTTATTGAAGCGGTTGGCGAAACGGAACGCCGTGTGAAGCTGTTGCTGCCAAAACAGAGTGTAAAAGAACAATCGTAATTTGTCAACGAATTTTTGTTCACGGGTTCACTTGTTTACTTGTTCACCTGTTGGCGTGATGGATTTCAAAAACGTCACCGCCTTCCGTAACAAGTAAACAAGTGAACAAATAAAGATAACCAACGCCTATGTCGGTAAAGCCAATGGTGAGTACGTCGTTTAGCTACGAAACCCTGGAAGAAACATTAGACATCAAACCGAAAGGTGCGCAATTGCACATCGGCATTCCCAAAGAAACAGCCTTTCAGGAAAACCGCGTGGCGCTTACGCCGGATGCGGTTGGCGTGCTGGTAAGCAACGGCCATCACGTAACCATTGAGCACAACGCTGGCGAAGCCTGTCACTATGCCGACCGCGATTACAGCGAAGCGGGCGCCAAGATTGTTTACGAACGCGAAGAAGTGTACAAAGCGCCTATTCTTGTAAAAAGCGCACCGGTCATTGATGATGATCTTCCGTTTTTGCAACAAGGGCAAATGATAATTTCGCCCATTCATCTTTCCATTTTAAAAGCCGAGTTGTTGCAAAAGATGATGGACAAACGCATCACGGCCATCTCGTTTGAAAACTTGAAAGACGACAGCGGCTCTTATCCCATTGTGCGCAGCATGAGTGAGATTGCGGGCAGTGCGGTGATGTTGATAGCAGCGCAATATCTTTCCTCGGCCAATCACGGCAAGGGCGTTTTGCTCGGCGGCATTTCAGGCATTGCGCCTACAAAGGTCATCATCATTGGGGCGGGCATCGTGGGTGAGAATGCAGCCCGTGCGGCGCTTGCACTGGGTGCATCGGTAAAAGTTTTTGATAACAGCGTGTATCGCTTGAAACGCTTGCAGAACAACATTGGTCATCGTTTGTGGACGTCGGTGATTGAGCCGCGCATGTTGGCCAAGCAATTAAAAACCTGCGAAGTGGCGGTGGGAGCTTTGAGCAATGCCAGCGGTCGCACGCCGGTGGTTGTGACCGAAGAAATGGTGAGCAGTATGCGTACCGGTAGCGTGATCATTGACGTAAGTATTGACCGCGGCGGCTGTTTTGAAACGTCCGAAATCACCACGCATCAAAACCCTGTTTTTACCAAGTACGGTGTGATTCATTATTGCGTGCCCAACATCCCGTCGGGCTTTGCAAGAACGGCTTCGCAAGCCATCAGCAACGTGCTGATGCCGCTGCTTTTGGAGGCCGGCGAGGACGGAGGCTTTGAACACATGGTTTGGCATCAAGTACACTTACGCACCGGCATCTACATGTTCAAAGGGGCGTTGACGAATTTTTATTTGAGCGAGAGGTTTAATTTGAAATACACGGACCTTAATCTGCTCATTGCAAGTCAGCGGTAAATTGACTTTTGTTTAGTTGAATTTACATCTACATTTAAATCCTAAACCTAAACGTTTATTCTATGGGACTTTTTAAAAGCGGTAATCCGGCCATCAACGAAAAAGTATTCAACAACGTTACCGTCACAGGCAACGAAGAATTAATGACCGCAAGCGGTGCCATGAAAAAATTCGGGCTGCTGCTGGTAATGGTGCTTGGTGCGGCTTCGTTCACCTGGAGCGAATTTTTTAAAGGCGGCGATGTGATGCCTTGGGCCATTGGTGGCGCCGTTGGCGGTTTTGTACTGGCACTCGTTATCATTTTCAAGCAAAGCTGGGCGCCTTATTTGGCGCTTGGTTATGCCTTGTGTGAGGGCTTGTTTCTCGGGGCTATTTCTGCCGTTTTGGAAGCGGCGTTTGCGCAAAAATATCCCGGTCTTGTAATGCAGGCCGTGCTTATGACCTTTGGGGTGGCTGCGGGCATGTTTGTGTTGTATTATTTCCGCATCATTCGGGTCACAAACACCTTTCGCAAAATTGTTTTTACGGCCATGATCGCCATCCTGCTTTTTTACATTGTCGCCTTCATCCTCAACCTCACGGGTAGCCATTTTTATTACCTGCACGACAGTAGTCCGCTGGCCATCGGCATCAACCTGTTTGTGATTGTGATTGCCGCTTTGCGCCTCATGATTGATTTTGATTTGATTGAGCAGGGAGCCGCGCAAGGCGCACCAAAATATTTTGAATGGTACAGTGCCTTCGGCCTTATGGTAACCATGATTTGGCTGTACTTAAACATTCTGCGTTTGTTGGCGCGACTTGCGTCGAGAAAGTAATGCTTGCCGGCAAGCACAAAAAGCTCAATTGCCCGGGCAATTGAGCTTTTTGTTTATAATCTGTTGAATCACCGGCCTGCCGGATTGTTACGCAATTGTTCTCGACGTATTTCGAATATTTGACTTTCTTCCGCTGTACGATTAAACAGTTGTGTCGTACATAAAAGAAGCGAAACCCTGACCGAATTAAGGAGCAACGAAGCGTATGATTAAAAGAGGGCAGACCTATTTTTCTTGCTATTTCCAAGCTAGTTTTTTCCGTAAATCTTCGCGGCATTCGTTTTGTAGTAATTAAAACGGCCTCTACACTATTAAAACAAATTCCTCAGGCTATGAAAATGAAATCTACCTTGTTCTTTGCAGCATTGGCTGCGCTGGTTTCTTGCAAAAAAACGGAAGCAACGTCAGATGGTGCCCAATCGAAGCCAGTGTCCTTTACGGACACGTTTTACGAAAACGTTTGTACATGGGATGCTTCGGGAAGGCCTGACTGCCTTATGGCTCCTGACACTATCTCAGCAGCACTGTTTAATTTTATGAATCTCACGCTACCCGAAGGGAAGGACCTTCGCAACACCAATCCTTCACTGCTTTCGTCTAACGCCACGGCTGATATTGCCCTTACGCAGGCTTCGGATGTATACATCACGTTTCTCTACCAAGCCACTTCCTCGAACAATGCATTTGGCTATTATACATTTCCTACGGGTCAGGCGCCAAAAACAGCCAGCGATATCAAAAAAATTACCTACGTTTTTCCAAACGTCAAATCGAATTCTCCTCTGCAACCTGGCGACAAAGTGAAAATTGGGCACTTTGATGCAGGCACTTCCATTGGATTGGTGTTGTTGCAGAGCGCTTGGCAACCCGCTGCAAAAAAGCCAGATAACAATGCGATTCACTTTTGTTCCAACGATGCGCTCAATCCGGAAGTGGACGCCAACTTAAAAAAGCATGCCGTACTTGTTAATTATGCGGCAGAAAGCAAGCTTCTCATCGGCTTTGAGGACGCAGACCGGGCCACTGTCTCCTGTGATCATGACTTTAACGACGTTGTGCTTTATGCCACTGTTGTGCATTAAGACACTGCCATTCTAAGCAGCTAAAGAAAAGGATAGCGTTTTACTTGTACCCATTTAACCCGAGTGAATTGATTATGGCTGTATATAACCAGTAATGAGGAGGTGTATTTTTGGTCTCTGTTGGCGCAGAAGATACTTGAACAAAAGACCCGGCTTTTAACCGGGTCTTTTTCTGTGGTGTGGGCCGGGATCGAACCGGCGACACAAGGATTTTCAGTCCTTTGCTCTACCGACTGAGCTACCGCACCAGCCTTCCGCCAAGCGGGCAGCAAAAATAAGGAGCTAAGCGGTAAAAAGAGAAAAGAAAGAAAGAGTTTTTGAAAAATTTCTTTTCTCTTTTAATTCCAGCCTAATTGCCGTACACGCTCAAAAACTTGATTCGCATAATTTTCAACTGCTCCCAGTTGTAATTGCCGTCCGATAATTCCTGTTGTGCCACGTCCAGCGACGAGGTTTCGCAGCCCTTGAAATAATCCATAATTTCTTCCTGCTCGTATTCATCAAGCATATCCGAGATAGCGTAATCCAGGTTCAGTTTCGTCCCCGAAGCCGCAATGGTTTCCATTTCTTCCAGTAAATCATCAAGACGCAGGTCTTTGTTCTTGGCAATGATTTCCAGCGGGATTTTTTTATCTACCTGCTGAATGATGGCCACCTTGTTGCTGCTCTTGTTTACCACGCTTTTCATCACAAAATCATCCGGCTTTTCGATCTTGTTGTCCTGAACGTACTGCGCAATCAGGTCAATAAAAGGCTTGCCGTACCGAATGGCCTTGCCCTTGCTCACGCCCTGGCATTTTTCCAGTTCGGCGGTTGTGGTTGGGTACATTGTGGCCATGTCCTGCAGCGAAGTTTCCAGGAAAATTACAAAGGGCGGCAGGTTCTTTTTCTTTGCTTCTTTCTGCCGAAGTTCTTTCAGCATGTTGAACAGCTTCTCATCCAAAGCCACGCCGGTGCCTTCGTCTGTGCCTTCGTCCTCATCTTCTTCGTCGGCGTCGTCGTAAAGATGGTTGAGAACAACGGGGAAAGACTTTGGCTTCTTGAAAAACTCTTCGCCCTTTTTGGTCAGCTTCAACACGCCGTATTCTTCAATGTCTTTTTTCAGCAGGCCTTCCAGCAGCATTTGCCGGATGAGGGAATTCCAGAAATGATTGTTTTGTTCTTTGCCAATGCCAAATTCTTCCAGTCCTTCGTGGCGGAACATTTTGATCTGCGGCGTAAGATAACCGGTGATGATTTTCACGGTATAGTCCGTAGCAAACCGTTCGTCCAGCGCTTTAATTACTTTAATGGCCTGAACCACGTTTTCCTTTGCTTCTACTTTTTCTTTTGGATGCAGGCAGTTGTCGCAGGACCCGCAGGGTTTATCGCCGTACTCTTCGCCAAAATAGCTCATTAAAATTTTTCGCCGGCACACGCCGCTCTCGGCGTAGGCAACCGACTCGTTAATGAGTTGGGCGCCCACTTCGCGTTCAGTCAGCGGCTTGTCGCGCATGAGATGTTCCAGCTTGGAAACGTCTTTGTGCGAGTAATAAAGAATGCACTTGCCCTCCAATCCGTCGCGGCCCGCACGGCCGGTTTCCTGGTAATAATTTTCGATGGACTTTGGAATGTTGAAGTGAATGACAAAGCGGATGTCCGGTTTGTCAATGCCCATCCCAAAGGCGATGGTGGCCACAATCACCTGCACATCTTCGTTCAAGAATTGGTCTTGCCGCTCGGCGCGGAGTTTGGCATCGAGGCCTGCGTGATAGGCGACGGCTTTCACGCCGTTGGCCATCAGCATGTCGGCCAGTTCTTCGGTAGTCTTGCGGTTCAGTGTATAAATAATGCCGCTCTTGCCTTTGTTCTGCACAATGAATTTGGCGATGCTTTTCAGCGTTTGCTCTTTTTTAATCTTGGGCAGAATCTCGTAATAAAGATTGGGCCGGTTAAAGGAGGAAATAAAAACATTCGGGTCGCGAAGGCTGAGATTTTTGACGATGTCGCTTTGAACTTTTGGAGTGGCCGTAGCCGTAAGGGCAATTACCGGTGAAGAAGGTGAAATCTGGTCCATCATTTCGCGCAGGCGGCGGTATTCGGGACGGAAATCATGTCCCCACTCCGAAATGCAATGCGCTTCGTCCACGGCGAAAAACGAAATCTCCAGGTCGGAAAAGAAATCGAGATTGTCTTGCTTAGTCAGCGTTTCAGGCGCTACGTACAGCATCTTGGTGTGGCCGGACTTCAGGTCGTCGTGAACTTCTTTGATTTCTTTTTTGGAAAGCGTTGAGTTTAAAAAGTGTGCAATCTCGTCTTTGCTGCTGTAGCCGCGTACCAGGTCAACCTGGTTTTTCATCAACGCAATCAGTGGGCTGACCACAATGGCCACACCCGGGCTGATCATGGCCGGTAGTTGGTAGCAAAGGCTTTTGCCACCCCCGGTGGGCATGATCACAAACGTATCTTTTCCGGAGAGCAGGGAATTGATGGCGTTCTCCTGCTGTCCTTTAAAATCTTTGAAGCCAAAATGGGTAAGCAGCGCTTTTCGTAAATCGGCGCCGGTGGTTTTGAGGGTTTTGGGACTGGTTTTTCTTGAAGTGGTTTTTTTTACTGTTGGCATCATCAGGTATTTGTGCTCGAAAGCATATCATTCAAATCGCCCTTTTCAAAACAGCCGACAAGGAAAACAACACGCAGGGATTGTCTTTCGTAAGACAGGTAAGCGGCGGGAAGACGCCATTTTCATTGGGCTGTTGATTCAAAAGGGAGACGAATTTAACCCGCGAAAATTTTTTTCGGGACAGAAAATAGTTAAAATGACAACTATTGACGGTAATCACTTAGTTAAATAGAAATAATAAAGAGCATCTTCTTTCATTCCTGTTAATACCGATTATTTTTGCGGCCTTGAAAACGACGATGACGATAAAAGAGGCTGCGTTGCGAACAATTGCGATGGAAGCCGAAGCGGTGAAGAACCTGGCGAATTTGCTGGACGAAAGCTTTGAAGCAGGCGTTGCGCAACTGGCTTCCTGCAAAGGAAGAATCGTCATTAGTGGCATTGGCAAAAGTGCCATCATCGCACAAAAGATCGTGGCCACGCTTAACTCTACTGGTTCGCCGGCCATTTTTCTTCACGCGGCCGATGCCATTCACGGCGATTTGGGCATGGTACAGCAGGAAGACATCGTTATCGTCATCAGCAAAAGTGGCGAAAGCCCCGAGATAAAAATCCTTGTGCCGCTAATCAAAAACTTCGGCAATTGCCTTATGGCCATCACGGGCAACACGGCCTCTTACCTCGCTAAAAAATCGGATTTTGTTTTTAACACAACCGTAGAACAAGAGGCTTGTCCGAACAACTTGGCACCAACCACCAGTACCACGGCGCAATTGGTAATGGGCGATGCCATTGCCGTTTGCCTGATGGAGAAGCGCGGCTTTGAAGTGGAAGATTTTGCCAAGTTACATCCCGGCGGCACCTTGGGCCGGAAGCTTTACCTGCGTGTGAATGATTTGTACGTGGACAACGAAAAGCCAGAAGTGAAGGCAACGCAATCGGTGAAAGAAGTGATCATGGAAATGACGAGAACAAGGCTGGGGGTAACGGCCGTTACCGGCGCCGACGGAAAGCTCATGGGCATTATTACCGATGGCGACCTGCGGCGTATGTTGCAAAAGAGCGACAGCATCAGCAACATCCTGGCAAGAGACATCATGACTTTCAATCCTAAAACCATAGCGCCAGGCGAAATGGCCGTGAATGCGCTGGATCTTATGCGCAAGGCCGAAATCACACAACTTGTTGTTGCCGAAGGAGACAGTTATCTTGGCGTGCTGCATCTGCACGACCTGGTAAAACAAGGACTGATTTAAACCCGAATCTGGAACGCGAATCGAAAAAAATATCCAATCAACTCATCAACCAATCAACTAAGCGCATACATGAACAACCAACAGCTTGACCCGAAGAACACCTACGTAGCGATAATGGCCGGTGGCATCGGCAGCCGGTTTTGGCCCGTCAGCCGTGTGAACCATCCCAAACAATTCTTAGACATTCTGGGAGCCGGCAAAACGCTGATCCAACAAACCTACGAACGCTTTGTACACCTGGTACCGGCCGAAAATATTTTTGTGGTAACGGCCAATGAATATCTCGGCATCACCAAAGAACAATTGCCGCAGTTGCCCGAAGAAAACATCATCGGCGAACCGTTTCGCAAAAACACCGCGCCTTGCATTGCTTACATTTCCTTCAAGCTGCGAAAAATGAATCCGGAGGCTTCGCTCATTGTGGCGCCGGCCGATCATCTCATTTTGCAGGAAGATAAATTTCTGGAAGTTTGTAACGATGCCCTGAAGTTTGTGAATCATTTTAATGCGCTCGTCACTATCGGCATCAAGCCCACTTACCCCAACACCGGTTACGGCTACATTCAACACGAAGACGCACCGGCCACACCCGGTGTGCACAAGGTGAAGACCTTTACCGAAAAGCCCAACCTTGAGCTGGCAAAAACATTTATAGCCTCCGGCGATTTTCTCTGGAACTCCGGCATATTCATTTGGAAAATTAAAAACGGCATTGATGCTTTTCACAAGCACATGCCGGAGATGTACGAGTTGTTTTTGAGCGAAGAAGAAAAGCTCAATACATCGGATGAAAAAGAAATCATCGAAGAAATTTATCCGCAGTGCTCCAACATTTCTGTTGATTTTGGCGTGATGGAAAAAGCCAACAACGTGTACGTTATTCCGGCCTCCTTTGGCTGGAGCGATTTAGGCACCTGGAACAGCGCCTGGGACAACATGGAAAAAGATTACCTGGAAAACGCCGTTGCCGGCGACAGGGTCATTGTGTTTGACACCAGCAAATGCGTGGTGCACGTGCCCGACGACAAGTTGGTGGTTTTGCAGGGCCTCGAAAATTTTATTGTAGCCGACACAAAAGACGTACTGCTCATTTGCCACAAGGACAAAGAGCAGGAGATTAAAGAATACGTGGCCGAAGTAAAACGGAATACCGGCGAGAAATTTCTTTGATCGTCGAATTGCAAAGACACCCTTTGACGGACGCAGGTAAACGCCGGCACAAAGGTTCACAACGTTCTTCGCGCCTTGCGCCTTTGTGGTTCAAAACGTGCATAAACTCTTTTTTGTTTTTTGTCCTTACCGTGTAGATTGCAGGCTATAGTGAAACAGTGAATATGAATTTCAACAACATTCTCTTTCTCGACATAGAAACGGTTTCCCAAGAAGAAAGCTATCACCAATTGGACAGCGAATGGAAAGACTTGTGGAATCACAAAACCCGATCGCTTACAAAAAATCCCGAAACCGATACACCCGAATTGCTTTATCCCCGCGCCGCCATTTACGCCGAATTCGGAAAAATCATTTGCGTTTCCTGCGGCTGTATTCAGGGAACAGGTGAAGAAAAGAAACTGGTCATCAAATCGTATTCGGGTGATGATGAGAAAAAGTTGTTGAAGGATTTTGCAAACATGCTGCAAGGCTGGAGCGGACAAGCCGACAAATTTTTGTGTGCTCACAACGGCAAAGAATTCGATTATCCTTACCTCTGCCGCCGCATGATTGTAAACGGGGTTGAAATTCCCGAAGCGTTAAAAATTTCCGGTCGCAAGCCGTGGGAGGTGCGGCATCTCGATACGCTGGAGCTTTGGAAATTTGGCGATTTTAAAAGTTATACGTCGTTGAAATTATTAGCAAAAGTGTTGGGCGTGCCCTCTCCGAAAGACGACATTGACGGCAGCATGGTGAACGAAGTTTATTACGTGCAAAAAGACCTCGAACGCATTGTGGAATATTGCCAGAAGGACGTGATTACGCTGGCGCAAATTCTTCTCCGCTTTCATTGCGAGACGCTGGTGAAACCGGCAAACATCGAAATCAAAAACTTGCGCAAAGCGGATGTATGAACAACCGCATCAACATTTCTTCCGGTGCTGTTTGGGAAGACAAGGTTGGCTACAGCCGCGCCGTAAAAATCGGCAACCATATTGAAGTCAGCGGCACAGTCGCATCTGATGAATACGGCAATGTTGTTGGCCATAGCGATGCTTACGCACAAACAAAATTCATTCTTCAAAAAATAGAAAAGGTTTTGCACCAAGCCGGCGCTTCCTTAAACGACGTTGTTCGCACCCGGATGTTTGTTACCGACATTTCCCGCTTTAATGAATACGCCAAAGCACACGGCGAAGCCTTTGCGAACATCAAGCCCTGTACCTCGATGATTGAAGCAAAGGCTTTGGTTGCGCCGGAATATTTAATTGAAATCGAAGCCACCGCTATCTTAGCCGGATGAACATCGAAACGCTTCGTCAGTATTGTCTTGCCAAAAAAAGCGTGGAAGAAACGCTGCCTTTCGGGCCCAATACACTCGTGTTTAAAATTGGCAGCAAAATGTTTTTGCTGGCCGCTCTTGATTCTGTTCCACTTCAGTTCAATGCCAAATGTGACCCCGATAACGCCGTGCTTTTGCGCGAACAATACGCTTGCGTGAGACCCGGCTATCACATGAACAAGCAACATTGGAACACGATTGTTGTTGATGGCAGCGTGTCGGATAAATTGTTGCAGCAGTGGATTGATGATTCGTACAACCTGATTGTTGACAGCTTACCCAAAAAAGTAAAACAAGAAATTCTTTCCCAACAATGATTCAATCCAAACTGCCCAATGTAGGCACCACGATATTTACCACGATGAGCGTAGCCGCTGCGCAACACAAGGCCATTAATCTTGGCCAGGGCTTTCCTGATTTTCCGATGAGCGAAGAACTCGTTGCCTTGGTGAACGAAGCCATGCGCACGGGCCACAATCAATACACGCACATGAACGGCTATGTTCCGCTTCGTGAAGCCCTTGCAGAAAAAACGGAGTATTTATACAAGGCCAAAATCAATCCCGATACGCAAATCACCGTTACTCCCGGCGGCACGTATGCCTTGTACACGGCACTTACAACCATCTTGCAACCTAACGATGAAGTAATTGTTTTTGAACCGGCGTACGACTGCTACATTCCGGCCATTGAATTAAACGGGGCAAAAGCTGTATCACTTCAGTTAACTTTTCCCGATTACAAGATTGATTGGGCCGAAGTGAAGAAAAGCGTTACGGAAAAAACGCGGGCCATTATGATCAATTCGCCGCACAATCCAACAGGCAGCGTTCTGACAGAAGAAGACATTGCGCAACTGCGCGAGGTGGTGAAGGACACAAACATCATCATCATCTCCGATGAAGTGTACGAGCACCTGATCTTCGACGGCTACGAACACCAAAGCATTCTAAAATACCCCGATCTTCTCAAACGCAGTTTTGTGTCGTTTTCGTTTGGCAAAGTTTATCACTGTACCGGATGGAAATTGGGTTACAGCATTTCATCGGAATATTTGATGAACGAGTTTCGAAAGATTCATCAATTCAACGCCTTTAGTTGCGATACGCCAAAGCAGGTTGCGCTATCAAACTTTTTAAAGAAGCGGGAGAATTATTTGGAACTCGGCTCATTTCTTCAAGCGAAACGCAACTACTTTCAACAAGGCATGAGCCAAACAAAGTTGAAACCTTTGCCCACACACGGCAGCTATTTTCAAATTTATTCTTACGAAGGTTTATCAGGCGGCAATGAAAAAGATTTTGCACTTCACCTGACCAAAGAATTTGGCGTGGCCACCATTCCCGTGTCGGCCTTTTACCAGCAGGACGTAAACAACAAAGTGCTGCGTTTTTGTTTTTGCAAAAAAGAAGAGACGCTCGACGCGGCCATTGAGCGTTTGACGAAACTGTAAAAAGCCGTTCATCAAAAAAGATTTGTTTGTGCGGTTTGTTTAATCTTATATTTGCGATATAAGATTAAAAAATGGCCTTTCACAAAAAAGAAGAATTCGGCAAAAAAGAACAGGAGTTGGCAGAGATTGCCAAAGCCCTGAGTCATCCGGCACGCATTGCTATTTTAAAAGTGCTGGCGCAGAAGAGCGAATGCATTTGCGGGGAGATTGTTGACGTGTTACCGTTGGCGCAGTCAACCGTGTCGCAGCATTTGAAAGAACTGAAGAATGCGGGCCTGATTGAAGGCACGCTGGACGGTCCTCGTTCCTGTTACTGCATTAACTGGAAAGCTTTTGAACGCTTTACCGCAGACATGGCCAGCCTTTTTACCAGCCTGAAAGCAAAGCACGAAAGAGCCTGCAATTGTTGATTTATTTTCTAACCATAAAATGAAACAATCATGAACACAGACATTCAACTTCAGAACGACCCCGGATGCTGCACAACCGATGAAGGCTGCTGCACCATTACCGATTGGGGCTGCTGCTAAAAACACGGAGGCATTCGTATAGAAATGATGCCTCCTTTTCTTTTTAATCTTTATCGAATGAACCTCATTCTTGTTTTGGATAAACAACGTGCGGAAGCACTTTCCCTGCCGGGAAATGCTTCACTTCCGCCAAGTGATATTGATGCTACGGTAGAACTGTTTGCCCTGCAAACTGACAATGAACTGGCCGGAACAATGGGTTGGCAAACCAACGGAACGGCTGGCTTGCTGCGCAGCCTTAGTGTGAAAGAAGACAGACGCCGAAATGGATTTGGCGAGGCCTTGGTAAGTTTTTTAGAAACGCACGCCAGGCAAAGCGGCGTGCGTTCGCTTTATTTGCTGACCACTACCGCTGCTTCGTTCTTTTCAAAGCAAGGTTACGTCGTTGTTAACCGCTCCGAAGCGCCGCTTTTCATTCAGCAAACAACGGAGTTCAAGAGCACTTGCCCCGCCTCTGCCACCGTCATGAAAAAAGAACTTTGATGAAGAAATATTTCGCAGAATTCACCGGGACTTTTATTCTCGTCTTCTGCGGCACCGGCGCGGTCATTGTTGACGAAACGCAAAACGGCAGCGTTACGCACGTTGGTATCGCCGTTACGTGGGGTTTGGTAGTGATGGCAATGATTTACACCTTCGGCGAAAAATCGGGAGCGCATTTTAATCCGGCCGTTAGCCTTGCCTTTACCGTACAAAAAACATTTCCGTTAAAACAATTGCTGCCCTACGTCTGTAGCCAATTCGGCGGCGCTATCAGCGCCAGCTTCGTTTTAAAATTTTTATTTCCCGATTCGCAGCGTTTAGGCGCTACGATTCCGACAGGGACGCCGGCGCAATCCTGGGTGATGGAAGTCTTTCTCACGCTGTTTTTAATGCTAACCGTTCTTGGCGTTTCGGAAAGAGGCAAAGAAAAAGGCCTGCTTGCCGGCCTTGCTGTGGGCTCTGTCGTGTTGCTCGAAGCCATGTTTGCGGGACCGGTCAGTGGCGCTTCTATGAACCCGGCACGTTCACTCGCACCGGCATTGGCCTCGGGTTATTTAAACAATGTATGGATTTATCTCACCGCACCCATTGCCGGCAGCGTGTCGGCTGTTTTTGTTCACCGTTTATTGAAATAGTATGTCAATTAGAGTTTTGTTCGTTTGCATCGAAAACAGCAACCGCAGCCAGATGGCGCAGGCCTTTGCGAAAATTCATGGTGGCAATAACGTAGAGGCCTTCAGTGCCGGTTCTAAACCGTCCGGCGTTGTTAACCCAAAAGCCATTGCCGTGATGAAAGAGTTAGGCTATGACTTAACAACGCACGATTCAAAATCGTTGGATGAAGTGAAAGCCTTTGCGCCTTTTGATGCAGTGGTAACAATGGGTTGTGGCGATGCTTGTCCGTGGATGCCGGCTAAACAATTCATTGATTGGCAAATTCCCGATCCGCGCCACTTGGACGGCGATGAATTTCGACAAGTAAGAAGTTTAGTAGAACAAAAAGTAAAGGAACTGTTGAATGAATTAAACGTTGCTCCAGCCTCTTCTCAACGCTAACCTTTGCTTTAGCCTTCACACAAACCCTCGCGTATTTTTGTTTGCATGGCGTCCATCATTGAGGTAAAGGGATTGAGCAAAACATTCAAAGACATCCAGGCCGTTGACGGCCTTTCTTTTTCTGTGTCTGGAGGAGAGGTGTACGGTTTTCTTGGGCAAAATGGGGCCGGCAAATCCACCACCATCCGCATGTTGCTTACGCTCATTCAGCCCACCGCCGGAAGCATTTCCATCCTGGGAAAAGAACTGGCGCATCACCGCAAAGAAGTGTTGAGCAACGTAGGCGCCATCATTGAAAAGCCGGATTTATACAAGTATCTCACAGCGTTGGAAAATCTGAGCATGTTCGCACGCCTAAGCGGCATTCATCTCACCAAAAAAGAGTTGTTGCAAGGCTTGCAGAGAGTAGGCCTTGCCGAAAGAGCGGAGAGCAAAGTGAAAACTTTCTCGCAGGGCATGAAACAACGCCTGGGCATCGCCTGCGCGCTGGTGCACAATCCGCAGTTGATCATTCTTGACGAACCCACCAACGGCCTCGACCCGCAAGGCATTGCCGATGTGCGCAACCTCATTTTATCGCTCAGCAAGAACGATGGCAAAACCGTTTTTGTGTCCTCGCATTTATTGAGCGAAATAGAAGTGATGGCCGACAGCATGTTGATCATTGACCGCGGCAAAAAAGTAGCCGAAGGAAAAGTGAGTGATTTGCTGAACCCTTCGGATACGTTGGTGGCCTTGGAAACAGACAACGATGAACGTACAATGAATTTCCTGAACGCAACAGAATGGAGCAAAGGGATTCAACAAAATGGACGCGGACTTGTTTTAAAAATGCACCGCCGCGAAATTCCTGCGCTGAACGAAGACCTCGTGCGGCAGGGCATCCAGGTATTCTCGCTTCGTGCAAAACATTCATTGGAAGATTATTTTTTAACGCTTACTACCGCTAACCAACATGTGGACGCTTACACGGCTTGAACTGTTTAAAATATTCAAGAAGCCACGCACCTACATTGCCTTTGCGGCCATTGCGCTCATCATCGGGTTGATTCAATTGGCCATGAAAGCCGACGGCGAAAGTTACATGGAGTTCATGCTGCAAAACATCAATACGGCTTTTGACATTGAAGGCAAAAAGCTCAACGGCTATTTTGTTTTTTATCTTATTCTTCATACCCTGTTGGTGCACGTGCCCCTGCTCATTTGTTTGGTGGCCGGCGATGTCGTAGCAGGCGAAGCCAACATGGGCACACTTCGTTTACTTGTCACAAAACCGGTGAGTCGCACGCAACTAATGTTGAGTAAATTTTTTGCTTCGTCAATTTATACTTTGGGTTTACTCACCTTCATGGCCGTTATGGGTTTGCTGGGGTCCGTGGTTTTGTTTGGTGTAAGCGATTTAATGGTGCAGAAGAGCGACCAGTTTATTTTGCTCAACAGCAACGACGTGCTTTGGCGATACGTGGCCGCATACGGCTTTGCCGCATTAAGCATGATCACCGTTGCGTCCATCGCCTTTTTATTTTCGGTGTTTGCCGACAACAGCATCGGGCCCATTGTAGGCGCCATGAGTGTAGTAATTGTAATGACTATCTTAACCACGATGGACATTCCGATTTTTAACGTGCTGAAGCCTTACTTATTTACCAATCACATGCTCAACTGGAAAGGCTTTTTCGACAACCCCGTTGACTACCGTGAAGTGTTAAAGTCGGCGGGCATCCTGCTTTTTCACATTGCCCTCTTTGTTTCTTTGGCGGTGTGGTTCTTTCGCAAAAAGGACATTCTCTCTTAAACCCTTTTCTATGAAGATTCTTCTCTCCTTCCTGTTCGCATTTCTTGTTACAACAACCTTTGCACAAACCGAAGAAGCGCTTTTGCAAAAGGTAAAAGCCAAGCTGGAAAAGGTGAACGATTACGAAGCCACGGGCAAACTAAAGCTCGACGTGTCCTTTATCAACGCACAGGAATCGGACGTGACGGTTTATTTTAAAAAGCCCAACAAGTTCAAAGTGAAAAAAGCCGGTGGCATTTCCATTCTGCCCAAAGGCGGCGTGAGCGTGAACACGGCTTCGCTCCTGCCCGTTGGCGGTTACCAAACGGTGGCCGCTGGCAAAGCCATCGTTGACGGCGTAACGACAACGATCGTAAAACTCATTCCCACCAATGAAAACAGCGACGTGGTTCTCTCAACCTTATACGTTGACGAAAAAGACGCGGTCATTCGCAAAGCCGTGGTGACAACAAAAGAAAGCGGCACCTACGACGTGCAAATGACTTACGGCAAATACACGGCTTGGGGCCTGGCTGATAAAGTTGTTTTCTCTTTCAATACCAAAGATTACAAACTGCCCAAAGGCATTACGTTTGAATACGACAAGGGCGGAACAAAGGTGGAGGACAAGAACAAGAATAAAAAAGGAACGGTAACGATAACCTACACGGGCTATAAGATTAACAAGGGTTTGAGTGAGAAGGTGTTTGAGTGATAGATTTCGGTGGTGATGTGCTTATATTTGAACAACGACTGGAAAATGAAATTACCACATCCTATTCCATATCAAGGTAGCAAGCGCAACATCGCTGATCAAATTTTGCGATACTTTCCTGGAAGTTTTAACCGCTTGATCGAGCCGTTTGCCGGTTCTGCTGCCATCACCATTGCTTCTGCTTATTATTTCAAAGCGAACCGTTTTGTCGTCAATGACATCAATGAACCGTTGGCAAATCTTTGGGATGCGATTATCAACAATCCAAAAACAATTATTAAACACTATCACGACATCTGGCATGGACAATTGGGCAATGAAGAAGAATATTATTATCAGATTAGAGATGAATTCAATCAATCAAAAAAGCCAGAATATTTACTTTTCCTGTTGGCAAAATGCGTGAAGGCGGCTGTACGATATAATGCACAAGGAGAATTTAACCAGAGTCCTGATAAAAGACGATTGGGTAGAAATCCTGCAATGATGCGCAATGATATTTTGCGGGTGTCACAACTTTTGAAAGGCAAAACAGAAATCCTTTCAAACGATTATCAAAACGTTTTAGACGGAGCAACAGAATGGGATTTGGTTTATATGGACCCGCCTTATCAAGGTACGGGTGTAAATGGGGGCTTTAACTACGCCGGCAACATAGAATTTGAAAATTTTGTCGTGTCGCTCGTCGAATTAAACAGCCGCAACGTGCCGTTCATTCTTAGCTACGATGGAAGAACCGGTGATAAAACTTACGGACTTCCCTTGCCAACGGCTCTCAATCTCACTAAGATTGAAATTAACGCAGGCCGCTCATCGCAGGCTACATTGCTCAATCGGCGTGAGTTTACTTATGAAGCCGTATTTTTATCTCCTGCTTTGGTTACTAAAATTGACTTGCAAAGATTAACCGGCATTACATCCTGCCAAATAGACCTTTTTGCGGCGCATGGCTAAAAAAGAAAAACAGACTGCTTACCCGAAAGAATTTTTAGAGCATTTACAATCTATCACGGCCACCCGGGCAAGAGTTGTAATTGACCACATTCTTAAGTATGGCTTTATTACCACCGATGACCTTCAAGACAAAGAAAAATTCGGTCATAGTTATACACAAGGCCCAAGAGCTGCGAGAGATGTTCGTGAAGCTGGTATTCCCTTAGAAACTTATCGTGTAAAGTCTGAAAGGACAGGAAGGTGGATAGCAGCTTACAAATTTGGAGACTTAACACAAATTCAAACAGGGCGCATTGCAGGCCGCATCCAGTTTTCAAAACATTTCAAGCATCAGCTATACGAGGCTTGCAGTGGACGTTGTAAGATATGTAACGGTCAATTTGAAGAACGTTACTTACAGGTTGACCACCGCGTTCCTTATGAAGTAGCCGGTGATACGTTGGATAGAAGTCCAGAGCATTTTATGTTGCTATGTGGCTCTTGCAACAGAGCAAAGTCATGGAGTTGTGAACACTGTGAGAACTGGCAAAGATTAAAGCAACCGAAAGATTGTTTGCAGTGTTATTGGGGAACTCCTGACAACTATAATCATATCGCGATGGAACAAGTAAGACGGCTTGACTTGCAATGGAGCGGTGACGAAATCAAATATTACGATGCAATAAAACTTATTGCCCAACAACAGAATATCGAACTGCCGAAGTTCATTAAACAAGTTCTTGCGAAGAGGGCGAACAGAAAATAAGTAAGGCCAGAACTCAATTATTCAAGTATGAAGATCGCAACCTACAACGTCAACGGCATCTCATCCCGCCTTCCCGTTCTCCTTCGCTGGCTTGATGAAACAAAACCCGATGTTGCCTGCTTACAAGAACTCAAAGCGCCGCAGGAAAAATTTCCCGAAGACGCCATCAAAGAAGCCGGCTACAGCGCCGTGTGGCACGGACAAAAAAGCTGGAACGGCGTGGCCATTTTATCACGTGGTGCAAAGCCCGAAGAGCGGAGACGCGGCGTGCCCGCAAACGACGATGACGAACAAAGCCGCTACATCGAAGCAACCGTTGACGATGTAATTGTTGGTTGTCTTTATCTGCCCAACGGCAATCCCGCACCGGGACCAAAATTCGATTACAAGTTGCGGTGGATGGAACGTTTCAGCAAACACACACAGGATCTGATTGATTCCGGCAAGCCCGTTGTTCTCACCGGCGATTACAACGTCATTCCTACCGATCAAGATGCCTACAAACCCGAACGCTGGGTGAACGATGCGCTCTTCAAACCCGAAAGCAAGGAAGCCTTCAAAAACATTCTTGCGCAAGGCTGGACAGACGCCATTCGCAAGCTTTATCCCGACGAAAATATTTACACGTACTGGGATTATTTCCGCAACGCTTTTGGCCGCAATGCCGGCATTCGTATTGATCATTTTTTGTTGAGTCCTTCGCTGGAGAAAAGATTAAAAGGAGGCGGCGTTGACAAGCAGGTTCGCGGCTGGGAAAAAACCAGCGACCACGCGCCGGTATGGATTGAATTAAAAGCTTCGCATTAATCAGTAAAAGAAATGAAACATTGCCGAATAAGATTAACGAACGTACAAGTGTGCGACGCAACAATGCTTAACGGATAAACGAACTACCGGTACATAAAGATTCGCTCTTCGAACGAAACGGCTCCCTTCGTTTGCGCAATGACTTCTTTCCCTATCTTGCACCAAACCAGATATATGAACTACCCGGATCATTTGCGCTACACCAAAGACCACGAATGGATTAGAGTTGAAGGCGACGAAGCCGTCATTGGCATTACCGATTTTGCCCAGCACGAATTGGGCGACATTGTTTACGTTGAAATTGAAACCGTGGGCAAAAACCTCAATGCTCACGAAGTTTTCGGCACGGTGGAAGCGGTGAAAACTGTATCGGATCTTTACCTGCCCGTAGCCGGTACCATTACCGAAGTAAATCCTGCCCTGAACAGCAATCCCGAGCTGGTGAATACCGATCCTTACGGCGAAGGCTGGATGGTGCGCATGAAGCCCGCAAACGTGCAGGAGATTGACGACCTGATGGACGCGGCGGCCTACGAAAAGCTGGCGGGTTGATTCACAAATCCAAAATTGAACTTTACGCGTAAATAAACCCGATGTCTCACCGCATCAAACCCTAACCAACTATTGGGCATTAAGCAGACATACGATGAGCGGGAACTGGTGGCGGCTCTTCGCACGAAGGACGACCAGGCCTTTGGTTATTTGTATGACCATTATTCGGGTGCGCTGTACAGTGTCGTGAAACAAATTGTCGGGGATGCGGAGGTGAGCAATGACGTACTTCAGGAAACCTTCGTTAACATCTGGCGCAAAATTGAGCTGTACGACGAAAGCAAAGGACGCCTCTTTACCTGGATGCTCAACATTGCACGCAACGCCGCCATTGACAAAACCCGGTCAAAATCGTTTCAGCAAAGCAGCCGGCAACAGCCGATCGTGGAAGCCGACGGCGCTTACGGCACCGTGAAGCCCGGTGCGGATGATTTTGGTTTGAAAAAGGTGTTGCAGAAATTGAAGGACGAACAGAGGCTGCTCATTGATTTATCCTACTTCCAGGGATACACGCACGAGCAGATTTCGAAAGCGTTGGACATTCCGCTTGGCACGGTGAAAACCCGCATCCGGACTGCCCTTACACAATTAAGAACCCTATTGCAGTGAACGTAAAAGAATACATAAACAGCGGAATTGTGGAAAGCTACGTGCTGGGCCTTGCCACGGATGCCGAACGCCAGGAGTTCGAGCAACTGTGTGCAACCTATCCCGAAATAGCCGGAGCAAGAGATGCGTTTGAACGTTCATTGGAGACGCAAGCCATGCAGGACGCCGTGGCGCCGCCGGCTTATCTGAAAGAGAAAATAGCGCAGGTCATTGCGCCCTCAGTTGCGGGAAACGGTTTGGAAAATGAAAGTTCGCAAGCACCCGTGCGGCGCATGAACGTATGGAAACTATTGGCCGCCGCTTGTTTCGTTGGCTTGCTTGGCGTTGGCTACTGGGCTTACACAACCAACGAAAAGAACAAAGAATTAGAAACAAGCCGGGCCGCAACGGAAAAACAATTGCAGCAGTCAACCGCGCAATTGGAAAGCTTGCAACAGCAAGCCGACATGATGACGAAGCCGGGTGTAAAAATGGTTTCGCTCAAAGGAACGGCAATGGCGCCGCAGGCGCAAACCACCATCTTTTGGGACACCACCGGAACCAAAGACGTTTACCTGATGGTGAACAACCTGCCGCAACCGGCCTCGGATAAACAGTACCAGTTGTGGGCTTTGCTTAACGGCAAACCCATTGACCTGGGAATGCTCGAGGTAAAAGAGAAACGCCTGTTGGTAAAAATGAAGAACGTGCAAAACGCACAGGCCTTTGCCATTACGCTGGAGGAAAAAGGCGGAAGCCCCACGCCCAAAGGACAGATGTACGTTCTGGGGAATTTGTAAATCCAAAAATTGTTGTCAAACGTAAATAGGAACAGGATGGTTGTTTTTACTCCTGTCCGTCAATAGTTGGTTATCAGAGGCTGCCTGTTTGGGCAGCCTTTCTTGCAACCTTTTGGTCTGAGGTTTTTATTGCTTGCTCACTTTAAAAGCCTGCTGCAAACCATCACTGCTTTTTAACTCGCCCATGTAAACGCCGCTTGTCAACGCAGACAAATCAAGCGACAAAGAAGTCGTACCTGCCGCAATTTCTTTCTGCAAAACAACTTGTCCTGCCGCATTGCGCAACACCAGTACACCGGCTTTTAACGGCAGTACCGATTGAACAAAAATTGTGTTGGTCGCCGGAACCGGGTAAACGTTCAGCGTGTTTTGCAAACTGCTTTTTTGCAGGCGCACAATCTTCGAGTATTCGACCTCGCCGGTTTTGCCAACGGCCTTCGCACGACAAAACAAAACGTTCGGGAAATTACCCGCTATACTTTCTGCAGCCTGAAGTTGGTTAAGGCCATTGTATTCTTTCAAGGACAGAAAGTTTCGTCCGTCTGTACTTGTTTCCACAACAACTTTTTCAACCGTTCTGGTGCTGTTGAGCATCCAGCTTACGTACAAGGTTTTTTCTGAAAGCCGGCCGGTAAGTGTAATGTATGAAACGGGCAAAGCAACGTATCCAAACTCATGCGCACCTATGTCATAAGCCCCGTTTATTGGGATGGGATTGTTGTAAAAATCTCTCGTGCCCGGATTAATGCCGAACAAGGACGAGAGATTTAATCCGGCATTAATTAACGCGGAAGAACCTTGAAGCTGATAGGCCGTTAACGCAAGCAGATCGCCACCCGAAGCCGGCCCGATAGTTCCACCACCACCCGCGTTTACCAACAACGGATTTGCCGCACTGCCTACTGATGTTGCGTTTAGCATTTCCTGGCCTGTGGCTGCGGCTTTCCAGGCGTTGAGCGTTGTATAGGTGTTCACGCCCCACAAAAAATTGCCACCACTTTCCGCATAGTAATTATTGTTTTGAAAAAGGATGGCAGATACATCGGCCGTGGTAGCCGCGTCAAGCATGTTGGCGCCGCCCGTTACGTAAAAAATATTGTTTCGTAGATGAATTTGTGAAGCGTTGTCGTTTAAGATCATAACGGCTGAAGGCGTGCCGTTTACAACGGCGGCGTTGTTCACGTAAACCGTGTTGTTGTATATCTCCGTGTTGGTGATTTTGTGCGAAGCATCCACACCCCACAACGCGATGCCGCCGTAGTCGTTCTTCCGGCCGTCGTTCTGGCTGATGTTGTAGCGGACAACGTTGTTCGTAAAGGCGTTGTCCGATCCGTATTCAAACAGGCCGTAACCCGCGCCTTCGTTGTCGTGGCTGTAGCAATATTGCACCGTACAATTTTGGCATCCGCCGTCTAAATCAAAACCGCCGCCGTCGGCGTTCAGCCCGGCTTTGTTGTGATGGCTTTCGCAAAACTGGATGGTACCGTTTTTCAGGTTGTGAAACCAAATGCCAATCGGGCCGCCGTCTGTTCCGCCGTTGTTTTTTCCGTTTTCAAAGGCTTCGCAATATTCCACCAATGCGCCGTCAGAGCCGC
This sequence comes from Flavisolibacter ginsenosidimutans, assembly GCF_007970805.1. Classification (GTDB taxonomy): domain Bacteria; phylum Bacteroidota; class Bacteroidia; order Chitinophagales; family Chitinophagaceae; genus Flavisolibacter; species Flavisolibacter ginsenosidimutans. Next base: position 3,393,748 of record NZ_CP042433.1, on the reverse strand, counting down.
TAACAATAATTCCACTGCCGGAATAGTTTGCGGTGAAATCGCTCCGGCCGTCATTTTGATAAGCACGGCAATAAGCCACGTAAACGTTGGTGTTTATATACTGCAACGACGAATGATAAATTTCTATGCCGGCGCGGCCGTTGTTGCGGGCAATGCAGTTGGTAATGCGAACGCCGTTGTAGCCTTTTGTGGTGCCCCAGCCGCCAACCAAAATACCCCTGCCGCCGTAGCCGTAAACTTCCACGTTGTTCACCACAATGTGGTCAAGGTTGGTCACGGTTTGATCCGTGTAAAACTCTACGCCGTTGGCCGTGTTGTTGGTGGCGCCGTTGGCGGTAAAAACGAGGTTTTGCACTTCCATGCCGCCCACGTTGTAGGCATACAAGCCGGTTGTCGTGTTGGCATTGACGGTTGCCTTGCCCGTGCCGTTGTCGTCGTTTCCAAATTCGAGAAAGCCGGTAAAGGTTTGGCCGCCTTCAAAAAGAATTTTATCGCCGGGTTGAAAAGAAAAGCCGCTCACTTTGGCCGTGGTTTGCCAGGCGGTGCCCGTTGTCAGGCCGTCGTTCGCATCGTTGCCCGCGGGGCTTACGTAATAAGTTTTGTTTTGCGCAAAAAGAACAAAGACGAAAAGCTGGAATGCGGCTGTGCAAAGCAGGTGTTTACTATTTGCGAAGCGTGGATGATTCATAAACAGGTCCGGTTGTGCGTTATGCAAAAGTGGTTTTGTTTGGCTTCGCTTCCGTCCTGTGTCAAGGAAGAAATTTCAGATTAAGTGGATACGAATAAACAATAATAAAATGGCAATTTCAAACTTCATTTAAAGCGAAAGCGCGGTGGCCGGATCCCAATATCTTTTTTCAAAATCCACCACTTTATCATCCGCCACTTTCACGCCTTCTTTTTCCAACAATTCCTGCATTTGCGTGGGTGTAGCAAAGTGCATTTTGCCGCTCAACATTCCGTTTCTGTTGACCACTCTGTGCGCCGGCACTTTTGGTTTTACGTTGTGTGCCGAATTCATGGCCCAGCCCACCATCCGCGCCGACAGCTTTGTGCCCAGCGCAGCGGCTATTGCGCCGAATGACGTTACCCTTCCTTTCGGTATCAGCCGCACCACGTCAAACACCTGCTCAAAAAAACTTTCGTCTTTTTTGCCGGATGGCTTTATGCTTTTTAAAGATTCTTGTGCAGGACGTTTTTCTTTCGCCATAAACATTGGGGTAATTCGTGCTTTAAAGCTCGTGTTCTTTTCTGTTTGCTAAAAGATACGACCGTTTGGGCTCGGCAACGGCTTCAAAATTGTACGGACAATGTTTGCAGCCGTTGCCGCAGCAATAGCCTCGTTCCAGTAAATATTTGGCAGTAAAAACTACCAGCCCGGCTTCGCTCACGTAATAATCTTCGCCTTCAATCCATCCCTGCTTCATCGCGCAATTGTTGTTGCAGGGTTTTGTCCAAAAGCGGCGAGGGCAAATGTTCCGGCAAAGAGAAACAGAGATAATGCACGCGGTTGCTGCCGGCAATGTCAAGGCTTTCGTAATGTGTTTTAATGTAAAGTTCCTGCCGCAGGCCCGGTGCGGCGTGAACGTCGTCAACGTCCTGCAAAATCTTGCAGCCGTACATGCCGGCCACTTTTTTGGTGAAGTTGTACAAATCGGGGCTGTCGGTTTTGAGGTGAATTTTTCCGCCGGGTTTTAAAATTTGGAAATAGCTGCGCAAAAAGCGCGGATGCGTCAGCCGCTTTTTTGCCTTGGAAATGCGAAGCTGCGGGTCGGGAAAAGTAATCCAGATTTCGTCCACTTCTTCGGTCCCAAAGTATTGTTCTATTTGTTCGATCTGGATGCGCAGGAAGGCTACGTTCCGCCGGTGATGATTGATGGCCTTTTTTGCACCCACCCACAAACGGTTTCCCTTCTTGTCAACACCGATAAAATTTTTAGTTGGATAAAGTTCCGCAAGGCCTACTGTGTATTCGCCTTTGCCACAAGCCAGTTCCAACACCAGCGGGTTTCTGTTTTCGAAAAACGTATTCCATGTGCCTTGCGTGTTTTCGGGGTATTGCAACACGTTCGAAAAGGTTTCCAACTCGGCAAAGCGCACCAGTTTTTTTTGACCCATAGTAAATCAAGCCGCAAGCTTTTGGCTGCGAGCTCCAAGCTCACAAAAATACCATTCGTAAAAAACAAACGGCCCGTTCTTCCGAACAGGCCGTTTAAAAATATTGAAGCTAAAAGCGATTAGCCAACCGCCTGCCGCTTCTTCTCAAACATCAGTTCCTGCACTTTTGCCTTGTCTTCTTTTTCCTTTTTCAAATCGAACATGGTGCCGAAGACAAGGTCCCAGATGGTGGAGCTAACGCCAAAGCCTTTTTCTTCGTCCTTGTAATGATGCAGGTGGTGGTTGCGCCACAAGGGTTTCATCCATTTAAACGGCGGGTTCCAGGCGTGAATGGCGTAGTGCATGGAAGCATACATCAGGTAGCCCAGAATAAAGCCCGGGAAGAAAACAAAGACGTTTTCTTTTAAAATGAGGTATTGAACAACGAACAAAGCCGAAGCCAGGATAAGGCTTGGCAGCGGCGGCATAAAAAGGCGCTGACGGTCGCGGGGATAGTGATGGTGATTGCCGTGCATGATGTACACAAACTTCTTGGTGCGTTGACCCTTCGGACTGAGATGAAAAGCATAGCGGTGCGCCAGGTATTCAAAAAATGTCCAGAAGAACATGGCGCCGATAAACCATGCGGCTATTTTGCCGCCGCTAAATCCAAGTTCGCGGCCGGCATAAATGGGAAGACCGACAATGAAGGGAAGGTACATGCCCCAGATGACCAGGGGGTGTCCCTTGGTAAAAAATTCCAACACAGGATTCTCGAAGAGCTGTGCCTGGCCTTTGTTGTGGATTTTCTCAAACTTCATACGCTGTTTGGATTTGCTTGCAAATTTAAGGTTTACGGCCGTAAGGCATGTGCCGTTAAGCAGGGTTAATTGTTAAACCCGGTCGTTCCATCGGTGAGAGAGAAGGGTTGTCCGTTGGTCGTTGCTCGCAGGCAGCTTGATAGTGAACGCTCTCTATGAACATCGGCCAACAACCAACGGACCACGATACCGAAGCAGTTGTTAAAACCGCTGCTCTTTCTTTTTTGAAAGAGGCAGCAGTTGATTCGGCTGTATTTTTACCGCCTGTGAAAAAGAAGAAAAAAGATACGGTTTTAGAACAGGTTTTGGTAGAGGCTTACGCGGCCGAGGGCAAGTCCCTGGCCCGCCGCGACGGCAAAGTGATTTTTATTGAAGGCGCTGTGCCCGGCGACGTAGTGGACCTTCGGTTGGGCAAGAATAAAAAGGATTGGGCCGAAGGACAGCCCTTAAAATTTCACGTCTATTCAAAAGAAAGAGCCGAGCCTTTTTGTCGGCACTTTGGCGTGTGCGGCGGTTGCCAGTGGCAAATGTTGCCCTACGAGAAACAACTCCAGTACAAGCACCAGCAGGTAAAAGACAATCTCAGTCGCATTGGCAAAATACAATTGCCGGAATTTTTACCGATAGTTGGAGCTCAGGAAGATAAATTCTATCGCAACAAATTAGAGTTCACCTTTAGCACAAAAGAATTTACCCCCCAACCTCCTAAAGAAGGCTTGCCGGCCGCGCAGCCCTCGCTTGTCGAAAACACTGCCAATGGAGCAAAATCGTCGGAAAGCGAGGTCAGTGCGTTGGCACCCCCGACCGCTTCAGGGGCGGGTGGGGTAGCGGGTGCACTGGGCTTTCATGCCAAAGGCTTTTTTGACAAAGTGGTGCAAATTGAAAAGTGCTGGCTGCAGGCCGAGCCGCAAAATGCGCTTCGCAATGCACTGCGGGACTTTGCTTTCCAAAAGGGCTACAGCTTTTATGATTTTCGCGAACACAAAGGCTTGTTGCGCAATTTGCAATTCCGCATCTGCACCACCGGCGAGGTAATGGTGAACGTTGTGTTTGGCGAAGACGACAAAAAAGGCCGGCAGGAAATTCTTTCTTTCGTTGAGAAAAACTTTCCGGACATTACCACGCTCTTGTACACGGTTAATCTGAAATGGAACGATTCGCTTTACGACCAGGAGCCGGTTGTGTACAAAGGCAAAGGCTTCGTGGAGGAAAAGCTTGAAGATTTCCGGTTTAAAATCGGGCCGAAGTCTTTCTTTCAAACCAACACAAAGCAAGGAGAGAAACTCTACCAAATCACCCGCCATTTTGCGGAGTTGAACGGTTCGCAAACCCTGTATGATTTGTATTGCGGCACGGGCAGCATTGGTATTTTTTGCAGCCGCGGCGCCAAAAAAATTATCGGTGTGGAAGCCATTGACGCGGCTGTGCAGGACGCAAAAGAAAATGCTTTGCTCAACGGTATTGGCCATGCGCAATTTTTTACCGGCGATGTGATTGAAGTCTGCAACGATGATTTTTTCGCGGCGCACGGAAAGCCCGACGTCATCATCACCGATCCGCCGCGAGCCGGGATGCACACAAAACTGGTAGAGAAAATTTTAGACATGGAAGCGCCAACTGTGGTGTACGTGAGTTGTAACCCGGCTACGCAGGCAAGAGACCTTTCGCTGTTAGACGCAAAATACGCGGTAACAAAAGTGCAGCCCGTTGACATGTTTCCGCACACGCACCACATTGAAAACGTTGTTCAGCTAAAAAGAAGATAAGATGAGCGAATTCAGATACTACAGACCCAATCCTTTTCCGCCCGTTGTTAAAAACCTGATCATCATTAACGTGCTGGTGTTTTTGGCCCAGCTAACTTTTCAAAACAGCAAAACGGTTGACCTGGATAACCTTTTTGCGCTGCACGACGTGCATTCGGTATTTTTTAAGCCGCATCAGCTCATCACGCACCTGTTCATGCACGGCGGCTTCGACCATATTTTCTTCAACATGTTTGCCCTGTGGATGTTTGGCCGCGAGCTGGAGAACAGTTGGGGAGCGAAGCGGTTTTTAATTTTTTACATGGCTTGCGGCTTGGGTGCAGCGCTTTTGCACCTTGGCGTTCTCTATTTTGAGATGGAACCTGTGATGAAGGTTTTTCGTTCGCTCCCGGCAGATCAACAGGCGCTGTACCTTGAATCGCCCGAGTTTCGGGTGAACACGGCTACGTTGGGCGCATCGGGAGCGGTATTTGGTTGTTTGGCGGCTTTTGGCTATCTTTTTCCAAACACCATGATCTATGTTTACTTTCTCTTACCCCTTAAAGCAAAATGGTTCGTTCTTATTTATGCCGGACTTGAACTCTGGCTCGGTATCAAAAATTCTGCAGGCGATAACGTTGCGCATTTTGCGCATCTTGGCGGTGCCGTAACGGGTATCATTCTGGTGTTGCTTTGGAACAAAACCGACCGCCGCCGGTTTTATTAATGTGGCAGATAAATTGCTGAAATGATATTTGTATGAGTTATTACCAACAACGCAATCAATCCAAACTCTCCATAGGTCAGGACGGCAATAGCCTGACCCTGTTGCTGACCATAAACCTGAGCATTTTTGCCATTCTCGCTTTCATCAAAGTTGTTTATTATTTCAGTTTTAATACGCAGGGCGTGGGACTTTTTCACGAGCAAATTTTCCGGTGGTTTACGCTGCCCGCCGACGTGGATACTTTCGTTACCCGCCCCTGGACTCTGCTCACGCACATGTTTGTACACGACACGGTAAGCATCTGGCACATCGTGGGCAACATGCTTTGGCTTTGGGCCTTTGGCTACATTCTTCAGGATTTAACCGGCAACAAAAACCTTGTTCCGCTTTACATCTACGGCGGACTGGCTGGCGCGGCCCTCTACGTTTTGGCTTTCAATTTCATTCCAGCCTTGAAGCCGTCGCTGCCCGTGTCGGAAGCCTTTGGCGCATCGGCAGCAGTAATGGCCATTGCCATTGGCACTACCGTGTTGGCGCCGGGCTATCGCATTTTTCCCATGCTCAACGGCGGCATTCCGCTTTGGGTCATTACGCTTATTTATCTTCTTGTTGATCTGGCCGGCATTCCTTTTGGCAACGCAGGCGGTCACATTGCGCATTTGGGTGGCGCGGCCATGGGTTATGCTTTTGTGATGGCTCTGCAGCGCGGCCACAACTGGGGGGGATGGATGAACAGTTTCTTTGATTGGGTGAACAACTTGTTTAACCCCGATAAACCCAGTAAAGGAACTTCTCCGAAAACGACGCTTTACTACAACAGCAAGGTGCAGCCCTACAAAAAAGCAAACCTTGTTACACAGCAACGCATTGATGAAATTCTGGACAAGATTTCGCAGAAGGGATATAATTCGCTGAGCGACGACGAAAAAGAAATGTTGAAAAGGGCCAGCCAGGAAGACCTTCTTTAAACACGATTTTTTCATGATTGCAAAAAAGCCGCTGGAGTGTTCCGCGGCTTTTTTGTACAAGCCTGTGTGCACAACGATGTGTATCACAACGAGCAAAACGATTAACGGGGTTTGAACGTTCAGCTTTCAATTTTTATCTTGCAGCAATGGCCACCTACCGCCGCATTACAAAGGGTGTTTTTCTTGCGCTCAACATCACTGTTTCCGTGGTGTTTTTATTGGCTTGCCTTGCACCCGAGCTGGACCCCGCGAGATGGTGGGCCATTTCGCTCTTGGGATTGGGCTTTGTTCTTATCGCCATCACACTTGTTGCCTTTATTTTTTTCTGGCTGGTGTTTAAGCCGCGTTTTGTTTTGCTTTCGCTGCTTCCGCTACTTGTCGGCTACAAAAGTATTGCCCTGTTTTTTGCCTTCAATACCACGCAAAAATTCAATTATCAAAAGGACAAAGACACCGTTCGCATTGCCCACTGGAACGTGGCCCGCTTCATTGAGCAACACCGTAACAACAACCGGGGCAGCCAAATCAGGTTGAAGATGATGGACCAGATCAAAGAACAGAACGCCGACGTTCTTTGCTTTCAGGAGTTTTTCACCTCTACCGATACGGCTTACTACAACAACCTGGCATATATAATAAAAGAGCTTGGCTATCCCCATTACTATTTTGCCTGGCGCAACGACGGCAACAAGCAATGGTTTGGTAACGCCATTTTTTCGAGGCTGCCCATCATTGACAGCGGCAAGGTTAATTTTCCGCACGCTGCTTATCCCGAAACCCTGCTTCATGCGGATATCGTTCACAACAACGATACCTTTCGCGTTTATACCACGCACCTGCAATCGCTGGCTTTCAAAAAAGAAGACTTCGACAACATTGAAGAAATAAAGGAAGGCCAAACAAATCCGCTTCGCAGTTCCCGCGGCATCTTTGGCAAGGTGCGCCGCGCCATGGTGGTGCGCAAAGAACAAGCGGGCATCATCAGCGAAATGCTTTCCAACGATCCTTATCCAACCATTCTTACCGGCGATTTTAACGACGTGCCCAATTCCTACGCTTACGCCACCATCAAGAACGATAAGTTTCAGGACATTTTTTTGGAGAAAGGTTTTGGCGTGGGCCGCACCTACGTTGATATTTCGCCAACGCTGCGCATTGATTACCTGTTCGCCACAAAAGATTTCGAGATCAAACAATTCAACCGGATTGTGCGTATGCTTTCCGATCATTACATGCTGGTAACCGATGTGCGGCTGAAAAAATAAGCCCCTATCTTTGGCGCATCATGAACGCTCCTCGTCTTCTTTTCTGCTGTTGTTGCTGATCTTTGTTTCTTTGCTTGCCTTAATTTTTACGTGCAGTTATCAAAATTCATATGAGTTTACGCGTTTACAATTCTTATACACGGGAGAAAGAAGTTTTTGAACCCCTCACGCCGGGCCACGTAGGCATGTACGTGTGCGGCCCAACGGTTAGCGGCGAAAGTCATCTTGGTCATGCAAGGCCCTACATCACGTTCGACGTGGTTTACCGTTACTTCTTGCATTTGGGTTACAAGGTGCGGTACGTGCGCAACATTACCGATGCCGGGCATTTTGAAGAAGAAGGCCGGGAAGCCGAAGACAAAATTTCCAAAAAAGCACAAATAGAAAGATTGGAGCCAATGGAGTTGGTACAGAAATACACCAACCTCTATCATTGGGCCATGCACAAGTTCAACAACCTCGATCCGACCATTGAACCGACTGCCACCGGGCATATTGTTGAACAGATAGGAATGATTGAAGAAATCATCAAAGCCGGTTATGCCTACGAAGTGAACGGCAGCGTCTATTTCGACGTAAAAAAATATGCGGCAGGTCACGAGTATGGAAAATTAAGCGGCCGTGTGCTGGATGATTTGCTGGAAACAACAAGAACGTTAGAAGGTCAGGAAGAAAAACACGACCGCGCCGATTTTGCTTTATGGAAAGCCGCGCCGCCCGAACACATCATGCGCTGGAAAAGCCCGTGGGGCGAAGGCTTCCCCGGTTGGCACATCGAGTGCTCGGCGATGGCGACGAAATATTTGGGTGCGCAATTTGACATACACGGCGGCGGCATGGACCTTCTTTTTCCGCACCACGAAAGCGAAATTGCGCAAAGCACCATCTGCAACCACACGCCGCCGGTGCGCTACTGGATGCACAACAACATGATCACCATTAACGGCCGCAAGATGGGCAAGAGCTACAACAACGTCATCAAACTAACGGAGTTGTTCAGCGGCGACAATCCGCAATTGGAGAAGGCGTATTCGCCCATGACGGTGCGTTTTTTTGTTTTGCAAACGCATTACCGCAGCACGCTTGATTTTAGCAACGATGCTTTGCTGGCCGCGGAGAAAGGATTGAAAAGATTGATGGAAGCCTACGAGTGGCTGAAGCAGTACAAGGATGACAGCAACACACACACCCCGTCATCCGTCATCTCTCATCCGCCATCTGAATTGGATGAAAAAGTGGTGCGGCTGGTAAACGAGTTTGATGAATTTATTGATGATGATTTCAACACGGCCAAAGTGCTGGCCAACATGTTTGAGCTGGTGCCGGTGATCAACTCTATCAAAGACAAACAAATTTCAACCGATGCTTTGTCTGCCGAAACCTTTGCTCTGTTGCAATCCAAAATGAAAACCTTTGTGGAAGATATTTTGGGGTTGACAACTGAAGCCGAAGGTGAGACGGATAAATTAAAAGGCGTGATGGAGGTTTTGATTGCCCTGCGCAAAGAAGCCCGTGCAAAAAAAGATTGGGTTACATCCGATAAAATAAGAAAGCAGTTGGCTGAAATCGGCGTTCAGCTAAAAGATGAAAAAGACGGCGGCATGAGTTGGAGCTTAAGTTGACGATGCATGAAACAACATTAATTGTCTGTTGACAATAGAAAAGCACAGTATGTTAAAGGATAAGTTTTACGTGTTTCTTCTTTGCGTGTGTTTTGCGCATACGCTTTGTGCACAGCAACCAAAAGGTTATTTGCTTTGGAGCAATGCAAAAAGATTGACCGTAGACGACTTTTCCATTAAAACAAAAAGTGCCGCGTCCACGCCTTCGTTTGCACAATTCACCATTGATTACGAAGTGAACGGTTTTAGCTTTCTTACTAAAAATTTCAACAAAAAAGTACACAATTATTTCATGCCGGCTGCCTCATGGATTGATACGACGGCAGACATTGCGCAAAACTTAAGGTACCAGCAAACGCTTTTTGATTTGGCTGAAATTTATACCCGGCAGTTTCGAAAGGCTTTACGGGAGAACCGAAAACAGTTTCTTAAGAATGTCAACATTGGGGCCGATTTAAATAAACAATTCATCTCGGCGTTTGCCCAAAGACGGGTAATGTATGATGAAGAAACAAATTTTGGTACAAACGAAGCAAAGCAAGCGGCATGGAGAAGCCAAATTGAAAAAGAACTGACAGAACTGGCAGACTTTGCCTATGATAAGTAGTTCATCTTTTTCTGCCCGAAGCATTTCATCGGGGCCATCGTGCATCACTTTTCTTACAAACAGAAAGGTTGATAAATTTATTTTTCCGGGTTTCCCAAATCTTGCAAATACAGGTTTAATTCATGAACTACATTGAACATCTTTCCAAAGACACCAAGCTGCGCAAGGTTCTTTCCGAACAAGATCCCGTTGAACTCACGCCGCGCAAAAACATTCCGCTTCGCTTGTGCGCTTCCATCATGAGCCAGCAACTTTCTACCAAAGTAGCCAAGGTTATTTTTCACCGCTTTTTAGATTTGTACGGCGGCAAAGAACCAACGCCACGGCAAATTGCTGAAACACCTTTCGAAACTCTTCGCGGCATTGGCTTGAGCAACGCCAAAACGCAATACGTTTTAAACGTGGCACAGTTTGCCATTGAGCACAAACTGGATGATAAAAAACTAAAAAAGATGAGCGACGAAGAAATCGTTGCACTGCTCACGCAAATCAAGGGCGTAGGCCGCTGGACGGTAGAGATGCTGCTCATGTTCACACTCGGCCGCGAAGACGTTTTTGCCGTAGACGATTACGGCATTCAGTCGGCCATGAAAAAACTCTATAAGCTCGACGACAGCAACAAAAAAGAGTTTAAGCAAAAGATGCAGGCCATTGCCGCCAAATGGAGCCCTTACCGTACGTATGCTTGCCGGCATTTGTGGCAGTGGAAGGACGACGGATAATTGATTGTTGACCGTTGTTCATTGATCGTTTTCAATCTCTCTTCGGCCAACAATCAACGGCCAACGGCCAACGATTATCCGTCACAAAATTTCATAAAACCCTTGCACCATCCGCCTCGTTGCCTACATTTGTCTCAATGGAATACAATACCACGAGAAATCACCTGACGATGCGGGAATACGGCCGCCACATTCAAAAAATGGTGGAGCATTTATTAACCATCGAAGACCGGGAGCGCCGCCAGCGCCAGGCACAGGTCGTCATTGAGTTGATGGGCTTTTTAAATCCGCATCTCAAAAACGTCGAGGACTTTCGCCATAAATTGTGGGATCACCTTTTTTACGTTTCCGACTTTAAGTTGGACGTTGATTCACCTTATCCCATTCCCCAAAAAGAAACCTACAAGGCCAAGCCCGGCCCTTTGCCTTATCCCAAGCGCTATCCCAAGTTTTCGCACCTGGGCAAAAACCTGGAATTGGTGATCGACAAAGCCTTAAACGAAGAAGCTCCCGAAAAACGCCAGGGCTTTGCCAACGCCATTGCCTATTACATGAAGCTGGCTTACACCAACTGGCACAAAGACACCGTGCACGACGACGCCATTCAAAGCGAATTAAACAACATCACAAAAGGGCAACTTGAGTTTACCAACACGCCTTACGTAAAAGCTTACCGCATGCAACCCGAAGGCCGCGACAACCGCGGAGGCTATGGCCGTCAGCAGCAACGCGGTAAATTTGGGCAACGCAACAACGGTGGCGGACAACAACGCAACGACAACCGCAACAACAAGTTTGGAAACAAAAAGCGGTTCAAGTAAGCTCAGCCTCCTTAAAGGGGGAACTAGGATGAAGAGTTTTTATTTTAGCCACCGATTTTAAGTACAATTTTTTTATAAGCCAAAGGCCAGTGCTACTGTTAAGCGTCTGTTGCGTCGCACTCTTTTACGTTTTGTAATTCTATTCAACCGGCAATCCGTTTGTATGTTCTTTTTCGTTCAGAAAAGGCTGTATGTGTAAAGCTTAATACACCCGAGTCCTCCCTTTAGGGAGACAGAGGGTTTCTTTAACAATCCTCTTTAAATTTTCCTCCTAATTTGCTCCCCAAACTGCTTTTCCAACAGCTTTTACCGATAGAAAAATTCAACATGCAACGATTTTTATCCGCCTCTTTTCTTTTTGCTTTCGTGCTCCTCGGCGCTGCGTCCTTTGCACAAGTTGATACCACCAAAGTCACATCGGTTGACCCGGATCTGCTCAACATCAACGCCAATAAAATTCCCAAAGAATACATCATTCGCTCGGTAAAAGTTTCCGGATTGAATACGCTTGATACGGCCATCGTGCTTTCCATCTCCGGCCTGCAATCGGGCGACAAAGTTTTGCTGCCCGGCGGCGAAGCTTTTTCAAAAGCCATCACCAATCTTTGGAAACAACGCCTCTTCTCCAACGCACAAGTTTTCATCACGGCCGTTGACGGCAATAATATTGACCTTGAAATAGCTGTGCAGGAAAGACCGCGGTTGGCCAACTTTAAATTCATCGGCGTTACAAAAGGGCAAGTAGAAGAATTGCAGGGTAAGATTGGCTTGGCCAAGTCCACCATCATCACAGAAAACATGAAACGCAACGCGGTTGACGTTATCAAAAAATTCTTTGCTGAAAAAGGTTACTTAAATACGCAGGTGCGTATCCAGGAATCACCCGACCGCACACTGGCTAACTCGCGTTTGCTGACCTTTTACGTGGACAAAGGCCTGAAGGTAAAAGTGAGCGACATTGTGTTTTACGACAACGAAGCCGTGTCCAACGCTTCGCTCAAAAAACAAATGTCAACCAAGGAAAAAGGACGGCTTCAATTTAAGCCCGCAGAAATTACACCGGTTTACGGCTCCATACCGCAGGTATCGCTGCACGAGTTTGTCAGCAATTACGCTTTCCTTTCGCCGTCCAAAACAAAAACCTATCTCGAACCTTACTTCCGTTTTCGGCCTTTTACCGGCGCCAAGTTTGAGCGCAACAAATACGAAGAGGACAAGGACAAAATCCTGACTTACTACAACTCGCTTGGCTATCGCGATGCGCAAATTATTGCCGATACCCAAACCCTCAACACAGAGGGCAACCGTATGCAAGTGCACATCAAAGTGAAAGAAGGCCACAAATATTATTTTGGCAACATGGCCTGGAAGGGAAATACCAAATATCCTGACTCGGTTCTCACGGCCATTCTCAATATTCACAAAGGCGACGTGTACAACATCGAACTATTGAACAAACGCCTCGGCAAACAACTCTCTCCCGAAGGCGGCGACATCAGTGGCTTGTACATGGATGAAGGCTATCTTTTCTTTCGCGTAGAGCCGGTGGAAACCGCCGTGTACAACGACACGATTGATTACGAACTGCGCATCACCGAAGGCTCGCAGGCCCGCATCCGCAACATCAACATTACGGGCAATGACAAAACAAAAGACTACGTCATTCGCCGCGAATTGCGCACCGTGCCCGGTAATTTGTTTAGCCGCTCCGACCTCATTCGTTCGCAACGCGAACTGGGCGCACTGAACTATTTTAACCAGGAAAAAATTAATCCCAACGTTGTACCCAACCAGGAAGACGGCACCGTGGACATCACCTGGGAACTGGAGGAAAAATCATCCGACCAGTTGGAACTCTCGGCGGGTTTTGGCGGCGGCGTGGGCTTTACCGGTACGCTGGGCGTTACCTTCAACAACTTCTCCATTAAGAATTTCTTCAAGAAAGAAGCCTGGGATCCTTTGCCAATGGGCGATGGCCAGAAACTGAGCTTGCGCTACCAGTCGAACGGAAGTTTCTATCATTCGTATAATTTCTCGTTTACCGAACCTTGGCTGGGCGGAAAGAAACGCAATTCGCTCACGCTGGGCGCCAGTTCGAGCAAGTACTCCAACGGCACGTATAATTATCTTACCGGAACTTACGACAAAGGCACTGATACAAGCTACCTGAAAACAACCTCGGTCTTTGTGTCGCTGGGCAAGCAATTGAAATGGCCTGATGATTATTTTAGCCTTGTGTATTCGCTGACATACACCCGTTACGACCTGAACAATTATGCCATTTTTCAGGGCTTGAGCAAGGGAACGTCAAACAACTTCAGTTTCCGTTTGGGCTTGCAGCGTTCGTCGGTGTTTGATCCTACCTTCCCGCGCAGCGGCTCTAACTTTTCGGCTACGGTACAATTTACGCCGCCGTATTCTTTGTTCAACAAAAACCTTGTCAATTCCGCCAATCCGTATAAAACGCCGGAGTACCACAAGTGGCGCTTTAACTCAGAATGGTATGTACCGCTGGGCAAGCCCGGCGGCGAAGACAAGAACCGCCAGTTTGTGTTAAAATTGGCTGCCAAGTACGGCTTCATGGGCCGTTACAACAGCAAGCTTGACTTCTCACCCTTTGAACGCTTTCAATTGGGTGGCGATGGTTTGACAAACACGAACGGTATCCTGGGTTACGACATCATTTCGCTGCGCGGCTATCCTGTGTTTGACGTATCCGATCCGTCGGTGAACAATTCCGATCAAACCAGCACAACGAAGTTCTTCACCATCTTTAACAAGTATTCGATGGAGTTGCGCTACCCGCTGGTAACAAACCCGGGCAGCACCATTTATGCGCTTACGTTTTTTGATGCCGCCAACGGATGGTACAACTTTAAAGACTACAATCCGTTTAAATTGCGGCGCAGCGTGGGCGTGGGTATGCGTTTCTTCCTGCCCATGTTTGGCTTGTTGGGCTTTGATTATGGCGTAGGCTTAGACCGCATTACACCGGCTAATCCCGGTTTGAAAAATGCGGCGCGGTTTACCTTTATGCTGGGCATGGAACCGGAGTAAAGTTGATAAGTTAATAGGTTAATAAGTTACTAAGTAGGGCCGTGCCCAGGCGCGGCCTTCCAAATAACAAACACAAACACGCCATGAAAAAATTGTTTTTTGTTGCTTGCCTTTTGGGTTTTGCATTTGCTGGCTTCGCCCAGAAATATGCCGTCATTGACACGAAGTATATTTTGGACAAGATGCCGGAATACAAAGCCGCGCAAAAACAATTGGACGACGTGGCGGCGGGCTGGCAAAAAGAAATTGATAACATGCAGGCAGAACTGGACAAGATGTATAAAGACTTTGATGCAGAGCAAGTCATGTTGAGCGATGAATTAAAACGCAAGCGGCAAGACCAATTGTTCAACAAGGAAAAAGCCCTGCGCGATTTACAACGCAAACGTTTTGGCTTTGAAGGCGACTTGTTTAAGAAAAGGCAAGAACTCATCAAACCCGTGCAGGACAAGGTTTATAACGCCGTGCAAAAATTAGCCGTGCAGCGCGGCTATGATTTTATGCTGGATAAAAGTGAAGGCATTACCGTTATATTTGCCGACCCCAAACTGGAAAAGAGCGACGACGTGCTGCGTGAATTGGGAATCAAATAAAAGGTTCAAATTTTTTTCGTACAAGACGAAAAACAATCAGCTATCATAAAAACAACATCACAAAAAAAATCTCAATGAACAAGTTCAAACTTTTTTTCCTGGCAGCTATCATGATTCTGGGCGCCAGCAGCATGAAGGTGCAGGGACAAAAAACCGGCTACTTTTCTATCGAAGAAATGCTTTCGCTGATGCCGGAAGTGGGAAAGATTGATACCCTGTTGCAACGGTATCAGGTTGACTCCATCAACACCGAATTTCAATCCATCATTCAGGATTACAATTACAAAGACAGCCTGTTGAACAAAACCGATTCGACCAAAATACCGCAGGCAACCCGCAGACAATACCGCCGCGATTTGGAAGCCATCACCTACCAGGTGCAAAACTGGCAACAAATCTCGCAACAAGCCATGCAAAACAAGCAACAGGAATTGCTGGCGCCCGTTTACCAAAAAGTTTATGCGGCGTTGAACCAGGTAGCCAAAGACAACGGCTATGCTTTTGTGTACCGTCAGGAAGCTTTGCTGGTGGCGCCTCCCGGCGATAACCTGATTCCGTTGGTGGCCAAAAAGCTGAATGTGAAGTTACCGGCGGGTGCATTGCAAAACGAAGGCGCTGCAACGAGACCGGCGGGCAACGCAAGACCTGCAGGTGCAAAAAAACAATAAGCCAAACGTTATTTTACCTTGTCCCGCATTTCCAAAAGATGCGGGATTTTTTTGACCGCGGAGCATCGGGATTTGGAAAAAGATTATCGGGATTGGCACCAAGGCCATGTAATGGACATGCCCTACCGTGGCGCAAGCCAGTCAGCTAATCTTCACATCATCTCAGCTAATCAGCGCTTACCTTCGCCGCTCAACAAACAAACATGGCAACATCAACGATACAAATTGACGTAGAATTGGACGAACAAAAGGTTCCGTCAAACATTCAATGGCAGGCAAGCGACGGCAGCATGGAAAGGCCGCTGCAGGCAAAAGCTTTTATTCTTTCCTTGTGGGACGGCGCCGATAAATCGGCACTTCGCATTGATTTGTGGACGCAGAAAATGATGGTGGACGAGATGGCGGATTTTTATTTTCAAACCATGATGACCATGGCCGATACCTTTGAAAGAGCAACCCGCATGACAGAACTGACAAGCGGAATGAAAGCCGCCGCGCAACAGTTCTACCAGAAGTTTCAGGAATTGCAGATGAAAGAAAATAAAGCCTGAGAAATGTTGAATTATGAATGATGAGTGATGAATGAAATAAGGTATAACTCATAATTCATAATTCTGAATTCATAACTCATAATTTAACCAACATGAGTCTCGAACAAAAAATAATGGCCGACATGAAAGAGGCCATGAAAGCAAAAGAAGAAGCCACGCTTCGCGGACTGCGGGCCATTAAAGCCGAAATCATCAAAGCGAAAACAGAGCCCGGCGCCGGCGGCGAAATTTCGGAAGAAAAAGAAGTAAGCCTGCTGCAAAAGATGATGAAACAACGGAAAGATTCGCTGGAAATTTATCAGCAGCAAAACCGGGCCGACCTGGCGCAAAAAGAACAGGAAGAAATGGCGGTGATTGAAAAGTTTTTGCCCAAACAATTAAGCAGCGAAGAATTGAAAGAAGCGCTGCAAAGACTCATTGCCGAAACCGGCGCGTCATCGCCGGCCGACATGGGTAAAGTGATGGGCGCTGCAACAAAACAACTGGCAGGAAAAGCAGATGGTAAAACCATATCGGCAACCGTGAAAGAGTTGCTTTCTAAATAAGAACCGGCAATTGATAATTGGCAGTTGGCAATAAAAAGTTCAAGTGCTGATTGCGAATTGCCGGTTGCCAATTTCTTTTCATGCTGATTGACATTATCGCTTTCGTTCTACTCCTGCTTGCTGTATTTAAAGGCTTACGCAAAGGCTTTATTGTTGCGCTGTTTTCCTTTCTTGCTTTTTTTATTGGCCTGGCCGCTGCGCTTAAATTATCGGCAGCAATGGCGGCGTATATCGGCAGCAATGTTTCCATCTCGCAACGATGGCTGCCCTTTGTTGCTTTCTTACTTGTTTTTTTAATCGTTGTGCTGCTTGTGCGGTTGGGCGCCAAACTGCTGCAGGGTCTCGTGCAAACAATGATGTTGGGATGGGCCAATCGTTTGGGAGGCGTTCTGTTCTATGTACTGATTTATTTTTTCATTTACAGCATTCTTCTTTTTTACGCTACGCAATTAAGCCTAATTAAACCGGCTACCATTCAGGCATCTTCTACCTATGGCTGGATTGAGCCTTATGCGCCAAAACTCATTAACCTGCTTGGTTCCGTTATTCCATTTTTCAAAAACACCTTTGCAGAACTGTTGCGCTTTTTCGACGCAAGTGCAAAACCATGACCGGTCTTTCGCAACCTTTATAATTTACGCTTTGTCTTTCTCAACAAGCCGTTGTCGCAAAAAGTTTTGCTTGCAATTTCCAATTGCCGTTTACCAATTGGCGTTTGCCAAAAAACACTACTTTAGCAAGATTAGAATTCTCTTGCATGCAGTATCAAATTATTGAACAAGGAAAGTTTAAGTACATCGAGGAAGGAGAGGGCGAACCGCTGGTATTGCTGCATGGCTTGTTTGGAGCACTGAGCAATTTTAAAGACCTGGTTGAACACTTTCGCGGCAAATACAAAGTCATTGTTCCGCTGTTGCCGCTGTTTGAATTGGATATTTTACACACGTCGGTTAGCGGCCTTGCTAAACATGTAAACAAATTTCTAGAAACAAGAGATTTAAAGGGCATTCACCTGTTGGGCAATTCGCTTGGCGGGCATGTGGCGCTGGTGCATACGCTGAAGCATCCCGATCGCATCAAATCATTAATTCTTACCGGCTCGTCGGGTTTGTTCGAAAACGGCATGGGTGATAGTTATCCCAAGCGTGGCGATTACGAATACATCCGCAAAAAAACAGAGCTTACGTTTTATGATCCGGCCATGGCCACGAAAGAATTGGTGGATGAAGTATTCGACATTACCCGCAACCGGTTAAAAGTCATCAAAATCATTGCTCTCGCCAAAAGTGCCATCCGAAATAATTTGGGCGAAGAACTCAATAGCATCAAGCAACCCACGTTATTGGTTTGGGGCAACAACGATACCATCACGCCGCCCTTTGTGGCACGGGAATTTCATAAATTAATTCCGAACAGTGAGTTGCATTTTATTGACCGCTGTGGCCACGCACCCATGATGGAAAGGCCGCAAGAGTTCAATCTGCTTTTGGATAATTTTTTGAAAAAGCTTGCAACTCCTGCAACAGTTCAATAGGTTCATCTGTCTAAGTAATGTGACCGTGCTATGTTAACGAGAGACCTCATATCGAACACAATTCCTTACTTGCATAAAAGCGATACCGTTTATCATGCCCTGCAGTTGATGAACGACTATCACGTAGCGCATTTGCCGGTGGTGGAGAACGAGAATTATCTCGGCATCATCAGCGAAGAGCAGTTGCTGCAAAACGACGAAGACACGGCGCTTACCGATTTGCCCATCACCGACGGCACGACCTCCGTTCAGGGCAACGAGCACTTTTTAAAAGCCATTCAAACCGCCGTTAGCAACCAACTAAGCATCGTTCCGGTGGTGGAAGAAAGGCAACTGCTCGGCATTGTTACCTACAACGACCTTTTGCGCAACGCTTCGGAATTTATGAGCCTCAGTCAACCCGGCGCTTTGATTGTGTTGGAAATGGACAGCCGCAATTATTCCTTTACCGAAATAAACCGCATTGTAGAATCAAACGATGCGCAGATTACCCAACTGAACACAGCCACCGACCCCGAAACAGGATTGATGCAAGTTACCATCCGGGTAAACAAGCTCGAAGTATCGGCCCTTCTGGGCACTTTTCAACGCTACGAATACAACGTGAAATACTATTTTGGTGAGGAGATGTTTGCCAACGAGCTAAAGACGAATTACGATAATTTAATGCACTACCTCGAAATATAATTCTACTCGGCAGTCCAATAACTTATATTCGGTACAGAATTTTCATTGTTACGCTTGATCTACTTATTTCCCCGATGAGAATCTGTCTGCCAATACTTGGATGTTGTGTGTTGCTTTTGTCATTTGGCGATGGAAAGGCACAGGATGTTTTTGTCAATTCCGTATTGCTTTATTCTACCGACCATTTGCAGGCTACTACTCCCGTTGCCGATTCAGTTTTTACCATCAAAGAAATCATCATCGCGGGCAACAAGCGAACACGCAAGTCCACCGTTTTGCGGGAACTGCCTTTTCATGCTTCCGACACCTATCCCTTGGCCGAGATTGTCGAAAAGCTGGAAGTGACCCAACGGCAGTTGATGAACACAGGACTTTTTCGAAGCGTGGTGGTAAATCTTCAAAGCGCTTCAGAAGAGCAGGTGATTGTAAACATTCAGGTGGAGGAAAAATGGTACTTCTATCCACAGCCTTTTGTGCGCATTGCCAACGGCAGTTTCAGTCAGTGGAACGACAGGGGCCGGCCGCTCAATCATCTCAATTATGGCATCAAGCTTACCCAGTACAATTTCTCAGGCCGCAACGACAAAGCCTACATAAATCTTACCAGCGGTTACACCAAAAAAATTGCGCTTCAATACCAGGGTTTTTATTTTGACAAAGCCTTAAAGTGGTCGGGCAGTCTTTCGGTGGCGCACGGCAAAAACCGCGAGATTAACTACATCACGCAAAACAACAAAGTCATTTCAGTAAAAGATCCAGACGGTTATCTGTACGAATTTTCGCAAGCTTCCTTTGACCTTTTGTATCGTCCCGCCATTAAAACAAGGCATACGTTTTCAGTTGGTTACAATTACAACCGCATTGCCGATACCGTTCGCAAACTGAATAAAAATTACGCACCCACCGAAAACGTGTATCGTTTTCCTTACCTTTCTTACAGCGTTTCGTTCACCGATTTTGATTTTAACCCTTACCCGACGAGAGGCCGTTATGCTGATTTTTCGATCTACAAAGCGGGCATTAACAACCCGGTTAATTTATGGCAACTGGCCGCAAGCGGCACGCAATACCTGGCGGCGGGAAGGAAAGGCTATTTTTCGGTAAAGCTGGCCGGCATGTTAAAGCTGCCCTTTAAGCAGCCGTACATTACACAGCAGTTTTTGGGTTACGGTGATGCCTATTTGCAGGGATATGAAAACTATATCATTGACGGTGTGGCGGGCGGTTATTCCAAACAAACCTTTGGTTACAATCTGTTGAAAACGGAAATACCGCTGCCAAAGAAAAAATGGTTCAAGTCCTTGCACAACATTCCACTAAAAGTTTACGCAAAGGTTTATACCAACGAAGGCTATGTGTACAATCCGGC
Organism: Flavisolibacter ginsenosidimutans; assembly: GCF_007970805.1. Taxonomy (GTDB): domain Bacteria; phylum Bacteroidota; class Bacteroidia; order Chitinophagales; family Chitinophagaceae; genus Flavisolibacter; species Flavisolibacter ginsenosidimutans. The sequence continues at coordinate 3,373,349 of NZ_CP042433.1, read as the reverse complement.
GCCAGGCTTCACCAACGGCCTTACCAACCGGATGCTTTACAGCACGGGCTTTGGCATAGACATTCTTGCCTTTACCGATTTGCTTTTTAAAATTGAGTGGAGCTTTAACCGGTTAGGGCAAAACGGGATATTTTTGCATCAATAGATGTTTACGCATTCACCTGCTCACACGTTCATTCGACGGTACAGAACACACGAACAGGTGAATGCGTAAACAGTAAACCGACACACTTGAAAGTAGCCATCTACAGCCGCGTGTTTGAAAGCACGCAACTTACCGACTTACAACTTTTTTTTGATGAACTGGAAAAAGAAAAGATTGACCCGGTCATTTTCTTTGACTTTTACGAACAGGCAGCACCGCACCTCCGGATATCCTCTTCAACGCAAACCTTTTCGCACCACTCGGAATTAACCGCAGACATAGATTTTTTAATCAGCCTTGGCGGCGACGGCACTTTGCTGGACACGGTTACGCTGGTTCGCGACAAAAATATTCCGGTGGTCGGCATCAACTTTGGCCGCCTGGGTTTTTTGGCTTCTATCGGCCGAACCGAAATGGCCGAAGCCGTAAAAGCCCTGGCCCGCCGCTCGTACATCATTGACAAACGTTCGCTTGTTCATCTTGATTCAAACATTCCGCTCTTCAACGACGTGCCATATGCCTTAAACGAATTTGCCATTCACAAACGCGACATTGCACCGATGGTGAAAATTCACACCTACATTAACGGCGAACTGCTCAATACCTATTGGTCCGATGGACTCATTCTGGCCACGCCAACCGGTTCTACGGGCTACTCGTTAAGCTGTGCGGGCCCGGTGGTTTTTCCCGAGTCACGCTCTTTTGTGCTCACACCCATCGCGCCACACAATTTAAATGTGCGTCCCATTGTCATTCCCGACAACGCCATCATTTCCTTTGAAATCGAAAGCCGTTCCGATGAAGTCATCTGTGCCCTGGATTCCCGCCGCGAACTGGTAGACAAGAACGTTCTCCTTGCCGTGCGCAAAGAAAATTTTAGTGTGAACCTTGTGCGGCTCAACGAAAACAATTTTCTGCAAACACTCCGCAACAAACTTTCCTGGGGCTTGGACAAACGGAATTAAGAACACTGAATGCAGAATACAGAACGCAGGATCGTCAAACGTTCGTCTCTAATTCTACATCCTATATTTTACATCCTGCATTCTTTTCTCCCGCATACCAAACGCCGAAAAATTTCGTTTCACAAAAAGCAAAACCTTATTTTGCAAAATCTATGAGAAAGAAGATACTGGCTGCCGTTTTGTTTTGTTTGCCACTGGCGCTTTGGGCGCAAACAGAATCTTACGTGCAGGAGGGTGAATTCGGCTTTGGCATTGGAGGCGCCCATTATTTCGGCGACCTGAACACCCGTGCAAAACTGAATCGCCCCAAATTGGCTGCGGACATTTTCTTCCGGAAAAATTTTGGCAACTATATTGCCGTACGCCTTTCCGGCACCTTTGCACAGTTGGGTTATTCCGACGTTTACAACACGCACAATGAATTGATGCGCCGCCGCAACTTGAGCTTCAACACCAAAGTGTGGGAATTGGGTCTGCAAGGCGATTTCAATTTTTACCGCTTCATGCCCGGCGATGAAGATTTTCGTTTTACGCCCTACATCACGCTTGGCGTGAGCGCCTTTAGCTATGATCCTTACGCTTATCTCAAGGGCGAAAAATATTACCTGCGTCAATTGGGTACCGAAGGCCAGTACGACACAGCCACGGGTCGCCGGCCTTACAGCACCATGGCGCTGGCCATCCCGTTTGGCGTGGGTGTGAAGTACGCCATCAACGACCGCATTAACATTGGCTTTGAAGTTGTGCATCGTTTTACCAACACCGATTATTTAGACGACGTAAGCACCACCTATCCCGGCGCTTCGTCTTTCCCGCCAAACCCTGATGGCAGCCCTTCGGCCGCTTTCCTTTTGAGCGACCGTTCCTACGAAACCGGAACGCCAATTGGTGTAAAAGGACAGCAACGGGGTAACAGCAAAAACAAAGACCAGTTTGCGACCGCAATATTCTACATCAGCTTCAACCTGCAATCGTATAAATGCCCGTCGGCGAATTGACCACTGATTGCCGGGATTTTAAAAGAATTATCGGGATTGTTCAGAAACGGACAGTCCTTTTTTTTATCCCCGATGGCGCGGATGAAAGCATATTTCGCTAATTGACGCTTTTTATTTTGAGGTGTGCTGTGCCGGTTTTCATCCGTAAAATCTTTCCTTCAATCAGCGTAATCTGTGGTTTACTTTTGCGGCAGTTCAACGTTGCGGAACATGACAAGTGAACTCGTGAACGCGTGAACAAGCAAACAATTTCTCATGGATTTACTTTCTCAAATAGACAAAGCCCGCCTTCCCAAACACATCGCCATCATCATGGACGGCAACGGACGATGGGCGAAAGAGCAGGGACAAGACCGGCTGTTTGGTCACTATCAGGGCGTGGAAAGTGTACGCGATATTGTGGAGGGCTGCGCCGAACTCAGTGTCGGTTATCTTACGCTTTATGCTTTCTCCACCGAAAATTGGGACCGCCCGCAATACGAAGTCATTGGCCTGATGGAACTGCTGGTGAAAACCATTCGCGGCGAGGTGGAAAGCCTTAACAAAAACAACATCCGTTTGCACGTTATTGGCGACATGAACATGCTGCCCGATTACGCACAAAAAGAGTTGAACGAAGCCCTTCAAATTACAAAGCATAACACCGGCCTTCAATTAATTATGGCCCTGAGTTATAGCGGACGGTGGGAACTGCTTAACGCCGTAAAGAACATTGCTCACGAAGTGCAAAGCGGCAACCTGCAAATAGAAGAAATTGACCAGGACACCTTGCAGAAATATCTGACAACATCAGAATTCCCCGATCCCGAACTCATGATTCGCACCAGCGGCGAATACCGCATCTCTAACTTTTTACTGTATCAACTGGCTTACGCCGAGCTCTATTTCACACAGGTGCGCTGGCCGGATTTTCGCAAGCAAAATTTATACGAAGCCCTGCTTGATTACCAAAACCGCGAACGGCGTTTTGGTAAAACGGGTGAGCAGGTTAAGACCGGGTCGTAGTTTGGAGTTGAGCGTTCATTCGCGGTCATCTTTTCTTTTTCCTGTTCTATGGTAGTTTCTTCAGTTTCTATTTTCACATTTTTACATCATTCAATCAGCACATCATCATTATGTCCTCATTTGAAGTTATCGGCGGAAAAAAGTTGAAAGGAGAGATCACGCCGCAAGGTGCAAAGAACGAAGCCTTGCAAATCATCAGTGCCGTTTTGCTTACCGATGAAAAAGTAACCGTTACCAACATTCCCGATATTCTTGACGTCAATAATCTGATTGAACTCTTGAAAGCCATTGGTGTAAAAGTGGAGCGGCCCGACCGGCACACCTGCATCTTTCAGGCCGATGACGTGGATTTAAATGTTCTCCGCAGTCCCGAGTTCAAAAACAAGAGCGGCACCTTACGCGGCTCAGTCATGCTGGCAGGACCGATGCTTGGCCGCTACAAAAAAGCCTTCATTCCTAAACCCGGTGGCGATAAAATTGGAAGACGCAGATTAGACACGCATCTCCTCGGTTTTCAAAAGTTGGGCGCGGAGATGATCTATTACCCCGAAGACGCTTTTTATTATTTCTCCACTGATGGCTTAAAAGGCACGTACCTCTTGCTCGATGAGCCTTCCGTTACCGGCACAGCCAACATCATTATGGCGGCTGTACTGGCCAAAGGCGCCACCGTTATTTATAACGCAGCCTGCGAACCCTACATACAACAGCTTTGTCGCATGCTCAATAGAATTGGTGCTGACATTCAAGGCGTCGGCAGCAACCAACTAATCATTGAAGGCGTAGAAAAGCTGCACGGCACAGAGCACCGCATTTTGCCCGACATGATTGAAATTGGTTCCTTTATCGGCATGGCCGCCATGACGCAAAGCGACATCATCATCAAAAACTGCAGCGTTGAATACCTGGGTGTAATACCCGAAAAGTTCCGGCAATTGGGTATTCAATTAAACATCGTTGGCGACGACATCCATATTCCCGAGCAAGAGCTTTATCAAATCCAAACTTATATGGATGGTGGTGTGCTTACTATCTACGATCATCCCTGGCCGGGCTTTACGCCGGATTTGTTAAGCATTGTTTTGGTTGTGGCCACGCAGGCAAAAGGCTCAGTATTGATTCATCAAAAGATGTTTGAAAGCCGCTTGTTCTTTGTGGACAAACTCATTGACATGGGCGCACAAATTATTTTGTGCGATCCGCACCGCGCAGCCGTTATTGGCCTGGAAAGAAAGCACAAGCTGCGCGGCATTAAAATGAGCTCGCCCGACATTCGGGCAGGCGTGTCGCTGTTGATTGCAGCCTTAAGCGCCGAAGGCAAAAGCATCATCCAAAACATTGACCAGATTGACCGCGGCTATCAATACATTGACGAACGGTTAAGAAGTTTGGGCGCGGAGATACGCAGGGTGTAACGGAGGGAGAAGCAAACTTCGTTGTATGTTTAAAAACAATTGAACACCATGAATTGGAGAGGTTATTTGGATGCAGACCCCACAATTTTATTTGGTAAGCTCGTGGTGAGGAACACCCGCATTCCCGTTGATCTTCTGTTGGAAAAAATGGCCGCGGGAGACGGTTTTGACGATTTATTGAAAGCCTATCCCCGTCTTTCACGCGAAGCCTTGCAGGCCTGCTTACTGTTTACCGCTTCAAGATGAAACACCACGGGATTCTGCTTCTTGGTCTAAATGAAATGTCTTCTTCGGAAAAGGCAGAAATTATGCTTCAAATTATTTCCCAATACGGCAATGAGCTAAAAAATATTTTTTCTGTTTTAGACGGGCGCCGGCTAAGCATGAGAAAATGAAACGTCTTTTAAGTCCTTCATTTGTCCAATCACTCCGCTCGATTCTCAACTCATACGGTCGAACCAACAGTTGAGACAACCCGGCCGCCTGTGGCCCTCTTCAGCCCTCTACATTCGTGGCTCAATAACAAAAAAATTAACTGTATGAAAAAAGTCATTTTCCTCGCCTTCATTCTCGCAGCAGCGTTTGCGGTAAACGCACAAAGTAAAAGCAGTCAAGAGGTTCAATTCAGCGGCGGCTTGCGCATCGCCCTGCCCGTTGGTAATTTTCACTATTCGCACGGCTTCGGCGTTGGTGCCGAGTTGCAAGCGGAATACAAGCTTTCGCCAATGGCATCGCTTACAGGAACAACCGGCTTTACTAACTTTATCGGCAAGTCGGCTGACTATTACGATTATAGCTACAAATACCAATCGGTAGGCTATATTCCCATCCTTGTTGGTGCCCGTGTTTATCCTTCCGAAAATGTTTTCATTGGTGGTAAGGTAGGCTACGGAATCTTAACCAATGCAGGCGCTGGCGGAGGCTTCAACTTTGAACCGCAGGTTGGTTACAACGGAGACAAATTCCAGGTTGCTTTTGGCTACAATGCGCTTGTGAACAACGGCACATTGGGACATTTGGGATTAACGGCCCTGTACAAATTCAATTAAGGGCTTCAAATTTTTTCACACGAAAAAGGCCGCGACGTCGCGGCCTTTTTCGTGTAATTTATTTCTTTATAAACGGCAATCCTTCTGATAAAATGGCGTCGGGCAAAACGCCGCTTCGTATGCCAAAATAAATTTCGTAATCTCCTTGGGGGACGTCTTGTATGGGTATGCGAATCGTTTTCGTAATCGTTGCTCCCGGCGCTAAATTATCCGCGGCCTTTAATGGAAGTGCCGCATCCGCTTTTAAAACGTTTCTGGCTTGTTCAATGGAATACGCAATGCCGGTATAACCGGCACTATCGTTCTTTTGAAACGCAATCATTCGGCTTGTTTGATTGAAAAGGTTTACGGTTGCCTTCAGCGTATCGGCTGTTACCGCGTCAACGCTTGCTGTTACAGCTATACCGTTGTAATAGGATTGAAAAGAAGAAACAACGCCGTAATAAAAATCTTTGTTTAACAACGATGTTTTCATTCCGCCGGTATAAGGATACTTGCTTAAAAACAAAACGTCCTTGCCTTGCAAACTGTCTTCGTAGCCCCACAATTCGTACTGCGATTTTTTTCCCGGCCTTGTATAAAGCGTTACACCTTGTCCTCCCGAATAAAAAGAATACAGCGAGGCTTCGCGCAAGTTATCGGGCATGAAAACAGGCCGGTTGTCCGCAAGGCTTTTTACTTCTTCCGCCCAAGTTTTTCTCCCGTGGTAATAATCTTCGCCAACGTGCATGTTGGGTATCAGCGGAAGCATCAATAAAATCCGTGCAACGAAAAACAGCACAACAAAGGGAAGTATGAGTGCATTAAAAAGCTTCTTGTGGGCCGGATTGTTGTAATACCGAACAGCAAAATAAAGAAGCGGGTAAAGCGCAATGGACGTCCAGTGGAAATGCACAAAGGTTTTAAAAGAACTTACAAGGAAGAACAGCAACGTGCCGATGATGATGAACTTGAGCGTTCGTTCAAAAACATCCTTTGTTTTAACAACGAAAGGAAGAAAGATCAGTCCGGGGCCAATGGCAAAAATTTGTTGCGAAACGTACTCGCCTACATGTTTAAAAGACCACGTACCGGTTCGTCCCGACAAGTGATATTTGAGTGTGGGAAAATCATTTTTATACTGCCACCACAAATGCGGCGCAAACAAAATTGCCGCAACAAAAAGCGCTAAATAAAAATAAGCCGACTTTAACAGCCTTGGATTGGCAATAATTGTGAACAGCAGCACCAATGCACCGTGATATTTTGAATACGCCATCAACGCAATGGAAAGACCCAGCAGCAACGAGGTTTCAAAATTCTTTTTAACTAAAAACCGTTTGTAAAGAACGAGAAAGGCCAAGCTAAAAAACAACAGCGGCCCGTCGGGAAAAACGAGAAAGGTTAGATAATGAAGCAGCGGCGCCGAAAGCAAAACCCAATATGTTTTTGGCGAACGCTTTAATTCTTCGGGTATAAGTTGAAAGAACAAAGACAAGCCTGCCGTGCTTAAAACAACGTTGAAGGCCCGAACACCGATCGTGCCGCCAAACAACTTGCTTCCGGCTTTGATCATTGCGGCAATCATCGGCGGATGATCGTAATAACCCCATTGCAGGTGCTGTGCGTAAAACCAATAATAACCTTCGTCGCTGGTAAGCTCCGTGAAAGCGATTTGCAAAAGATTGAGCAAAGCCCAGAAGACGATGAAGAAAGGAACGGGATTGCGGAACAATATTTTTCCAGTATTGTTAAGGGCGTCATTCCTTCGTTCAACGAGAGCGGGCATAAAGCAAAAAGAGATTTGCGCTAAAGATATTCAAAGCGGCAAGCAATTTCTTTCTATCTTTCTGCATCGTCATTTGAAGCATGAAAACCGTTCAATGCCAGATCACCAAAAAAGAATTGCCGGCTTCTGAAACCTACAAGGGAAGTGAGTTGCGCGGGCCGTTGCTGCAACTCATCCAGCAGGAGCATCCCGATTTTACCGGCGACAGTTATATTTCCATTGACAAGCTGAACGAATACCGCAAGCATTACATCTCGCAGTTGATTGAAGCAGAAGTAGGCGAAATAAGCCAACTGGAAAAAGAAGTCATCCGTTCCATCCAAAACAACAAGCTGCTTTCCGAAAACATTGAGGAAGATATCAACGAACCAATAACCTTCGGGCAGCGTGTGGCCGATAAGATTGCAAGTTTTGGCGGCAGTTGGACCTTCATCATTATTTTCTTTTCTTTCCTGGCCTTGTGGATGATGATAAACATTTGGATGCTCGCAAATAAACCTTTCGACCCTTACCCGTTTATCTTGCTCAATCTTATTCTTTCCTGCCTTGCGGCCATACAGGCGCCCATCATTATGATGAGCCAAAACCGCCAGGAAGACAAGGACCGGCAGCGCAGCGAACACGATTACAAGGTGAACCTGAAAGCCGAAATTGAAATCCGTTTGCTGCACGAAAAACTCGACCATTTAATGGTTCATCAAAACAGCCGGCTGCTGGAAATACAACAACTGCAGGCCGATTATTTAGAAGACATTTTGCAACAAATGAAGGACGTGAAACGTGAGACGTCAAACGTAAAACCGTAGAATCGTTTACTTCCAAGTTCACTCACGTCTCACGTTTGACGTCTGACGTTTCACCTATCTTATCCACTCTACTTTTTCGTCAACGGGTTTGCGCTTGCCTTGCGGCGAAGGCGTGGCAATGTGTGCGAGGTAAAAAAAGCCAAGCAGTTTGTCGGCTTCACCCAGGCCGAAAAATTCTTTTGCGCTTTGTTTGTAAGTAACGCCGCCGGTTGTCCAGTAGCCGCCCAAGCCATAAGCCGTTACCGTGAGATACATGTTTTGCACCGCGCAGGCCACGGCCGCAATTTCTTCCACTTCGGGAAATTTTTTATTGGGGTCACGTTTCACGCACAAGGCAATCACATGTGAAGCCTTGAGCGGGTTGGCAGAAAGGTTTTTATACGTCGCTTCTTTAAAATTTTCACCCGCTTCTTTTTTGTAAAGCTCGGCTTGAAAGGTTGCTAATTTTTGCAAGCCTTCGCCGGTGAACACCACAAACTTCCAGGGCTCTGTTTGTCCGTGATTGGGCGCCCAGGTTGCGTTCTCTAAAATCTGTTTTACAATTTCATCGTCCACTTTTTTGCCCGCATCGTATTGCGCGGGAAAGGTGGAGCGACGGGCCTTTATCAGTTCGTTTATTTCTTTGGGATTAAACTTCATTGGTTTTGTTTGAGTGGGCAAAATTGCGTGATTTACAAATAGGCCGGCTTTGAAATTTCTACCTCTTCAGCGTCCTTCGAAACCAAAATCTTTTTGCGGTAGATTTGAAGAATGAAAACAAGGTTATCGGAAAAGAAAGCAATTTTAAGTTTGCTCTTTTTCATGGCATCAATTGCCTGTTTGTTGAAGGCCTATCTTTTTACTTCTCCCAAACCCTTGCCAGATACACGTTTTGCTTTTATTGTCGTGGGAATCGCCTGCCTGCGAACGGCTTACTTGCTTTTTAAAAATGCGCGGCAACCTGCCTAATTCTTTAAAGAGGGTTTGTTTTACTGTTGTAAAAAAACGACACGATATTTTTCGTAACACGACCGCATCTTTCCATCTATCGAAGCATAATGCAGCTACTACAGTTTGGGTTTGACAGTCAAAAAATCAAATCCTTCTTTGCAGCAAATACGATTGATTATGCGGAAAATTTTTATCGGTGCCTTGTCCGTTCTGATGACAACCATCGCCTTTGCGCAAAGTGGCAAAGGCAAAGCCGCCCTTACTGTTTTAACCGAACAGAAATCTCCCGTTGAAGGTGCCACCATTGAATTGCTGCGCAGCAAAGATTCGGCGCTTGTGAAAACAGCGATTACGGACAAAAGCGGACTTGCAGAAATAGACAACCTTCTTCCGTCAACTTATCTTCTTCGTGTTAGCGCCGTTGGCTTAACGACAACGTACAGCAAAGCCTTTGACGTAAAAGAAAGTGAAACAACCTCCGTACCCGCAATCAGCATGACGGCAAAAGCAGGTTCGCAACTGCAAGGCGTTACCGTAACGGCAAAAAAGCCTTTCATTCAACGCTTGAACGACCGCCTGATTGTAAACGTGGAGAACAGCGTGGTGAACGCAGGCAGTTCGGCCTTTGACGTACTGGAACGTTCGCCGGGTGTGACCATTGACCAGAACGATGCCATTGCGCTGCGCGGAAAGCAAGGCGTTATCATCATGATTGACGGAAAGCCTTCGCCCATGTCGAGCGCCGATTTAGCCAATTACTTACGTGGCCTTCCGGTGAACGCCATTGAGCGCATCGAACTCATTACAAACCCTTCGAGCAAATACGATGCGGCGGGCAATTCGGGCATCATTGACATCCGTTTAAAGAAAGATCAGCGTCTTGGCTACAACGGCACGCTGACCGGGGGTTACGGACAAGGCGTTTATCCAAAATGGAACGCAGGTGCCACTTTTAATTATCGCAACAAGGCCGTAAATATTTTTGGAAACTACACGCACAACGACCGTGAGATGCTGAACCATCTTATCATCAACCGCAACTTTTACCAGAGCGGTGTATTCAAAGGTTCGGATGACAAAGACAATTATGCATGGATGCCGTTCAAGTCGAACAACGCACGTTTGGGCGCCGATTTCTTTCCGTCAAAAAACACTATCGTTGGCTTTGTGGTGAACAGCAGCTTCAATCAATTTAATCGTGTGGCAACGATTGGTACAACCGTGAACGATATAAACTTCAAACCTGATTTTCTTTTCAATTCTCTCGGCACCGACAACAACAAGTTCAACAACACGGTTGCAAACGTAAACCTGAAACAAAAGCTGGATACGGCCGGAAGAGAGTTAACCGCCGACGTGGATTACGGTGTGTTCAACAATCATGCACTCAGCCGCACGGCTTCATATTTCTACAACTTGAACGGAACGAAAAGAAAAGAAGACGACATACTGGATGGTGACCAAAACGGTAAGCTTACACTAAAGACCGCAAAGGTTGATTACGTAAATCCATTACCCGGCGGCGCAAAGCTGGAAGCAGGTTTTAAGACAAGCTACGTCTCGTCCGACAAAGACGCGAAGTTCTACAACGTTTATCCCACCGCAACGGTTGTTGACAATACAAAGACCAATCATTTTTTGTACGAAGAATACAACAACGCAGCTTATCTCAACTTCAGCAAGGAAGTAAAAAAGTTCAATTACCAAATAGGCTTGCGCGGCGAAGAAACCGTATTGAAAACACAACAGGTGAAGGGCAATAGAAAATACAACAACGATTATTTTCAGTTGTTTCCAAGCGCCTTCCTCAACTACAAACTGAAGCCCGAACAAACCATCGGCCTTTCGGTGAGCCGCCGCATTGACCGCCCCAATTACGACATGCTTGATCCTTTTCTCTTCCAGGTTGACGCAACGATTTATTCAACCGGCGATCCTTTAATAAGACCGCAATACACTTGGTCATACGAACTGAATTATACCTTGAAAAACCTGAACTTCACTTTTGGCTACAGCCACACAACCGATGCGCAAAACGTTGTGCTGTCGAAGATCCTTGACGTGATTCCAACCTTTGAAATCAAGCCGGGACAAGACTCCAACATCACCGTGCAAATTCCGGTGAACTTAACGTCATCCGACTATCTTGGTCTTACCGCATCGCTGCCTGTACGCATAACCAAGTGGTGGAATTCGATGAACAACGTAAACTTGTTTTACAACAAATTCAACGGCAACTTAAGCGGCGCTCAACTGAACGATGGCGCCGTAGCGGCCAACGTTCGAACCAACAACAGTTTCACCTTTAAGAAGGGTTGGTCAGCAGAGTTGAACGCAAACCTGAACACCGGCGGCCGCTACGGCTACATGAAGCTGCAACCGCAATGGGGCATCGGTACCGGCGTGCAAAAAACAATCATTGGCGGCAAGGGCACGGTACGTTTCAACATCACCGATATTTTCTGGACCAGCCTTCCGAAAGCGAGAGTGGAATACAAAGGCAGCTACGTAGAGAACTGGCACGCTTACCGCGAAAGCCGTGTGGCCAATATTTCTTTCACCTATCGCTTTGGCAACAACAAAGTGCAGCAGGCGCGCAAGCGAACAACGGCATCGGAAGAAGAAAGGCAACGGGCGGGAGGAAATTAAAATTAGGTGGCCCATCCCGACCTTCCCGGGGGGAAGGCCACCAACACACAGACACTTGCTTTTATACGCTCAAAAAAAACTCAATCATGCTTTGTGATTGAGTTTTTTTTGTGCCAAACTTCAATCCCGCTATTAAGCTTTCGTTGCGTCGCACACTTCGCGTTCAGAACACGACTGAGCAGACAAAGCATCGTGCATAAGCTGGGCTTGTGACCTGATGGCCTTCCCACCGGGAAGGTCGGGATGGGCCCTTAACCTTTCAACAACTTCAAATGCGGTTGAAGAACCGTAACCGTTTGGTGCGTTAAAAATTGTTTGAGGTGTTTAAGAAAATGGCTGTAATCGTAATAACCAAATTGGTTGTAGTGAAAATCGCCGGGGTGCTTTGTTAGCGCTTCTACCGCCTTGCGAATGCGTAGAATTTGCAAAGCCTTTTTGCTGGTAATGCCCGTGGATGTTTCGAAATAACGTTGCAGCGTTCGCGTGCTGATGCCGTATCGTTTCGAAAGTTCTTCAATGGAAACATCAAAAGAATTCTTTGTTGCACAGTCCTGCAAAATTTCGGTGACTACGGCCACCGGTTTTAGTGAACCTTCGTTTTCGGCAATGATGGCTTCGTAATAATCCGATAAAATCTTTACCCGCTCTTCAAACGATCCGGCCTTTCTCACTTTGTCAACCACGGCGCGGTCAATTAAATAAGCCAGCGGGAAAATGTATTCGCGGTACTCCGAAAAATTAACCCGCTTTTGAAAGACCACCGGCGATACGTTGAACTTTATCCCAAACAATTTATTGCCCGTCGAATGATGGCAGATCATGGCCTTGTGCCGCGGGAGAAAGCCGTCATTTTTAATGTCGTATTTTTCGTCTTCCAGTTGCATTACGCAAGGCGTTCCCAGGTTGATCAAATACGTGTAACCGACGTTGGGAAACAGCGCATCGGAAAAGCCATCCGGGTATTGAACAAAGAGTTCGTCAAAATCAGTCTCCCAAAAAAAATCAATGAACTGCGAAAGGGAGCCCTTTGCCTTGCGGCGGCGGTAGCGGTTCTCAAAATGGTCTTTATGAAAAAACTCAACGTGCTGCACAGGTCTAAAGTTAATCGGTTCACTTGTTTACCTGTTCACTTGTTCATTGTAGTAAAAGAAAATCCATACTGAAGGAAACGAACATGGTGGACCTCTGAACAGGTAAACAAGTGAACTTTTCTTCTACCTTCGCGACCAACGCATGACCATCAACAACCAACAAAAAATCATCATTCTTACCGCGCCGTCCGGTGCGGGCAAAACCAGCATCACCCGCTATCTGCTGGCAAAGTATCCCGATAAACTGGCCTTCTCTATTTCGGCCGCCACAAGGCCCGCAAGAGGTGCAGAGAGGAACGGCGCGGATTATTATTTCATGAGTGTGGAAGAGTTCACCAACAAAATTCAGCACGAAGAATTTGTGGAGTGGGAGATGGTGTACGAAGGAAAATATTACGGCACGCTGAAAGCCGAACTGCAGCGCATTTGGAGCGAAGGCAAAACGCCGGTGTTGGACATAGACGTAAAAGGCGCCATTCACGTGCAACAGCAGTTTCCCGAAACCACGCTTTCGATTTTCATTGAACCGCCAAGCGTGGACGAACTGCGCCGCCGCCTCACCGGTCGCGGCACCGAAAGCGAAGAATCGCTGAACGCAAGAGTAAACAAAGCCGCTTACGAAATCAGCTTCAAAACGTACTTCAACAAAGTCATCGTCAACTCCGATTTGGAAAATGCCTGCGCCGAAGCGGAGGAGATTGTGCAGGCTTTTTTGAAATCACAAAATGGTTGACCGGTTAATTAGTTGATTGGTTGACTGGTAAAGAAAGGTTGTAGCGAATCAACCGAGCAACTAATCAACCAATCAACTAATTTCTATCTTTACTCCAATGATAGCCGTAAGTACAATCGCGTGGTTTATTGTCACGTTGCTCATGATGGGTTTTTTTGCAGGCATTGAAATGGCCTTTTACAGCGTCAACCGTTTCGGCATTGAACTGCGCAAAAAACAAGGCCGCTACGACGCGGTCATCCTTTCGCGTTATTTTGAAAACCCCGAGCTTTTTTTGAGCACCATGCTCATTGGCTTCACACTCTTCCTGGTGAGCTTTGCCCTGCTTTTTGTAAACATTACCGACACGTTGTGGAACGCAATGGGACTTTATTACCAAGGCGTGCGGGTTGGACTCAACATCATTCTCGCCACCTTTGTTGTGCTCATTCTCGGCGAGTTCATTCCACGGGCTATCTTCCGGGCGCACAGCAATTTTATTCTCACCCGCTTTGTTTTCATCATCAACGTGCTTTACGGAATTTTTTTGCCGGTGGCGCGGTTGTTTTTAAGCATGGCCAATTGGTCGCTCAAATATATTTTTAACGTGCGGGTACGCGACACCAAAGACAACCTTTCGGGCAATACTTCAGAGACGCTTTTTCTACAAAACGACAACACCGATTTTGAGCCCGAAGAAATGAACACCGAACTTTTTGAGAATGCCCTTGAATTGCCGAAAGTAAAAATCAGGCAGTGCCTTGTGCCCCGCAAGGAAGTGATTGGCGTGGACCTTTCGTGCAGCGTGGAAGAAGCAAAGAAAAAACTCATTGAAACAAAGCTGAGCAAGTTGGTGGTCTATGAAAAAAACATTGACGATATCGTTGGCTACATCCACCAACTTGATTTGTTTAAAGGCCCGCAAACCATTCAAAGCATTTTGTTGCCCATACCCGCCGTTCCCGAAAGCATGAGCGCCGCGGATTTAATCGGCAAGTTTACCCGCGAACGAAAAAGCATTGCCTGGGTGGTGGACGAGTTTGGCGGCACCGCCGGTATTGTTACGATGGAAGACGTACTGGAAGAAATTTTTGGCGAGATACACGACGAATACGACAGCGAGGAATTTGTAGAAAAGCAACTGGCCGAAAACGAATACATCTTCGCAGGCCGTTTGGAACTGGATTACATCAGTGAAAAATACAACCTCCATTTTCCGGAGAATGAATCGGAAACCCTTTCAGGTTTCATCATCTCTCACCACGAAACCATTCCGCGCCAAAAAGAGCACATCATCATTGATGATTTTGAATTCGACATCCTCAGTGTCAGCGACACCCGCATTGAAATGGTGAAGCTGAAAGTACTGAAGTAAGGAGTCAGGAGTCAGAATTCAGGAGTCAGGAGGCAGAGCTTCTAAATTGTGATAGTTCTTTCTATTGCAGCGGTGCTGAATTGCCTTCACTGTTTTGTTTTATACATCAAAAACTTTGTCCATAACAACGTTGTCCGGTAGCATTAACGGCTCCTGACTCCTGAATTCTGACTCCTGACTCCTTATCTTCGCTCCCATGGCTTTATCTTTTTTTAAGCGCGGCGGGGGAAACGACGAAAGAGCAGAGATGTCGTTCATTGACCACCTGGAAGTTCTGCGCGGGCATCTTTTCCGAAGTGTATTGGCCATTACGATTGGCGCCATTTTAATTGTTGTTTACCGCGATTTTGTGGTGAAGAGAATTTTACTCGGCCCTACCCATTCCGACTTTCCGACTTACGGCGTTTTGTGCCGCATTGGCCGTTACCTGAACCTGGAAAAAGCGCTTTGCATGAAAGGACTCAGCATTCAAATGCAAAGCACCGGCGTGGCCAACCAGTTTAGCACCTTTATTTCAGTGATGCTGATTGGCGGCATCATCCTCGCTTTCCCGTACATCTTCTGGGAGTTCTGGCGCTTCATCCGGCCGGCTTTAACCAAGAAAGAACTGAAGAATACCCGTGGCGTTATCTTTTGGGTATCGGTTCTTTTTTTCATCGGCGTGGCCTTTGGCTATTTTGTAATTGCCCCTTACACATTGAACTTCTTTGGCAATTTTCAACTCGACGAGAACATTGAAAACCGCTGGACTATTGCTTCGTATTTTGATACGTTAATTCCACTTGTGCTTGGCTCCGGGCTTGCGTTTCAGCTTCCGTTACTCATGATTTTACTGGCAAAAATTGGCATCGTATCCGCAAGTTATTTGCGCCGCATGTGGAAGTATGCCGTCGTCATCATCATGATCGTTGCTGGCGTCATCACACCGGGCCCCGACGTTATCAGCCAGATGACAGTGGCCATTCCGTTGCTGCTTTTGTACGGTGTCAGCATCCTGCTTACACGCCGCATCGACAAGCAAAAAGCCGAGGAAGAAAAAGAGTGGAGTTAGGGAACCGCAGAACAGGCGATTAAGGCCCTTCGACTTCGCTAAGGATGACGAATGACGAAGGAGAGTAGGAACACGTCCATCGCTTGTCCTGAAAAGAAGATATTTTTTGTAAACGCTCTCTCCATCAAAAAAATCCCGCAAACACTGCGGGATTTTTTATTATGACAAGGTGCCTTTCATTTTCGGCGGTCTTGGCGGAGCCGGTGGTACGGGCGGCGCCGGCGGAGGCGGTGGTGCCTGCGGCAACTCGCCGTATTTTGTTTCCGCTGCCTTTTTGCTTTGCGCATCGTTCAGGTTGTAGCGTTCTTCCTCGCCCGATTTCAAACGAATAATCATCTCATCATCGTTCTTCCATGATACGCCTTTTACCGAAAGATTTCGTTTCATAAAGGCAGTAAAGTCATCGGGTAATTGAGCATCGTTTGCCAATGATGGAGGCGGCGGAGGGGGCGGCGCATCGGGCGGTGGCGGCTCCGAAGGTGGTGGCGGAGGAGGCGGAACGTCTTTCATTTTTTTAACAAGAGGCCTGGGCGGTGGAGGCGGTTTCGGCGCTTCATCTTTTTGCGTGATTTGTGCCGAAGCCGAATAAACAACGACTGCGGCAAGGATGGCTACGAACATTCGTTTCTGCATAAAATTGGTTTTTTGCTAAGACGCCAAAGCCACCGCGTTCCATAAAATGGAGGACAGAAAATTTTGTCCAATGGACAAACGGAAAGCAAGGAGTTTAAACGGAAGAAATTTTAGGAGCCAGAAGCCCACCTGTACATTGAGCATCGTTGCGTCGCACTCTTGTACGCCTTGTCCGTTATTGGGCAAGTAAGCAACTTCATCACGGTGTGTTGCCCGAATTTCGCTTGTAAAACACAAAACCGTTCTTCTCGTAAAGCTTTTGCAGGTAGGGCATCTCCCTTTCGTTCTCATCCTTGTTCTGAATCTTGCCCACGTAATAAACCGGGACTTCCGGATGTGTGTTGAATTGTTTAATACTATCGGCCAAACTTCGCGTAAACTGCGGCGGACGCATCGTGTAAAAAAGATGCGCATAACTTTTAAAGCGCAGCGGCTCAACTAACGCATTTTCGGCCTTCTTGCTTTGGTAAAATTCTATCGCCGCGCCTTGCGAGTAAGGCTCTACTTTGGGCGTGATGAGAACGATGGTTAAGTTGATGCCAACAAGCGCTGCTACAAACAAAGCCACCAAAGCCCTGCGTACACTCTGGTTCACGCGAAGCACAAATACAACGACACCGGCCAACAAAATCAGTCCGGGTAATTTTTCCCAGCCGCTCCATTCAACCTGCGCCTGCAGGTTTGCTCTTGCAAAGGCATCTTTTATTCTTCCGGGTTGCAAAAGGTAGGGCTTCAGTTGATCAATAAACGTAACGGTAAGAATGAGCAGGGACAGCAAAAGGCCGGTGGCAACTTGTAACCACTTGTTCCAACTTGGCAAGTTCCATTTGCGGCGGTACAAATGATAAAAGCTAACGGTGGCGAGATAGGTTAGTGGAAAATAGCAAAGCGAAGAATAATGAACAATCTTTGTTTTGACAATCGAAAATAACAGAAGCGTCACCCAAAACAAAATCATCATCCAGCGGTGAAAATGGCGTGGCGTTTCGTTTACGCGATTGCCGATGCGCATGGAAAGAATGCTTAACGCTGCAGCGGGAAAACAACCAATGAGCAGGATGATAAAATGGTAAAAAAACGGTCCGCCGTGGCCCGCGTCTTCGGTTTGAAAAAGGCGGACCTGGTAAAGAATAAATTCGGTGATGATGTGCTGCTGCCCGTTTGCCAGCAAGGCAATAAACCAAAGTCCGCCGGCCAGCCCCGTTACGGCCAAAAAGAGCAAGATGTGCAGCGGCTTCATGAAGTTTCGAAACCTTGTGCCGATGGCAAACACGCCGTAACACAAACCAGTGATGAGCAAAGCCACCGGGCCTTTCGTCATCACGGCAAGGCCGGTAAACAAGCCGGCAAGAACAATGCGCCTCAGCGGGCGGCTGGGCCTTGCATCGGAATAAACGCTTAATTGGTAAACCGCCAAAAAAATAAAAAGGTTGAACCACGGATCAATGATGCCCGACTTGAAATACAACTGCGGAAGAAGCGAACCTGCATAAACAAGAACCCACATCCAGCCAAACTGTTCGTTCACTAATTTTTTTCCAAGGCGGTAAAGAAGAACCAGCGTAAGTACGCCGCAAAGCGCATTGGGCAGTCGTGCGGCAAATTCGTTTACGCCGAAAAGTTTCATGCAAAGCACTTGCAACCAAAAAAACAGCGGCGGCTTTTCCCAAAAGGGTTCAAAGGCAATTTGCGGAATGGCGTAATTGTGCGTCACCAGCATTTCGCGGCTGGCTTCGGCAAAGTTGATCTCGTCCCAATCAAACAAATGCGTTGTGCCCAAGAAGGGAACAAACAAGAGAAGTGCGCCAATAACAATGATAATTTCTGCGGGAAGTTTGCGTGGCATAAGGATTTTTCAAAGATGCGGAATTACAGGCATCTGGTTGATTTGAGCGGCCGGCGCTTATTGCTTTCTTGTTCGTTTAAACCAAAACCGCAAACCCATGAGCAGGAGCAAACCCACAAGGGCAATGATGAGCAACTCGTATTTGTCGAAGCTGGTTTGCTGGCCCGGTTTAATCTTTCGGATTGAATCGGTTTGGGCAAAAAGGAAAAGAGAGAGGAATGAAAAGCAGGAAAGCAGCAGGTGTTTCATGCAAAGGAAATTTACCCACGAAAATACTTTATTCTTTGCCGCCAAAACTGTTTACGATGCTTGTTACCAGCGCCGGTTCGTAGCCTTTTTGCAAAAGGTAATCCATCGTTTTTTTCTTGCGCACCAAGTATTGTTCGCCCTTAAGCAAGGCGTATTTTTTTTCGGCCAGTTCATGGAGTGTTTTGCCGTATGCTTCGTCGTCAATTTCTTTCATGGCCCGCTTGATGATGTATTCGCTCACACCTTTTTCTTTCAGGCCGTAATAAATTTTTTTACGGCCCCAATCCTTCATCCGAAACTTTCCGCCGACGAAGGCTTTTGCAAAACGTTCTTCGTTCAGGTAATCGTCTTCAATTAAAGAAGAGATGATGGCATCGTGCTCCGAACGCCACACGCCCAAATCCCAAAGCTTTTGCTGCACCTCGCTGTGGCTGCGTTCCTGGTAAGCGCAGTATTGCCGCAGTTTCATGATGGCTTGCTCCTTTGTGAGATGTTTTTTTTGCATACGATTCCCCTGTCCCCTTTAGGGAGACAGGGGGAATTTATTCTTCCAGCAACTCCTGACACCCGTATTCTTTCTCCAGCAGCGTGTCGTAATAATCGGCTTTTTGAAAGAGGTCGCGAAACATTTCGATGCCGTTTTCTTTCGTCATGTCCAAGTCGTACATGATGCAGGAAAGCACGATGTTTTGCCGCAGGCAACTCAACACAAGTCCATCGAGCTTAAAGTTTTCTTCCAGTAAAAACTGGTAAAGCGGTTTTATCATCGTGGTGTCGGACGGCAATTGGCAGAGATAGGCATCGCCGGCCACGAAATAATTTTCGGGATTGTAATTGATTTTGATTTTGGCGCCGCCTTCTTTCACGCTCCAGTTGTTGTTGCCGTCTCTCGCCAGCTTTACTTCTTTACCCAACTCGCCTAAAATTTCTTCAACGGTTTTGGCTATGCCAACGGGCTTTGATTCTTTCTCCGGCATTTGCGGCAGCTTTACTTCGGTGCCGCAATACGGACAATATTTTGTGGCTTCGATGTTCGATGCAAGCACCAGGTTGTTGCAACTGTGGCAACGCGTAGAAGGCTGTCCCCGGTACGGAAGATAAAGTTGCAGTGCTTCGCGGATGTAACTCACCGGCAAGGCAAAGCCAAGGTTGTCGCCACCTTTGATGATGAAAGAATTGATGCCGATGATTTCACCCTTTTTATTAACCAGCGGTCCGCCACTGTTGCCGGGATTGATGGCTGCGTCAATCTGTATGTATTTGACGCCGTCGCGAACACGGTCCCGCTTTGAAATCACGCCTTGGGTAGCGGTATAGTTCAAACCAAACGGATGGCCGATGGCCACCACCACTTCGCCGTCCTGCACGTCTTCGTAATCGCCCAGTTTCACTTCGGGCAACACCACATCGGCAGGCGGTTGCAAAAAAGCGAGGTCGTGTTTTTTATCGGTGTACCACACCCTTGCAATGCGCTTTTCAAAGAGGCGTCCGGCAATGGTGACTTCGGCGTTTTTGCCGGCCACGTGTTCGTTGGTTACAATGAGATCAAACTCTTTTACGTAAAAGCCGGTGCCGGTACTTCCTTGTGTTGCAATCTGAATAATTGCCGGGCGAAAGAGTTCTATAATCTGTTGGGTTGTCATTGTTTGCTTTCTAAATTAAGGTACTCGACTTCCGTTGTAAAGGTTTGGTTGAAAGCCACCGGGTTTTCGTACTTCAGCTTTTCCACATCAAATTTTAGTTCGGGATATTTTTCTTTCCAGCGGGCAATGACGACATCAACGTATTCTTTAATTTTCTCTTTGTTGTATTCGCCTTTCTCCTTGTCATAAAAAACATCGGTATAACCCAGGGCGATAAAATAGTCCGGGTAATTGATCATCATAAACAGTTGAAACAATTCGGTGACGGGTTTTGGCAAACTGTACGAATACTGACAGTACGAAAAACCGTATTCGCTGATGCGGGCCGCAACATCGGGCATCTTGTGTTCGCGATACCAGCCAATGTTTTGGTTGGCGTTGTAGATGGCGTCCGCAACGGTTTTGTAATTCTGCGGCGTTACAATGGAAAAGGTATGTTTTGAGCGGAAGAGGTAAGGATAAAATTCGGTCTTGTCCTTCGTAGCCAGCTTTTGAAAGCAGTCCATCATCTCACCATTTTTTTCGGTGACGGGGCGGTTGTCTTTGCGGAAATAAATTTCCACGATTTTTTCCAACTCGGCCTGCAGCTTGCCTTCGGGCACAACGAGGTAATCAATGCGGTAAGCAAGCGCCAGCAGCAGGTAAGCAATGCCTCCGGAGTATTTGTCGTTGTCAACGGTGCCGATAAGATTGATCGTCTCTTCAATCCACTGCCTGAAAAATTTGTGCTTGACGGCTTTTTCTTCATCCGGGATTTGCACGATGTGCTCCACGTCAACGGGCAGCAGCGTGGTGAAATCCGCTACCAACAGGTCGTCCTGTTTGTCGGCCTTGGTGGCCAGTTCTTTTAAGCCATAATACAATTTGCTGGGGTTGGCGGTTTCAATATCGCTGTCGAAGAACATGTAAATCTTTCCTTCGTGTAAGGCATAGCGGCTGTAGTACAAACTGAAGTTCATCTCCAGCAGGCGGCGCATCACGGGCACACTGGGTTGTGGCATCTGCGCCAGCGCAATTTCGGCTTCCAGCCTTTCGTTGTTGAAGTAGCCGCGAACGATTTTTGAGCCCTGGTAAAACAGGAACTTGGATTGCCCTGCTTCCTTTACCAGCCGCACGTTGTCCTCGGCTTCGTCGCGCAGGTAATCAAAAAAAGCGGCGATGCTCTCGTCGTATTTTTTTTCTTTGAACAGGCTTTCGGCCTCGTTCCATTTTTCTACTTTGGGTACGGGCTTGTTGTTGTCTGAGTAGCGCCCAAAACGAATGGACGGCTCGTTGCTTCGCCCTTCTTCCTCTCCTTCTTTCTTTTTGGACCAGCTAAAGATTTTTTCCAGCATATTTCATTTTAAACGCAAACATTCGACTTGCAAAAATACGTTCGCGGTTTACAGTTCAACGTTCGCCGTTTAACGTTTGTGGCGTGCATTGCTTTGGCCACGGCAGACCGTGAACGGCGAACATTTGTTGCAAACTTTCAGGGCTAAACATTCCTTCAAAATACGGGCCGCAAGAGGCTCTAAAACGCGAAAGTTAGGAAGGGATTGGCGTTGATAAACAGTCCTAAACTTTGCGGCAAAAATCCTTAGTTTCGCCTCCACTGAAATTGTACGAACATGAAGTTTATCGTTTCCTCTTCCAGCCTGCTGAAACAACTGCAACACATCAACGGCGTCATCAATGCCAACACGGTTCTTCCCATTCTCGAAGATTTTTTATTTGAAATTGAAAAGAACAAGCTGAGCGTGGTGGCCACCGACCTGGAAACCGTGATGCGGGTGCAACTGGACATTGAAGCAAAGGAAGCGGGCAAGGTTTGCATCCCGGCAAAAATCCTGATGGACTCGCTGAAGAACATTCCCGACCAGCCGCTCTCTTTTAATATTGACAAGAACTTCGCCATTGAAATTACGAGCGACAACGGCAAGTACAAGGTTATGGGCGAGAACCCCGACAACTTTCCGAAAGAACCCGCTGCCGACGACACAACTTCGTTTACGATGACCTCATCGGCACTCGTAACCGCCATCAGCAAAACGTTGTTTGCTGTGAGCAACGATGACTTGCGGCCCGCTATGACCGGCGTTTTCTTCGAACTCAACAAAGACTACATTCAATTTGTGGCCACCGATGCGCACCGCCTCGTTCGCTATAAGCGCACCGATGTAAGCTGCCCTAAAAACGATTCTTTCATCGTTCCCAAAAAGCCGCTCAATCTTTTAAAGTCGGCGCTGCCGGTGAACGAAGACGAGATCACCGTAAGCTACAACAGCAATCACTTGTTTGTTAAGCACGGCACCACGCAAATGAGTTGTCGTTTGATAGATGCACGGTTCCCCGATTACAAAGTCGTTATCCCGGCCGATAATCCTTACAAAATGACGGTGGGCAAAGGCGATTTTCAAAGCGCTTTGCGCCGCGTGAGCATCTTCTCCAACAAGAGCACCAATCAAGTGGCGCTCCAGATCAACGGCAGCGAACTGCAACTGGCCGCGCAGGACGTTGACTTTTCGTTTGAAGGAAACGAACGCATGAAATGCCAGTACGACGGTGAAGACATTACCATTGCTTTCAACGCACGTTTTCTGATTGAAATGCTGAACGCCGCCGACAGCGACGAAGTGCGCATGGAACTCTCCACGCCAACAAAAGCCGGATTAATCAAGCCCACGGAGAAAGACGAAGACGAAGATTTGCTGATGCTGGTGATGCCACTGATGTTGAACCAGTAACGGCCTTCCCTAAATCCCTCCGGTAGAGGGACTTTCTAAGCACAGCCCTTGCTTTTCGAAAAGACTTTGAACGCTCAATCATGCCTTTGGTTGAGCGTTTTTCTTTTTAGAAGACGAGCTTTAGTAATTCTGTTCGGCTTCCGTTGCGTCGCACTCTTGTACGTCCAGAACAACGCACGGCAAAGAGAATCTGCGTCCACCAAACAGGCAATGCCACCTTAAGCGGCTTTCCTTCTTTCAGTATATTCACGGTTGACAACCTTTTTTCTTGCTGTATGGAAAACGTGCTTGACTATTTTAAAACACTTGAACAACACCCCGTACAACGCCTGCTGTTTTTGGTAGGCGGCTTGCTTTTCTTCTGGATACTTGAAGGCGCCGTTCCGCTGTTGGAGCCGCATTACAAAAAGAACAAAACCCGCCACGCGGTGGTTAACTTCTCCTTTACGGTCATGCATCTTGTTATTCAAACCGGCATTGCGGTTTTGATCGTGTTGCTGGCCGATTGGTGCCAACGTCAAAACATTGGCCTGGTGCATTGGGTACACGCAAATCTGCTGATGACCATCGTGCTTTCGTTTTTTGTTTATGATCTTTTCATCGGCTGGATGGCGCATTTTGCGTTGCACCAAACCTTTGCGCTGTGGCGCTTTCACACGGTGCACCACGCCGATAACAACGTGGATGCAACAACGGGCCTTCGGCATCACCCGGTGGAAAGCATCATTCGCGGTGTCTTCTTTTTACTGGCAACGGTGGTTGCCGGCGCACCGGTTTACTCGCTGATGATTTACCAAACCATCCTCGTTTTTTTCGTTGCGTTTACACACGCCAACATTAGCCTGCCACACAAAGTTGATAATGCGCTTAGTTACTTCTTTGTGTCGCCCAACATGCACAAGGTTCATCACCACTGGCAGCAACCATATACTGATAGCAATTACGGCGCGGTGCTTTCCATTTGGGATCGTTTGTTTGGTACTTACCGCGAACTGGAACCTTCTCAACTGAAGTACGGCCTCGATAGATATTATCCAAACGAACACGACGAAAATTTTATGCAATTATTGAAGCGGCCATTTGGAAAAATGAAGACCTGAAGACAGAAACCGGAGGCCAGAAGTCAGATATTTTTCTCTTAATTCCGACTTCTTATTTCTGACTTCTGACCTCACCCACTCCTCACTATTTTTGCCCTCATGAAATCTATCGCACTCATTCCCGCACGATACGGAGCCACACGGTTCAAAGGAAAGTTGATGGCCGAATTGAAAGGCAAATCCGTCATCCGGCACACGTACGATGCCACGGTTGCCACGGGTTTGTTTGACGAAGTGATTGTGGCTACGGACAGCGAGATCATCTTCAATGAAATTGTTTCGCATGGAGGCAAAGCGGTAATGACAACCGGTGAACACGAAAGCGGCACCGACCGCATTGCCGAAGCCGCGCAAAACCTGCAAGCCGACGTGATTGTGAACGTGCAGGGCGATACGCCTTTTGTAAAAAAAGAACCGTTGGAAAAATTGCTCGAACAATTTGAGCATCCATCCGTACAAGTAGGTTCGTTAATGCAAGTGTTGAACGATGAAACACTGATAGCCGATCCGAATTATGTGAAGGTTTGCGTGGACAAGCACATGAACGCACTTTTCTTCAGCCGCAGCGTGATTCCTTATCCGCGAAACAAGGCCATTCCCATCACCTATTACGAACACATCGGTGTGTATGCTTTTCGCAAGCAAGCCTTGATTGATTTTACTACCTGGCCTGTTTCGCCGCTGGAAGACGCGGAGAAAGTAGAGTGCCTTCGCTTTCTCGAAAACGGCGTGCCCATGCGCATGGTGGTGACAGATTTTATGGGCGTGGAAATTGACACGCCGGAAGATTTGGCAAGAGCCGAAGAATTATTGTAATCTCTTTTAAAAAGCCCTTTATGCAAGACAAAGTAGAAGTAACAAAAGGAGATATAACCCGGATGAAAGTTGACGCAATTGTAAACGCGGCCAATTCATCGCTGATGGGCGGTGGCGGCGTTGACGGCGCCATTCACCGTGCCGGCGGCCCGGCCATTTTGGAAGAATGCAAAAAGATTGTTGCGCGGCAAGGCGGTTGCAAAACCGGCGAAGCGGTGATCACAACCGCGGGAAATCTGCCCGCAAAATTTGTCATTCATACCGTTGGTCCGGTTTGGAACGGCGGCAATAGAAACGAAAGAATTTTGCTTGCAAATGCTTATCGAAACTCCTTGCAATTAGCGGTTGACAACAATTGTAAAACTGTTGCTTTCCCGGCCATCAGCACTGGCGTTTACGGCTTTCCAAAAGCCGCTGCCGCAACGATTGCCGTGCAAGCGGTGAACGAATTTTTGGCCAACGAAAGAGCGATAGACAAAGTAATTTTTGTTTGCTTCGACGAAGAAAATTTCCGGCTGATTCAATCAGAGGTTCAAAAGATTTCTTCTTAAAATTTTGCCTGCAGGCCCACGCCAATCAACGACTTAATTTGCAGCGCCGGCGAATGTGCGTTCTTTCCAAACAAGCGCACATCATCGTCGTAAATTAAATCAATGTTCCAGGTGGCGGCCAAAAGTTTTGAAAGCTTTACCGAGAACACGTTGGTCATAAACAAGTCTACGTTCTGTGGGTTGTGTTTGTAGTTTGAAAACAGATCAAGGCGTCCGCGATACTGAACGCTCTTGTTAATGTCTTTAATGTAATTGGCGCTGGCAAAGGCTCCGAACTCTTCTGCGCTGTGTTCTCCGGGTTTCACGCCGTACAAACCTTTCGCAGAAAGCGAATCGTTCTTTACAATGATCCAACGGCTGGTAACCGGTGAGATGAAAAAAGAAAAATTCGGTCCGGGCTTGTAATCAACGCCAAGGCTAAGCAGCACGTAAGCCGGCGAAAGAAAGGCCGATGAAAACGTGCGAACGTTAGCGGGATAAGTATAACCTCTTGCCAGTTGCGAACGGAAATTAAAAAGCGCCGAAAGGTTCCAGTGTTTGGCAATTGAATATCCGTATTTCGAAAGAAAGTCGAGCCGGTCGTCGTTTTTTCTTGCGCCAAGACTGGTTGTTTTCAGGTAACCGAAACTGAAGTCAAGCGTGTTGTCCCAACTGTGCCGGTCTTTTTTGTAAAAGCTAAACAGGTTTAAATACGATGTAACCGACAACGAAAACTCATCGCCGCCGGCGGCCCAATTGCTCAAGGAACCCTGCGCCAGGTTAAGGCTGTACAAACCTCCTTTTCGCCAGGTAATGTTGGCCGTATCTTTTTCGTCTTTTTTGATGGTTTTGGCCGATTCGTCTTTGAGTCCTTTTACGGTTTGGTCTTGCGCAAAAGAAAATTGCGCAAAAAGGCAAAACATTATTGCCGGAAGAAAAACTTTCATAAGCGAGGGCTTTGTTACACCTGCAAATCTACGTGCAGAGCTTCGGTTGCTTCGCCAAAAAAGATAGAAGCTTTGGTGTTGAAATCTTGGGCGGAATCGGTGGTGTAAAAATTTAGTTTGCCTTCTTTCGAAATACGGCTTTCTATTTCGGGATGGCGCTGCAGGTAATCGTCGAGGCTGTGCGCTACGATCTCACCTTGCGAAAGAAGCTTCACGTTGTTGGGTAGATACTTTTCAATCTTTTCTTTTAGCAAGGGATAATGCGTGCAAGCAAGCAAGAGGGTATCAATGTTTTTGTTTCGGTCTAAGATGTTGTCAAGATGTTTTTTGACAAAGTAATCGGCGCCTTCGGTTTGATGCTCGTTGTTCTCTACAAGTGGCACCCACATGGGACAAGCTTCCTGTTCAATCTTCACGCCGGGAAAGAATTTTTCAATCTCAATTTGATACGAGCCCGATTGCACCGTGCCGTTTGTTGCCAGTATGCCGATGCTGTTGGTAGTTGTGTGCTTGCCGATGATTTCCGTGGTGGGACGAATGACGCCGAGCACTCTTGCGGTGGGGCTCAATCGTTGCAAATCGTTTTGCTGAATGCTGCGCAAAGCCTTTGCCGACGCGGTGTTGCAGGCAAGAATAATCAGCGGGCAGTTTTGTTTGAGCAACCACTCCACGCATTGAAGTGTATAACGATAAACGGTTTCAAAACTTCGCGTGCCGTAAGGCGAACGGGCATTGTCGCCGAGGTAGAGATAATCGTATTGCGGCAGTTTGTTCACAAATTCACGCAACACCGTAAGCCCGCCGTAGCCCGAATCAAAAACACCGATGGGAGAGTTCAAAGTCGAAAGTTTAAAGTTCAAAGTTAGGCGTGAGGAAGAGATGGTTTTGTTCGCAGGTAAGTTGTATTTTTCGTCATTGTTGATACGCCAACGCACAAAGCGTAGCGGCATACCAACAACGGCGTAAAAAAACAAAAAACCATGAAACAATTTTTTGGGCTTACTTTTTTAATAGCCTCGCTTATTTTTCTTTCTTGTAAAAAAAACCAGCCAATGATTGCCCAGCTTTTATGGGTTATCTATTACCTTATACTTTCTATTTTGTTCTGAAAATAAATGGACAAAGGCTTGCTGACAGCACACTTAATAATCTAAGACTTTACTACCTATCGAACGGCACAAAAAATTATGTGTACGATTTTGGGCGGGCTGGTTCAGACGGTTATAATTTAGGGGCAATGCTCACGAAAGACATCGGCTATAAAAGCGCAGACAACAACATCAAAGACTATTACTTAGAATTTTCAAATGCGGATATTGATACGCTCTTCGTGGACTATAAGCATTATTCCATTTGCGAAGCCGATACTAGCGCTTGTTATTGCTTGTACCCGCGTCTTTCTATAAAATACAACGGGCAAACGGCATCGTACGACCCAGCCATCCCACAACAACAAGTTTATTTATTTAACAAATAATAACGCTTATTACTTGCATTGGCATAACTATGCCAATGCAAGTAATTTATTGCAAGGTCTTCATCAACTCCTTCCAGACTCCCTCCGCCGTCTTCTGTAGCTCTTGTTGGCGTCCGCGCCAACGAGCCATTTTGGTTAAGTTTCATAATCCGTTGGCGAAGACGCCAACGGAAGCAATGAAGTCAACGGTTACTTACTGCTTTCAGTAATTCCTCCCAAACACCCTCCGCTGTCTTCTCCCAACTATACTTTTCCGCAACGATCTTTCCTTTTTCAATCAACAGTTTCCTTCCTACT
The DNA here is from genome assembly GCF_007970805.1 of Flavisolibacter ginsenosidimutans. Classification (GTDB taxonomy): domain Bacteria; phylum Bacteroidota; class Bacteroidia; order Chitinophagales; family Chitinophagaceae; genus Flavisolibacter; species Flavisolibacter ginsenosidimutans. The sequence goes on along the minus strand of NZ_CP042433.1, from coordinate 3,345,126 downwards.
TCATCTTTGTAAATCCGCATTAAGGCATCGGCTATTTCATCTACGTTCTGCGGGTCAAAAACCATCGCCGTGCCTTCGCTGATTTCTTCCATGGAAGATGCTTTTGAGGTGAGCACCGGCACGCCGCATTTCATCGCTTCCATCACCGGCAAGCCAAAACCTTCAAACAAGGAAGGATAAACAAAAGCATAGGCAGACGCCATTAGCTTAGCGAGTTCGCCTTCTTCTAAATAACCGGTGAGCACCACGTCGTCTTTGTATTTGTAGGTTTTGAGCAAGGACAAAAATTCGTCGTTCTTCCAGGCCAATCTTCCGGCAAGCACCAGCTTCATGGAGCTTTGTAACCGCCGTTTAAAAACAGAAAAGGCTTTGAGAAGATTAATTAAGTTTTTGCGCGGCTGAATGGCGCCGGCGTATAAAAAATATTCAAGCCCGCCGGTGTGCTTTTCTTTTACGGCTGTTTGTTCGTCAAAATATATTGGCGCAAAAATGTCCTTCACGCCGTTGTGCACCACACTGATTTTTTCTTCACTGACTTTGTATTGCTGAACGATGTCCTGCTTCGAAAATTCCGAAACGGTTATCACCCTTTTTGCCTTATTAATAAACTTGGGTGTGTAATGTTTGTAATAACGAAGATGACTGGTTTGATAACTTTCGGGATGATGCAAAAAGCCCAGGTCGTGCACCACCAAAACCTGCGGCACTTTGGTGGTTAATGAACATTGCCCGTCGGGTGAAAGAAAGACATCGGCTTTTACCTTTTTTAAAAGCTGCGGCACCTTCACATCAAACCAGTATTTCCAAAGCAGGGGATGGCGAGCCGGCGGAGATAGAACATGCCCTTGCACGTTGCTTGAAAAAAGATAGCTCTTGTCAAAAGGCCGGTCAAAGAAAAAATGGAATTGGTGTTCGGGATGCTTTGCCGTTAGCGGCTGCAACACTTCTTTGGTAAAATAGCCAAAACCCTCCAGTTTACCCGGCAGCAGAAACCTTGTGTTCACCGCAATAACCATAGCGGCCAAAGGTACATTGCCGACAAACGAAGAAGGACTTTAAAGCCGCTGTTAGTTTCGACAAACGAAAAAGTGTGGAAAATGTTGAGGCGCGTCACCATTCTGTTGACGTTTGGCTACACAATCGAAGAGTAAAACTGTGGAATCATGCGCTTTCTAAGCAGCAAACGTAATTGGTATTGCGTTTGTTTATTCATTACTACGAAACGCTTCACCCTTAACTTTTGAAACTTCTTATAAACGACCTCTTAGGTGGAAGAGGATGGTGGCTTGTAAAAGGGGCCTTGGTTCGGGGCCCCTTTCTTTATAACCACAGATTACACTGATTGGAAAGGATTGTCGGGATTTTTCGGATGCCCTCCGCGAGGCATCTTCTTCTCTCTTCTCTGTGGTTTACAAACTCCAACTCTCGGCTTTCTTTAAATAAGTATCGTCTATCACTGCGCCGAGGCCGGGAACATCCGGAACGTCAATCACGCCTTTGTCCAAATATTTTATTCCGCCAATCACAGGGTCTTCGGTAAACATGAGCGGCGTATCAAAATCGCAATGCACAATGTGGTCGTTGCTCAGGGCCAAATGCGCCGCAGCCGTCATGCCCAGGCGCGATTCCATAAAGCCACCCACCTGCATGTGCATTCCGGCTGCCGCGCCAAGTTCCGCAATCTTTTTCCCTTTGTAAAAACCGCTGCTCTTCCCCAGCTTTATGTTGAACATCTGGCAGGCCTTCAGTTGTATCAAACGCTCGGCATCCCATTCATCGCCGCAACTTTCATCGGCCATGATGGGAATAAGCGAAGACAAGGACACTTTGTTCAACTCCATAAAGCGGTGCCGCGAAATGGGTTCTTCGCAATGCTCAACATTGAATTCACTCAAAGCTTTCAAAACCTCAATGGCATAATCCGGCGTGCGCCATCCCTGGTTGGCGTCAATGCGCAGCGGATGCTCCATGCCAATGCCTTCTCGAATGGCTTTGATGCGTTCAACGTCGTCTTCTTTTTTCCCGCCCAGTTTCACTTTAATGGCCGGAAAACCTTGCGCTTTAAACTTTATGGCGTCGTCTTTCATCTTTTGCGGATCGCCGATGCTTACGGTCATGTCGGTTTCCAAAATTTTGTTTTTTTCACCGCCTAAAAACTTGTACAGCGGCACGCCGCTGTGTTGTGCGGCAATGTCATGCAAGGCAATATCAAAAGCACTTTTAATGCTGCTGTTGGCGTAAATGGTTTTGTCCATCGCTTCGATGCAGCCCGCAATGTCCAGCGCATTTTTCCCTTTAAGCACCTGCGCAAAGTATTGTCCCACGATAAAGCAGGTGTCCACGCTTTCGCCGTTGATAGTCATGTACGGACTGCATTCGCCGTAGCCTGCGCAGCCGTCTGCCGTGCGAAGAATGACAACCACGTTTTGCACGTTGTTGATGGGTCCAAGGGAAATAACAAAAGGTTCTTTCAGCGGAATAAAAAGCTTGTAAATTTCTACGGACTGAATGATGCTGCCTTGCATGATGAATGAATTAATGGTGAAAGAAAGCGGTGCAAAGTAAGGAATGTGAGACGTCAAACGAGAGACGTGAAACCGTAGGCCGCATTAAATCGAAAAGACTCTACGGTCTCACGTCTCTCGTTTGACGTCTCACGTCCTTAATCAACAGAACCCAATAAAATCCGCAAGCCTGCCGAAAGCATAAACGGTAGCGGAACGTTGCGCTGATTGTGTAAATAAGGCGAGGGATTGCTTGATGCCGGCAACCAGGAACGAACATCGGCAAAAAGGTAAATGTTCCCCGCAAGACTTCTTTCGGCGCCGAGGCCCACGTCAAACGTAAGCTTGCGCACGGTACCCGAACCGCTTGCCGTTGCAAGGCTGTATTGCGTTGTATCTACATTCGTGGAAAAAGTATTGCTGACGGTGGCAAACAAAAAACCAAAGCCCGCAAGTCCGTAAACATTTACGCTATTGTCATTGGAATAACTGCCTTTGAAATAATGTTTCCATCCAATTGAAAAATGCCGATATGCCAGTCGTCCCGTGGCTACAAGAGCTATTTGTTGTGGTGACAGGAGCGGCGACTTTGCGGTAGCGATAAAATCGTTTTTGAACTTTCCTTCGGTGTAATATTCCACCCACGCGTAAGCGCTTTGCGTGGGTGAAAAATGAGCGGACAGGTGAATTGTATGACCGACGGCATTGAACTGTTGCCGCGGGCTAAAGTTGTGCAACAGCGAAACACCGGTAGCAGCGCTAAAGTTTTCCTGTGCAGAAGCAAAGAGACAAAGGTTAAGGCTAAGACTGAAGAAGAGGAAGCGTTTCATCATCCGTTCAAAAGTAGTTCAGGCAATAAAGAAAAAGCCACTCCATGTTTGAAGGACTGGCTTTTCGGTTTTGAAAAGAATTTTAGGTAACTATGTACGAGTTGGGCAAGGCGGGGTAAAAATTATATGATTATGCCTCTTTCTTTTAAAATCCCTTCGACAACTTTCCTTGCCCAACTACTTACATGACCTTCTTTTAATCGTTCAAGAAGTTGTTCGGTAGTCTGCTTTTGTAAGCGTTCTTTTATTGCCTGCTTTTCTTCAAAATCTCGCTCCCTTTTACTCATTTCTTTTTTTTTCCTGTTTAGGATTAAATGTCAAGTTATGATATTCATGTTTTGTCCCAAGTCGTATATAGTTACTCAATTTTATTGTTTGCGCAAGGTTAGTTCCTTGATGATGTTTTGTGCGCCGCCCACTTTGTCAATCACCCACAACACATAGCGAATGTCAACGTTGATGGTGCGGTTTAAATCTTTGTCGAAAGCCAGCTTGTGACTCAGGGCTTCGTAATTGCCGTCAAAGGCAAGGCCAATGAGTTCGCCCTTGCCGTTCATCACCGGCGAGCCGGAGTTGCCGCCCGTAATGTCGTTAGTGGTAATGAAGCAAGTCACCAGGTCATTGTACTTCGCATCCTTGTATTGGCCAAAGTCTTTTGCCTTTAATTTTTCCACGGCGTCTTTTGGCAAATCAAATTCGTAATCACCCGGCTTGTATTTTTCCAATACGCCTTTTGATGTGGTCACGTAATCGTAATACACGGCATCGCGGGGTTTGTAGCCGGCCACTTTGCCGTAGCTCACCCGCATGGTAAACGTCGCATCCGGATACATGATCTTCTTTGGATTTTCTTCCATCACGCCTTTCAAATAAAGCCTTGCCCATTCGTTGTTTTTGGTTTCAAACTGCTGGTAAAGCGGGTAGTATTTGCTTTGGTAGTTTTTCCAAAAGGCAGAAGCCAGGTTATAAGCCAGGTCTTGCTGCAACGTGTTTGCATCCGGGTTGCGCACAAAAGCGTTCCACTTCTGGTCATCAAGCAACATGGTTTCCCGGAAAACAGCTTCTGCATATTTCTGGTAAGTAGATGCTTTGTCCAGGCTCCCGTACTCGTTGCGCAGCGCCTCGTAAAAACCAACCGGCCGTTGGTCTTTTGGAATGTCGTTGTAAAACATTTGCAGTACCGCCGCCACAATGTTTTGGTCCGATGGCTTGTTCTCGGCTTTGATAAAATCCTGTCGCGCAGCCCCGGCATCGTCCAGTGCTTGTTTAACCTCGGCTTGCGTGCTTCCGGTTTTCACAAGACTGGTTTCCAGTTTTTGCAGTGAAGCGGCAAACTGCAAAAGCGGTGAACCCAGCAAGGGACGCGAAGCCAGGCCTTCGTTAATGTACATACGTTGCATGGCATAAGGCCGCCAGGCATCGTAAGCATTTTTCAGGTCTTTAAAAATATTGGCGTATTCGGGTTTCGATGTAGCCCATTTTTGAAAGGCTTCTTCTTCTTTGCGTTTTTGCCCGAAGACATCGTATTTGTAAAGTTCTTCGGTTTCGCCTTTGTAAAATTTCCAGTAGTTGGCAATGGAAGCGTAGCTGGAAGCAAGCTGCAGTTTAATGGCAGGGTCTTTCTTCATTTCGTCCATCATGTACTTCATGCGCACGTGGCGAAGCTTGACCAATGAAGGATTGTTGATGTCGGTAGAAAGCTGAATGCCGTAAGACGATTCGTACCGGTTGGTGCTTCCGGGATAGCCGAAGATCATGGAAAAATCGCCTTCTCTTACGCCTTTCAACGAAACGGGTAAATACCATTTTGGTTTCAACGGAATGTTGGCGGCACTGTATTTCGTAGGCTTGCCGTCTTTTGTTGCGTACACCCGAAACACCGAAAAATCACACGTGTGGCGCGGCCATTCCCAGTTGTCGGTATCGCCGCCAAATTTGCCAAAGGCTTCCGGCGGTGCGCCCACCAAACGAATGTCGGTGTAGCGCTGGTAAACAAAAGCAAGGAACTGGTTGCCTTTAAACAGCGGGCTTACTTTCGTTTCAATGCTTTGCGCCGCATCGCTCATGCGGTCATTGATGGCCTGGATGATTTGTGTTTGTCTTGCCGCTCGTTCAGCACCGGTAAGATTTTTCAACGAGTCCATCACCAGCTTTGTTACGTCATCAATGCGCAATAAAAATTGCACGGAAAGCTGCGAGGGAATTTCTTCACCCGTGTTTTTGGCATAGAAGCCGTCGTGCAGGTAGTTGTGTTCCACCGTGCTGGCTTTGGCAATGGCATCGTAGCCGCAGTGGTGGTTGGTAAAGATGAGACCCTGGTTGCTCACGATCTCACCGGTGCAGCCACTACCAAAAATCAGGATGGCGTCTTTCACCGAAGGTTGGTTGATGGAATAAAGTTGTTCTTTGGTAAGCTTGAGGCCTTTTTTCACCATGTCGTTGTACACTTGCTGTCCCAACAATAGCGGCAGCCACATGCCTTCGTCGGCCGCGGCGCGGAATGCAAAGGATACAAATAAAAGAAATGCAATCGTTGTTCTTTTCATAGACTAATTTTTGTGCGGGCAAATGTAATGAGTGATGAATTATGGGTTATGAATGATGAGTGTGACCATTTACTACGCAGCAGCGTTGCACAGTACAGCGTTGCGTTTTTAAGAACAACGACTTAGCAAGGATTATTCGATTACCGCTCTTTCACCGGTATGCATTGCCCGGTAAATAGCCTGCAAAATTTTTACGTCTTGTCTTCCTTCTTCACCCGAAACCGGCGAAGGTTTTCCTTCTTTGACGCACAAGGCAAAATCATCCATCTGCAAAGCCTGTTGATTTACCTGCGCAAAATCCATCTTGCCTTCGGCTGTTCTTCCTTCAATGCCTGCGTAAGAATAAGCCGGTGAAAGTTCGAGCCAGCCTCGTTCGGCTTCTACAAGCAATCGGTTTTGTTTTTCCGAGTAAGAGCTTGTGCATTTGGCCACAATGCCGTCCGGCATTTCCATTTGCCAGGTAATGGATTCTTCGATGCCGTTAAATTTCTCGGGGTGGTGCTTAAAGCCTTCTTGTGCTGTAACGGCAACAGGCTCCAGGCCTGTAAGGTAGCGGGCAGCCTGCACACAGTAAATGCCCACATCCATAAGCGGGCCGCCGCCGGCCAATGCTTTTTTCAAACGCCAGCCTGTTGCCTCGCTCAGGCCGTGTTCGGCTTCAATCCACTTTACATCGCCAAAAACTTTTTGTTGGCCGATGCGCATCGCTTCTTTGTTGTGCGGCTCAAAGTGTAAACGGTACCCGACGGAAAGCATCTTGCCCGCTTCTTTGCAGGCGGCAATCATGCGGTCGCATTCCTCCACAGTTACGGCCATTGGCTTTTCGCAAATGACATGCTTTCCTGCTTGTGCTGCACGAACAACGTATTCCGCGTGCAGTGCGTTGGGAAGAACCACATAAACGATGTCAACGTTTGAATCCTCTTTGATTCTGTCAAACGTTTCGTAAGTGTAACAAGCGTTTGCAGGCAGATTGTATTTTGTTTTCCATTGCGCGGCTTTGTCGCTGCTTCCGGTTACGATGCCGGCCAGGTAACAATGCTTCGTCTGTTGCAAGGCCGGTGCTAACTGCCCTTCGCTGTACGATCCAAGACCTACCAGTGCAATGCCTAATTTCCCGTCTTTCATTGTGCCAGTGGTGTAAAAAGATGTGCCACCAACAATTGCTTAGGGCGAGCACAACCTTTGTCTTGTTTATCTTGGCAAGTATATTGTTTAAGCAATGCACAGGTAGCCTTATTGCATCATTTAAAAAAAATCTGTGTATGAAAAAGCTATTGTCAATTGTTACGCTTGCATTGGGATTAACGCTGGCTTCGGGAAGCGTCAACGAAGCGGCGGCACAAAAAAAATGGAGTCACAAGAAGAAGGACGCGGTAATTGGCGGCGCAGCGGGTGCAGCCACGGGCGCTATCGTTAGCCACAAAAAAGGAAAGGGTGCGTTAATTGGCGGTGCGGTTGGCGCCGGTGCGGGTTATCTGGTTGGGCGTCATAAAGACAAGAAGAAAAAATCATAAACAAACGCGGCAAGCAGCCTGGTTTATTTACGAAGCCCGAAAGAAATTTCGGGTTTTTTGTTTGCCAAAAGAAAGTTTTGCCTTGCAAAACAAACGATGTTGTTTGCTCGTTAACCGATGAAGTAAAACCGTTAACCTAATGTTGACGTTTATAAAGTAAACGAGGGTCACATTTGTAGTCTAAACCGCAGACAAATCCAAACACAATGACAGACCGGTCTTACACCTCTACCAATGAAATTGAAAAGGCAAGAGCGTTATGGGAAAAAGGTGTGCTGGTAGCGCAGCGCACGGGTGATTTTTACAAAATGCAACTTTACCAGTTGCACGATATTTATCTCGAAGTGGTGTGGCACACGCATTTTAACGTGGTGGTGAAAGTGACCCGCTTTAGCGATACCGAAAAACTTGAACCTTACCTGAACGATATTTCCATTGAAGAACTGTTCGCCTGATTGATTCGCAACCCTTAGAAAAGAAGAAATTATTCCCGCCACAGTGCGGGTTTCTTTTGCGCCGTCTTTTCTATCGCCGGTTATTTTTGTCCGTACATGAAAACATGGGCGCAGGATCTTTACGAATTTTATTCATCGCTGAAGCCAAAGCAGCGGTTGCCCAACAATGTACAGTGGCTCTATCCACAACGCAGCGAAGAAGTGATGAACGTTGTACAAAAATTCCTGCAGAAATATTTTAGCGACAACAATCAGCGAACACTTTTTCTCGGCATCAACCCGGGCCGTTTTGGTGCAGGAATAACCGGCGTAAACTTTACCGCCGCCAAACAACTCACCGATGACTGCGGCATTGAAAACCCGTTTGGAAAAGGCTCGGAACTTTCGGCTGAATTTATTTACGCCATGATTAAGGCCTACGGCGGACCAAAGGATTTTTACAGCAGGTTCTTCATTGGTTCCGTTTGCCCGCTGGGCTTTGTAAAAGAAGGCAAGAACATTAATTATTACGACGACAAAGACCTGCAAAAAGCCGTTGAACCTTTCATCGTTCAAAGCATCGAAAAGCAACTTTCTTTTCCCGTTGTCCGCAGCCGCTGCCTTTGCATTGGCGGCGAAAAAAACTTCCGTTTTCTCTCCAAACTAAACGAGACGCACAAGTGGTTTGGCAAAATCATTCCGCTGCCGCATCCGCGTTTCATTATGCAGTACCGGCGCAAGCAGGTGCAACCGTTCATCCAATTGTATTTGGACGCGATGAAAAAGAAATAATACATTTGTCTCTCTTCAATTAACGTCTATGCGCTTCTAATCTGCCAACGGGCAAAAACTACTGCAAGGCCAACGGCTTTTCTTCTTTTTATTTATCCAAAATCAAATCCCATGTCGCAGATTACGACGCAACATAAACTTATACGTGCCTTTCATCTTTTCGGCAAAGCGGTAAAAGGCGAGGAGCAGAACTACACCACGGGCTCTTTGCGTAAGGCCATCTTCTTGCTTGCCGTCCCCATGATTATCGAAATGGGAATGGAAAGCATTTTTGCTTTAGTTGATTTATTTTTTGTGGGACGGCTGGGCAAACACGCTGTATCTACCGTGGGCTTAACCGAATCGGTTCTCACACTTATTTACTCTATTGCCGTTGGTTTAAGTATGGCCGCAACGGCTACCGTCGCACGGCGCATCGGCGCAAAAGACAAGGAAGGTGCAGCCTCCGCCGCAATGCAAAGCATCTGGCTGGGCATTGCCTTGATTCTTGTGTTGAGCGCTGCGGGTATTTATTTTTCTGAAGACATCCTGCAACTTATGGGCGCCGAAGAGCAAACGGTAAAGATCGGTGTGCCTTATACCCGCATCATGATGGGCAGCAGCACGGCCATCATGCTTCTGTTTTTAATCAACGGAATTTTTCGCGGTGCGGGTGATGCTTCCATTGCAATGCGAAGTCTTGCAATCGCCAACGGTTGCAACGTGATCTTGTGCCCGCTGCTCATTAACGGCCTTGGTCCAATACCGGCATTCGGCATTACCGGTGCAGCTATGGCAACGGCCATTGGACGAAGCATTGGCGTAGTGTACCAGCTTTCTCGTTTGTTCAACGGCAAGAGTGTGGTGCAATTAACCAAAGCATCGTTAAAGGCTGAGTGGGCTGTAATGAAATCATTGGTGAACGTCGCCTGGCCCGCAACTTTTCAGTTCATCATTGCTTCGTGCAGTTGGATTTTTCTTGCGCAACTCGTGGCACAAACCGGTCACAGCGAAGCCTCCGCGGGTTATCAAACGGCCATTCGCATTTTATTGTTCTTTCTCATGCCGGCCTGGGGCATTAGCAATGCCGCGGCGACTTTAGTTGGGCAAAGTCTCGGTGCCAAAGAACCCGAAAGAGCCGAACAAGCAGTGATGCAAACGGCGAAGTACAACGCGGTGTTCATGCTTTTCATTTCGGCCTTATTTCTTTTGCTGGCCGATAATATCATCGGCTTTTTCCCGGTGCGCGGCGATGTTCACGACATTGCGGTAAGAGCACTGCGCATCATGAGTTGCGGTTATGTTTTTTACGGCGTGGGCATGGGTGCTCGTCAATGCGTTTAACGGCGCCGGTGATACCAAAACACCAACGGTGATCAACGTGTTTTGCTTCTGGCTGTTTCAAATACCGCTGGCATATCTGCTGGCAAAATATTTTGCCTTTGGGCCAACGGGTGTGTTCATTGCAGTGCCCGTTGCCGAAACAGTTATCACTGCTACCGCTTTTGTTTTATTTAAAAAAGGAAGATGGAAGCTGGTGAAAATCTGAAGTCGGATATTGGGCGTCAGCGGTCGGAAGGTTTTATCTGATCTCCGACTTCCGGCTCCTGACTTCCTATCTTTATCTAAATGAACAATACGTCCATTGACAACAACCTGCTGAAGCAAATCTTCTTCATTGCGGTCATTATTTTTTTGGGTGTTGTTCTGTTTAGCCAACTACAAACCTTTTTACCGGCTTTTTTAGGCGCTGTTACTTTTTATGTGCTCATGCGCAAACGCATGTTTCATTTGGTAGAGAAGAAAAAGTGGAAGGCTGGCGCTGCGGCCTGGGTGTTGATGTTGCTCTCATTTTTTGTGATCCTTGTTCCGGTGGGATTGCTGGGCAACATTCTTTATTCAAAGATCAGCTTTGTTGTTGCGCATTCCGATGAATTGATTGACTCACTAAAAATTGCCGCGGAAAAGATCAGCGACAAGATTGGCTACAAACTGATTGACCCGAACAACATGAACAAGCTGGCTAATTTTTTGGCGCAGCTACTGCCAAAGATATTGGGCGTAACCTTTGACACACTTACGCAGGTTGCCAGCATGTATTTCATTTTGTATTTCATGCTGGTGAACGGCCGCTGCATGGAGAAAGCTTTGTACGAATACATTCCTTTGAAAGATAACAACGTGGTGCGCCTGGCAACCGAAATGCACACACTGATTGTTTCCAGTGCCATCGGCATTCCGCTGATTGCATTTGTGCAAGGCATCGCGGGTTTAATCGGTTATCTTATCATTGGGATTAACGAGCCCTGGCTTTGGTTTGTGGCTACCACCATCGCGGCCATTATGCCCGTAGTTGGCGCAGCCGTTATTTACGTGCCGCTAACGATTATGCTGTTGGTACAAGGGCACACCGGCAAGGGAATTATCATGGCCATTTGGGGTTTCGGCGTCATTGGTTTAATTGACAACGTTTTTCGTCTTTTGGTCAACAAGAAGCTGGGTGATATTCATCCGCTTATTACCATCTTCGGCGTCATCATTGGCGTGCAGCTTTTTGGTTTTATCGGCCTCATCTTTGGCCCTATTTTGATTGCGCTTTTTCTTCTTTTGCTGCGCATTTATTCGTCGGAGTTCATTGTAAAAAAGCGGGAAATAAAGCCGTAAGATAACGGCCACTTTTTAACGTACATACACGTGGCTTTAACGAAAAACATACACTTTGTCCAAGCAGTTCTGCGTAATTTTGTTCTGCTGCTGAAATAAGTCAACAGATTGTTTGCAAGTGCATTACGCAGACAATACTTTCACACCCGCAGCGTTATCCAACATTAACGAAAAACCTAAGAGCCAGTGAAAAAGTTTTTTTTGCCAACATCCATCTTGTGCCTGCTTACTTTGTTCTTTGCCCTGTCTTCCTTTAAAGCAAAAAGTAACAAGGTCGCTTACAAGAACGCAGCCGTAAAAAACGTTAGTGCTGAAGATTTGACAAGTGCAGAAGCCGTTTCTAACAAGCTGTACGACAGCTTGAAACTTAACGAGCTCGGCTTGTCGAAAGAAGTACTGCAAATGGCTTACAAAGGACAGCAGCAATTGCTGAACAATGGCGTGCTGAACAACGATGCAGTAGTTGCCATTGCTGATTTTAGTCAGCCTTCCAGCCAGAAGCGTTTGTACATCATTGACACAAAAAATTACCGTGTGCTTTTTAATACCTACGTTGCACACGGCAGAAATTCAGGACTTACATACGCAGAGCGTTTTTCCAACCGCCCTGAATCATTGGAAAGCAGCCTCGGCTTTTACGTAACAAAGAATACGTATTTCGGCAAGCACGGTTTGTCGTTGAAATTAGAAGGCCTGGAAAAAGGATTTAACGACAACGCTGAGGCAAGAGCCATCGTACTTCACGGCGCTGAATACATTGGAACCAGCCGCGCCGATGCTGCTTACATGGGTCGTAGCTTTGGCTGTCCCGCCGTACCGCAGGCACAAAGCGAAACGGTAATAAACCTTTTGAAGAACGGCACTTGTTTGTTTCTCTATCATCCAACAGAACAGTACCTGCACGGATCGAAAATATTGAACGGCTGATTTTGGACGCAAACAAGGATGGATGAACAAAGCCCACCGTACCCTATGGTTGGGCTTTTGTTTTTTTAGCGTCACAAGCGAAATGTACTTCAGTTTGCTTTAGTGCACGAAGCGAAAACTTTCTTAGCCTTTCTTTATTTCATCCTTATTTCCATTTTGCTGCCCGGCCAACTTCCAAATAACTCTTCTATTTTTTTATAGCGGTAGGAAAAAATCTTTTCCAGCTCTTTTTTTACCACCAGGCTATTGGCAAGCGTGCCGATTAAGCCAAACGGCAAGCGGTAATGCACAAGGTCGGTCATCTCCACACCGCCTTCTATCGCTTTAAAATGATGTTGGTGATGCCAGAGTTTGTAGGGGCCTTTGCGCTGCTCGTCCACAAAATATTGTAACGGCTCTACGTGTGTAATCTCTGTCATCCACGAAAGCGGAATACGAAGTAAGGGTTTTACAGTATACGTCATCACCTGACCAGCATAAACCGTGGCGCCGTACACTTCGTTGGTGACTTTTAAATTCAGTTGCGGCGGCGTAACGGTCAATAAATTTTTCGCGTCAGAAAAAAATTGCCAGACTTCTTCCAGCTTGGCCGGAACGTTCTGCCGGCTATACAAGCGATAAATTTTACTCATAATTTTCAAAACAGTTTACGAACGGAATTGTTGTAAGAAACTCCAACGCCAAACACCAAACCCGAAACCTCAAACACTTATCTTCGCACCGCCAAGAAAAAATCTATGCTTCCAAAATACAAACGCATTCTTCTCAAACTTTCCGGTGAATCTTTGATGGGCGACAAAAGCTTTGGCTTTGACACCGGTGTAATTAATCAATACGCACAAGACATTAAAGCCGTAACAGAACTTGGCGTGCAAGTGGCCATCGTAATCGGTGGCGGCAATATTTACCGCGGCATGAACGAAGCCGAAACCGGCATCGAGCGGGCACACGGCGATTACATGGGCATGTTGGCCACCGTTATCAACGGCATGGCCTTGCAAGCTGGTCTGGAAAAGATTGGCGTTTACACCCGTTTGCAAAGCGCCATTAAAATGGAACAAATTGCCGAGCCTTACATCCGCCGGCGCGCCATCCGTCACGTGGAGAAAGGCCGCGTGGTTATCTTCGGTGCGGGAACAGGCAATCCTTATTTCACCACCGATACGGCGGGCTCGCTTCGTGCCATTGAAATCAAGGCTGATGTAATTATGAAAGGCACAAGGGTAGACGGCATTTACAGCGCCGACCCGGAAAAAGACCCGAATGCCACCAAATACGGAAAGATCACTTACCAGGAATGCATTACGCAAAAGCTGAACGTAATGGACATGACGGCTTTTACCTTGTGTATGGAAAACAATCTTCCCATTGTCGTGTTTGACATGAACAAGCCGGGCAACCTGCTCCGGGTGGTCACCGGCGAAAAAGTCGGCACACTTGTGAAGGCCTGATCGTAGAAATCCGATTTTCTTCTTTGCAAAAAAGTCTTAGCTTGTCGGCCAATCATTTTTTTCACGCTAACTGCATGTACCTGCTGGCCACACCGTTTACCTTTTTGGAAATAGCTGTTTTTGGCATTGCCGTTATTGCCTTTCTGCTGGCAGTGCGCTTTTTTATCGCCAGTCAAAAAAGACTGGAAGGCTTGTTTCCCGAACGCAGAAAAAAAGAAACGCATTTCAACATCGGCATTGACCGCGACGGATTTATTGTGCCTACCGGCAAGCCCCGCAAGGGTTTTTCCGAAAGAGAAGAAAGACGCAACACCGAAACAAAGCAGGAGATAAAAGAACTGCGCGACATGGTGCAGTTGCAACAACTGGAATTGACCCGCGCCTTGCGACAACTTGAATCACTGAACGACAGCAGGGAAGGCGGCTTGTTTAAAAACGAAGATGATTTTGAAGAGGATGACTACGACAAGGGCCGCGATGCCGAAGATGATTTTTTAGTGGAAGAACTGCGCAGCCAGTTGGCCAGAAAAGAGTCTGAAATAAGAGAGCTGCGGCAGCAGGCAGAGCTGAACCAAAAATTGCAAATGCACTTTGAAGAAGTGCAATCGGGCTACGAAGAATTGCAGCACAAAGTGCAGAAAATGGAACAGCAAGCCTGGCAATCTGCTGAGCTAAGCATAAAGATTGACGGCCTTGAGCAAGCAACGGAGCAACTGGAAAAAACGCTCCACAAAAAAGAAGAAAAGGTACGCGAACTCTCCGCGGAAAACGGCCGCCTGCACGAACTGTTGAACAACACCGAAGACAAGCTTTCAGAAGCCAACCTGCAACGCCAGCAACTCATAAAAAAAGTACAGTTTCTTGAGGAAATCAACAGCGACATTCAGCAAATGAGCGAAGCAAACCGCAAATTAAAAACAGAGCTTCGCCGCGTGGCGGAACTGGAAAGTATGCTGAATTTAATTACCGAAGAAAGAGATGCGTTGTTGAAAAGAAGGAGGGTTTGAGAATGTTGATCGTTTGTGGTTGGCAGTTGTTCGTCGTCCGCGTCAATTGTGTTGCTTTACGGTCAACGAACAACAAGCAACGGCCAACGGCTTACTCTTCCCTGATCCAAATTCTCACCTCGTGCGGTGCTACTTCATCGCCACCGAAATAGGGATACAATTGATAACCTTTCCCCTTTTCCGTTGTGCTTAAACGCGGCATGGTTTCAACATTATCGTTCAGCGTAAATACGTATTGCCCGCCAGTCACTTTAATGGAGCAATGCGCTTCTTCGCCAATGTTTATTGTGCCCAATTCTTTCGAATCCCGCACGCTGTTATTATAGGTATAAGCGAACAAGCGCAAAGCGCCGTCGTTCCAGCGCCAGCCAAAGCGGGCACTGAACTGTTGGTGCAAAGCGCCGTTGTCGGCAAAGCCGTAAAGCTTGTTGATGTCGTATTGGTTTTCGGGATCGGCGGTTTGATAAATGGCCGAACTGTCAAACTTCACCACAAATTTTAACTCAGAAATTTCCACCGCTTTTATTGAATTATCGGTTGCGTAATGTTCTCCCTGGTGGATAAAGTATTCTTTGAACGAAGCAGTTTGTGTAACGGAGGCCGATGAGTTCTGCGGTATGTTTTCTTTGTGGCAACCACAAGCAAAAAGGAGCAGCAAGGCTGCAAGCACGAGGTTCTTTTTCACAGGATAAAAGGATTTGGAGCGCCAAAATAAAATACCGCAACAAAAAGGAAAAGCAATTGTGGAAAAATCTTTCACAGGTAGGAAAAAGCCCTTAGCCTTGCGCTTCTTCGGTACCTGAATCTCTTGCCAAACGGCAACCTTCACTGCAAGCTCTTGGTTCAATCCCCTATTTTTACGGCACAAGAAAGCGAACCCGTGGCCGATAGAATCAGTCTCCTTCCCGATCACATTGCCAACCAGATTGCTGCCGGCGAAGTCATTCAGCGTCCCGCCAGCGCCGTAAAAGAGTTGTTGGAAAACGCCGTTGACGCCGGTGCAACGGAAATCAAATTGTTTGTGAACGATGCGGGCAAAACCCTGTTGCAGGTGGTGGACAACGGCGCGGGCATGAGCGAAACCGATGCACGCATGGCTTTTGAGCGGCACGCTACCTCCAAGATCAAAAACATTGACGACCTTTTTCACATTCGCACCATGGGTTTTCGCGGCGAAGCCCTGGCTTCCATCGCCGCTGTTGCGCAAGTGGAATTGCGTACACGAAGAGCCGAAGACGAAGTAGGCACCTGTATTGAAATTGAAAACAGCCTTGTCAAAAAACAATCCCCGGTTGCTTCGCCCGCGGGCACCAGCATTTGCATGAAGAATCTTTTCTTCAACGTGCCGGCACGCCGCAATTTTTTAAAAAGCAATACGGCCGAACTGCGGCACGTGGTGGACGAGTTCATTCGTGTGGCTTTGGCTTTCCCGGGCATTTTCTTTTCGCTTACCAGCAATGGCCAACAGGTTTTTTATTTGGAAGCCGGCAATCTTAAGCAACGCATCCTGCAAATTCTGGGGAGCAATTACAACGCAAAACTTGTTTCGGTAAAAGAAGACACGGATTACCTGAACATTTACGGCTTTGTGGGCAAGCCCGAAACGGCGAAGAAGACAAGAGGCGATCAATACTTTTTTGTGAACAACCGTTTCATTCGCAGTGCTTATTTGAACCATGCTGTCATGAGCGCCTACCAGGCTATGATTGGCGCGGATGCTTTCCCGGCCTACGTTCTGTTCATTGACCTGGACCCGACGCAAGTGGATGTAAACGTTCATCCTACCAAACAGGAAATAAAATTCGAAGACGAAAAAATCATTTATGCTTTTGTGCAGGCCGCGGTAAAACACGCACTGGCGCAATTCAGCATTACACCCACGCTCGATTTTGAATTAGACGCTTCCATTCAAAGCCTCGAATCCGTTCAAAAACCATTCACGCAAGACAAGCAAGCCGCTACAAAAAGCGGTTCTATCTTTCAAACCTTTACCGAAGCGGCACAGGCGCACCGGATAGAAAGCAACCGGCAGTGGACAATCGGCAACGGGCAAAACGAAAGTTCGGGTTTTGTATCGCTAACAAAACAGTTGTTGCAGTTGGACGAAGCAATGAGCAAGCAGCCTGCGATTGAAGCGGCACAACTCACTACTCATGATTTATCACTTACGTTCTCCGGCTTCTCGCAACTCTTCAACACTTACGTTCTTGCTTCCGCCGACGATAAATTTTTACTCGTTCATCAACAGACCGCACACGAAAGAATTATTTATGAAAAGTTGTCATCGGCTATAGAGGGAAAGGCCATTGCCACACAACGCAGCTTGTTTCCGGCAACGGTTGAACTGACTCCTGCCGATGCGGTTTTGCTCAGCAGCTTGCTGCCCGATTTGCAGCAACTGGGTTATACCGTTGAGCCTTTTGGTAAAACCGCTTTCGTTGTTCAGGGCACACCGGCCGATGTGGACGCAGGCAATGAAAAAGCGGCACTCGAAAAAATGCTGGAGCAGTACAAGCACTTTAACCTTGAAGCCAAATTGCCCAAACGCGAAATGCTTTTGCGCACACTGGCATGGCAACAGGCCGTGAAGCCCGGCGCCTCGCTCACGGAAAAAGAAATGGAAACCTTGATGACAGATCTGTTCAATTGCAAACAACCCAGTGCCTCTCCATCGGGGCGACCAACGTATGTCGAATTCAGGAAAGAGCAGTTAGAAAAGATGTTTGGAAGATAGCTCAATTGTTCTCCCGTATTCCTTCGATGAATTTTTCCACGGCTCTTCGCACGTCTGTTGCCGAACCGTTGTGGTTATTTACTTGCACGGAGAAGATTAAGTCTTTTCCTTTTTTGGTGGTAAGAAAACCACTCAGCGCAACGACGCCGGAAAGCGACCCGGTTTTGGCGTAAAGAAAGCCTTTCTCTTTTGGGTAATAATTGCTCAATGTGCCTTCGCCGCCGGTGGCAAGAATATTTTTGATGCGCGGCATTCCAAACTCGTTTTTCATTTTGTTGAGAATGAAAACAAAGTCTTGTGGCGTAAACAAGTTGTAGCGGCTAAGTCCCGAACCGTCCACCCAGCGGGGCTTTTGCGGGAGGTCTTTGAAATCGGTTTTGAGAAGTGTGTCGATGATTTTTTCATCGTTCATGTAACCCAGTAATTCATTGCTGACCATTAAAAGCGATTGTTCGGCAAAGAAATTATCGGAACGGTGCATCATCGGGCGAAGGAGAGAGTCGGTGGGTTGGGAGTGAAACTTATTATACTTGATTTGCAAATAGGGGCCATGATAATACATCAGGAAGTTTTTTCTCAATTTCCAGATTGTATCGAGCAATAGAATTTCTTCAACGTTTGCATTGTCTGCACCGGTGAATGGAATTTGTTTTCGAAGAAATGGGGTCGAGGTTTTCTGAACGATAAAATTGTCTGTGCTTTTCAACCTGGTAATGTCAATGTTTTTTCCGTAGCCACTAGAACTACTCGGAAAAAAATTAGATGATTTAAAATAGGCGGGTATAACATTCAAGCTATCTCCGTACATCGTAAAGGTTACCAAGTTTCCGTATATCGGCATGGGACTTCGTTCGGCCATATAGGGCTCCGCATAATCGTTCCAAGACCATCCGCTACCAAACCTTTTGAACTGAACATTGTCTGGAATTTCATAAGATACTTTCTTCTTTGTCGTAAGGAGGAGTTTGAAAAGCAGTTGTTTACTGAAGTCAGGATGTAGAAATGTAGGGTCAGCGTTTGGTTTAAGATAAACTGTGTCGTCGCTTTCTCTTATATACCAACCCACCAAACTATCTCCCAAATACTTCATCGCCGCATAACACGTCGGAATCTTTGTATTGCTTGCCGGTACAAAATATTTATCGCCTTGATAATTGAACCAATACTTGCCCGTTGCCGGTTCGTACACGCTAATGCCCACGTGTGCCGTCTTCAAAGCTTCGCTGCTCAGCACATCTTCCCGCGCCGACTTCTCAAGTTTACTCGCTGTACCGCACCCCGAAAGAAAAAAAACGTTGACCGCAATAAAAAGGGGAATAATATTTCGCATAAGCAAATAACGAATATAAATATCTACCTTTAAAGTACTCCTTCGCTTTATCCTTTGCCGATCCACAGCAGCCTTTGAATTTTCACCGTTAAATAAACGATTATGAAAATTCTATCCACTCTTCTTCTCGTTTGCCTGCTGTCAGCTAGTATGCACACAAAGGCACAGTCCACGGCTTCCATCTTCCTGAAATTTGTCGATCAATCCGGCACACCCATTCCCGGGGAGTCGGCATCCACTGTCTATCCAAACAGCACCGAGGGCCTTTCTTTCTCGCAGGGGAGCGAAGCTTGCGCAACAGGCTCGGGATGTCCTGTTGTCACAAGTCCTTTGAACTTTATGATTTTCCTTGACAAATCAGTCAACCCACTCCGGCGGGTGATGTACAACGGGCAAACGCTTCAGTCGGTTGATGTTTACTTCCGAAAACCGGGCGCCACGTTTGACTACCTAAAAATCCACATTGAACAGGTGAAACTCTTAAGTATTCAGGAAAGCGGTACAGGAACGGAATCTAATGCAGTTAGCCTGAGCCTCGCTCCCCAACGCATCGGCTGGACCTATACGCCGCAACTCTCCGGAGGTGCTCCCGGAACACCGGTCAAATTTGGCTGGGATATTCAAAGCAATGTTGAATGGTTCTCGTTCTGATTCTTTTCTAAAACCAATTTTATGCGCCGCCTGTATTTATTTGCCGTTGGCTGTTTGCTGTTGTTGACAGGCTATGGCCAGTTTAAAAGTCCCGTGCTTTTTTATAGACCTACGCACCTAAAAGACAGCCTTGTTAAAAAGATGCAGCTCCCCAAAATCATTCAGCCCGTTAGTTTGGGAAGAATGCAGAAAACAACCGACAACTGCACGGCCGTTTGCACGCCGCTACCGGTAAAATGGCTGGACATTAAAGGGGAACGGCTCAACGATTCTACTGCTCTTATAAAATGGGAAACAGCCAATGAGATAAATAATAAAGGCTTCGACGTGGAGCGGTCCTTTGGCAACGCAAGCAATTTTGGTAAGGCTGGCTATGTGCAATCTTCTGTTGGTACAACGGCTTCGGCCCGCTACCAGTTCCGCGACCGGAATGATTTTACCGGCATCTCTTATTACCGCCTGAAGCAGATAGACGCAGACGGAAAATATTCCTATTCAAAAATAGTGGCGGTGAAAGGGTACAGAAAGGAAGAATTTGCAAGCGTGTATCCCAATCCTGCACAAGCGGAACTACAGTTGTTGCTGAATCTATCCAAAGGCGGAACGACCGTTCTTTTTCTTTATGACGTTAACGGTCACTTGCTACAGCAAAAGCAAACCGTATTTACAACCGGTGCCGTTCTTTTCGCCTGGAACGTTCGTACGCTTGCAAGCGGCACTTACCTGATCCGGATTTTTACGCCTTCCGAAAATTTTTTATCAGCCAAGTTTCTCAAAAACTAAGCAGTTTTCACATTCTTCTTGCGTATTAAAAAAACCTTGTAACGCTTTGTTGGCTTGCGGGCTGGCCGGATTCTGTAAATTAGCAACCTAAAAATTACAACACACATGAATGCTTTTTTAAAAGTGCTAACGGTTGGTGCGGTGGCCACGGCGGCTTTCGCTTTCAACGACAAAAAGCCCAAGTACATTGATCCCGCCAACATGGACCTGAGCGTAAAGCCGGGCGATAATTTTTACCTCTACGCCAACGGCGGCTGGATCAAGAAAAACCCCATTCCCGCTTCCAAAACCCGCTGGGGTTCGTTTGATGTGCTGCGCGAAGAAAGCAGCCAACGCCTACAAGCACTTTTGCAAGATGCGCAAAAGAACACGGGCAAGGACCGCGCTACGCAAATGATCGGCGACTTCTACCGCAGTGGTATGGACTCTGCCGCCATTGAAGCCCGCGGCTACACGCCGATCAAAGCCGACCTGGATCACTTGGCTGCGCTCAACAACAAGCAACAAGTAATTGACGAAATTGCCACCATGCGTACCAAAGGTTTGGGCTCTCCGCTCTTTGGCATGTTCATCGGGCAAGACCGTAAAAATGTAAATCTTTACATCCCGCAACTCGGACAAGGCGGCACCACACTTCCCGACCGCGATTATTACCTGAAAGACGATGCAAGAAGCACGGCTATTCGCAAAGCCTATCGCGATCACGTGGAAAGAATGTTCTCACTCATCGGAGAAAACGCTGCCAATGCGGCTTACAGTGCCGATGCCATTCTGCGCATTGAAACAGCGCTGGCCAAAGCGCAAATGAGCCGTGTGGAAATGCGTGATCCTTATAAAACCTATAACAAGTTTTCGGTTAAAGACCTGAACAACCTGACACCGGGACTGAACTGGAGCAGCCTGTTTCCGCTAATGAAAGTGAACGGCGTGGACAGCGTGCTGGTTGGCAATCCTGCCTTTTTGAAAACCGCCGACGTGTTGATTACAGCGCTTCCCTTGCAAGATTGGAAAACCTATTTGCGTTGGAATGTTTTGAAAGGAGCCGCGCCTTACTTGAGCAGCGCTTTCGTGAACGAGAATTTCAAGCTGAGCCAGGTACTTACCGGTCAAAAAGAACAAACACCTCGCTGGCAGCGCATGAGCGGTTTGATTGACAACACCCTTGGCGACCTGCTCGGTCAACTTTACGTGCAGAAATATTTTAAAGGCGAAGCCAAAACGCGGATGCAGGAAATGGTGAACAACCTGCAACAAACCTTTGCCGAACGCATTCAGCGATTGGATTGGATGAGTGAAGCCACCAAGCAACGGGCCTTGCAAAAGCTGAACGCTTTCACCAAAAAAATCGCCTATCCTGATAAATGGAAAGACTACCAGGGCATAACCATCAACGGGGCTGATTTTGTTTCGAACCTGCGCAGCAGCGCTACGTGGAGCTATGACTACATGGTAAACCGTTTGGGTAAACCCGTTGACCGCACCGAGTGGGGCATGACACCGCCGACCATTAACGCTTATTACAACCCGGTAAACAATGAGATTGCTTTCCCCGCCGGTATTCTTCAGTTCCCCTTCTTTGATTTTGGTGCCGACGACGCTATCATCTATGGCGGCATCGGTTCGGTAATTGGCCACGAGATGACACACGGTTTTGACGACCAGGGCGCACAATACGGTGCCAGCGGCAACCTTGATAATTGGTGGACGAAAGAAGACGAAGCAAAGTTCAAAGCAAAAACACAACAAGTGGTGAATCAATACAACGCTTACACTGTGTTGGATACGATTCACGTTAATGGCAGACTGACGCTGGGTGAAAACCTTGCCGACATCGGCGGCTTGAGCATTGCTTACGAAGCCTTCACCAAAACAAAACAGTTTAAGGAAGGCAAGAAGATTGACGGCTTCACACCACAGCAACGCTTCTTCTTAAGCTGGGCGCAAATCTGGCGCAACAACACCGTGCCTGAAACAGCATCTCAATTAATTTTGACCGACCCGCATTCTCCCGGCGAATACCGTGCAAACGGCGCTGTCGTAAACAACGACGCCTGGTACGAAGCCTTCAACGTGCAGGCGGGCGACAAACTTTATGTTGCACCGGAGAAACGCATCAAAGTTTGGTAAGACTATAATTGTGTAACAAGCAGAAAAAACTCAATCAGAAATCCTGATTGAGTTTTTTTATGAACCGGCCCCTTTGCTACTATTGAATTTTTGTTGCGACGCTCCGTTTTGAGGTTCGGTAATTCTATTGAACAAGGAGTTAACAGCTTTTCTTCTTTCAATCTTTTCTACGGTTCGGTTCATAAATACCTCGCTATGCTTGGTGCTGTTAGAATTATCACCGGCGATAAATACACGTGCACAATACTGCATAGTGAACAAGGCGCACAAGTGTGCGACGCAACGACTGCTGAACAGAATTACCAAAGCCGGTAACAAAAAACAGCAAACAAATATTTTATTAGAGCACTACGCCGTTGGAAAGCCTTACGTGGCTGCGGCCCTGGCAGTCGCGTTGCGAAGCACAGGAGGAAAGCGAAAGAATCAATACGGTTACGAGGCCTGCAAGGAGAAGAATCCGTTTCATGTGTACGTAATTTTTAAACTGGTTAGTAACTGGCTTTAAAAAGGACTGGAGTAGAAACGGTTCATCAACAGAATTTGAATTGGTGCGCTCACAAAACGCAAACACGGTGCCTCTATTGCACCGACAAAAATAAAACGCGGTTTCCGCGGCCGCAATCGGAAATTTACGAGGGCTGGAACATTGCGTAGTTCCCGCAAAAAATAGTTGCGGCTGTTGAACGATAAGAGTATTTTTAAGAACAGCAATTTTAAATCAAAACCTAACGATCATGAAACAAATCCTCTTTCCCGCACTTGCTTCCGCATTCTTTTTAACAGCTTGCGGCAACGCCAAAGTAAAAGACGCACACAAAAACGAAGACGGCACCACCACTACGACAACCTACGACATGAACAACCTCAAAAAAATGCAGGAAGGCACCGATGAAATGACGAAGAAAACGGAGGAATTAAAAAAGCTAAAACCGCTTAGTCTTGACCAATTAAAAGCCTTGCTGCCCGAAACGCTGAACGGCATCAAACGCACCAATTACAACGCCAACAGCGCCGCAGGTTATGCCGTGGTTGAAGGCGACTATAAAAAAGACGACACAACGGATTTAAAAGTGATGATTTACGATTGTGCGGGCGAAGCCGGTGCAGGCATGTACACACTTACGTATTGGAGCGCCATGAACGTTCAGCAGGAGAGTGAAAAAGAATACACCAAGACCGTTGATTTCAAAGGTGGCAAGGCCGTTGAAAATTACAAGAAAGACCAAAAGGAATCTTCGCTGATGTACTTTGCGAACGACCGTCTGCTGGTTTCACTCAATGGCCGCAACATGGAACCTTCGGCTTTGAAAGAAGCGGCGCAAAACCTTGACCTGAAGTTGTAAAGTAGATATCGGGATATTTAGATACTGCGATATTGTTAGTAACGAAATATCTGAATATCGCAGTACCTAAATATCCTTTCTCACTTAATCACGCCGAGTTTTTTTCCAATTTTTGTAAACGCAGCTATGGCGCGGTCCAAATGTTCGGGCTCGTGCGCCGCACTGATTTGCACACGAATTCTCGCTTGCCCCTTCGGTACCACGGGAAAGAAAAAGCCAATTACGTAAATGCCTTCGTGCAAAAGTGCGTCGGCGAATTTTGCGGCAACGACGGCATCGTACAGCATGATGGGCACAATGGCATGTGTACCGGGTTTGATGTCGAAGCCGGCGGCCGTCATCTGTTCGCGGAAGTGTGTGATGTTTCTTTCGAGCTTGTCTCTTAACTCCGTTGTTTCGCTCAGCATGTTCAACACCGCGATGGATGCGCCGGTGATGGATGGCGCAAGCGTATTGGAAAACAAATAAGGGCGGCTGCGCTGGCGAAGGATGTCAATGATTTCTTTTCGTCCGCTGGTAAAGCCGCCGCTGGCGCCACCCAGCGCTTTGCCCAAGGTTCCGGTGATGATGTCAATGCGGCCCATTACACCACAATGTTCGTGCGTGCCTCTGCCGGTTTTTCCCATAAAGCCCGAGGCGTGGCTTTCATCCACCATCACAATCGCGTCGTATTTGTCGGCGAGGTCGCAAATCACATCAAGTTGCGCTATGGTTCCGTCCATGCTGAACACGCCGTCGGTGACGATAACGCGGCTGCGCAAATGAGCGCTTTCTTTCAACTTTGCTTCCAAGTCATCCATGTTGTTGTGCTCGTAGCGGTAGCGTTGCGCTTTGCAAAGCCGCACGCCGTCAATGATGGAAGCGTGGTTCAGTGCATCGGAAATGATGGCATCCTGTTCGTTGAACAGCGGTTCAAACACGCCGCCGTTAGCATCAAAAGCAGCGGCGTATAAAATCGTGTCTTCTGTTCCTAAAAATTCCGCAAGCTTTTCTTCGAGTTCTTTGTGAATGTCAAGCGTGCCGCAAATAAAACGTACGGAGCTCATGCCGTAGCCCCGGCTGTCGAGGTATTTGTGTGCGGCTTCGATGGTTTTCGGGTGCGAGGAAAGGCCGAGGTAATTGTTGGCGCAAAAGTTCAAAACTTTTTTGCCGTTCACGGTTATTTCGGCACCCTGTGGCGAGGTGATGATGCGTTCATTTTTATAAAGGCCGGAGGTTTTTATTTCGTCTATTTCGGTGCGAAGGCGGCCAACAAATTTTTCGTTCATACAAGCATGGTTTGAAGCGGCGAAGATAGGGAGAGGAGACAGGAGACAGAATACAGGAGTCAGGAGGAAGAATGCAGAATATTCAACAGAAGACAAAATCGAAATGAACAACTCACGCCAAACAGAAAAGTCTTGGCGATAAAATATTTTCTCCTCTCTCCTGACTCCCGACTCCTGTATTCTGTCTCCTTATCTTCGCCGCCCTTATGAACCTCCAGAATACACCGCTCCAAAGCCTCATCGTTCACTTTGTAGGCAACAAGAACAACGCCGGCCCTTTGCACCTTTCGCAAAAGACGCTTGAATTGAGTGACGATTTGAAAATGATTTTAGGTGATAGTTTCTTGTCGCGGTTCAAGAACAATTTTGAATGGCACCAGTTCAGCCACGAATCATCCTTGCAGTTTAATGAAGCTTACAATTATTGCAAACAAATATTTAGCGATGCCGATTTGTTTGAAGAAGTTTCGCAAGCCATTGCCAAGCATTTGTACAACCAGTCAACGCATCCCAAAGTAAAAGGCGGCGAATTGTACGTGGCTTACTTTGATGCGCTTCCGGTTGAAAGCCGCATGTGCAAAGCCATCGGGTTATTTAAGACCGAAAACAAAACGCTGTTCTTGGAAGCTGACCAAACAGATGCAAACATCGGCGTACAATTAAAGGAAGGTATTGAACTAACAAAGATTGACAAGGGTTGTTTGATCATTAATCAAAAAGAAGACGAAGGCTTTGATGTGCTGCTTTTCGACAATCAGAACCGCGGCGAAGAAGCGCAGTATTGGAAAGAAAAGTTTCTCTCGCTTTCGCCGCAGAAAAACGAGTTTCACAACACGCAGCACCTTTTAAATCTTACCAAGCAATTCATTACCGGCCCGCTGGAAACGGAGATGCACATTGGTAAAAATGAACAGGTGAACCTGCTGCACAAAAGCATTGATTATTTTAAAACCAACGAGAGCTTTGACATTGACGATTTTCAGGCGAAGGTGTTTATTGAAGACGACCGCATTGATGCCTTCCGCAACTTTGGTTCGCGTTACGTGGAGAACAATGATTTTGATTTGGCCGCTCAATTCGACATCTCACCCGAGGCGGTGAAAAAACAAAGCCGCATTTTTAAAAGCGTGATCAAACTTGACCGCAACTTTCATATTTACGTGCACGGCCGCACGGACCTCATTGAAAAAGGCGTTGACCTTGACGGAAGAAAATACTACAAGATTTTTTACCAGGATGAAGCTTAAAACGGTAAATCGTTTTCGCTGTCAATCGGGCCCTCGTCTGTAAACGGCGGCGCATCGTGGTCGAAGGTTGTTCCGCCGGCGGCTTCCACTTTCCAGGCTTTTACGTCGGTGTACCAGCGTCCGTTGTACTCCCGGCTTTCCACATCGAAATCAATCTTCAGCGTATTGCCTACCTGCAACACTTTTTCGTCGGCCTTGTCGCCCCAAATGGAAATGCAAACTTTCTTTGGGTATTGACCTTCCGTCTCTACAACAATGTCTTGTTTTTTCCACGGGCCGTTTTTTCCCTGTCCGGTTTGAAGTGGTAAAAGCTGAACGAGTTTTGCGGTAAGTTGCATGGGCGCAAAGTAAGTAAATACAGGTTTACTTGTTCACCTGTTCACGTGTTTACTTGTTCTTGCTTACGCCTGTGCCCTTCTTGCAACGCATCTGCGCACATTACGCTCAACAAGCGAACAGGTAAACACGTGAACAGGTGAACTTTTTTCACCCTCCTGTAACATTTCGCTAACTACCTTCGTCATATCCCAAAACCAGCGCCATGAAAAAGGCCAACGCTACACACAAAGCTTTGTTTGGATTAACCCTGCTGTTTGTGCTGATTGCTGCATTTTCGTTTGCGGCTTTTCGCGAGACGCAATCGCTTTGCAGCGTTTCCAAAAAATGCTGCCAGATGGCTCCGCAAAAACACCGCGGCGGCCAAATGCTTTGGGACGATTTCTCCCGTCATTTTCTCTCCTTTGTTTCGCTCCGGTAAATTCTTTTTTCTTTGCTGTAACTTTCCGTTTGCTTCCTCGTATTACAGAAGTATTTGGCGGCTGCCAACTGTATTATGACCGAAAAAGAATACAACGACTGTGTGAATTTGTATGCGGACAACGTGTACCGGTTCATTGTGAAAAATCTTCGTCACGAAGAAGATGCCCGCGACGTGGTGCAAACCGCGTTTGAAAAGTTGTGGCGCAACAGAGAGGAAATAGACAACAGCAAATGCAAAGCTTACCTTTTTACCGTAGCCTACAATAGCATGATTGATCACCTGCGCAAAGTAAAGCGGCTGCACCTGAAAGAAGAATTTGGCGAAGACACAAAAGTTTCGCACCGGCACGTTGATAACGCAAGAGAAATATTGGAAAAAGCCCTGGCGCGGCTGAGCGAAACGCAGCGTTCGCTGGTGATGCTGAAAGATTACGAAGGTTACAGCTACGAAGAGATTGGCCGCATCATGAACCTGAACGAAAGCCAGGTGAAGGTTTACCTGCACCGGGCACGCCTGCAATTAAAAAGCTATTTGGTAAAAATGGAAAATGTCATTTAACCCAGCCGATATGATCAGCCTAAGTAATTACGAAGAGTACTTTATCCTTTATATGGATAACGAGCTGGATGCGGCGGGAAAGGCGATGGTTGAAACTTTTGTTGCGCAGCATCCGCATCTGGAAGAAGAATTTGAGATCTTGCTGAGCACAAAATTGCCGGTTGACAATTTATCATTTACAGGCAAAGAAGAATTGCTTTCCTCCTCAATGAAGCTGAACGCGGTGGACGAAAACCTTTTGCTTTACATAGACGATGAATTGCCAAAGGCTGAAAGAAAAATTGTTGAAGAGAAGATAAAGGCCGATAAGGATTTCGCCTTGCAACATTCGTTGCTGCTGCAAACAAAACTGGACGGCAAGGAAACCGTTTCTTATCCAAACAAAAAAGAATTGTACCGGCACGAAAGAAAGGTTGTGCCTTTTGGAACGTGGATGCGGATTGCCGCAGCGGTTGTGGTGTTGTTGTTCGGTACGTTGTTCTATTTGCGCACTGGCGAAAAATCATTGCCCGGTAACAACGGTAGTGTGGTGGCTAAGCTTCCAACAAAGATTACAAAACCGACGATAAAGCAAGAAACAACGCCGGTTGCGAAGGATGTTAATCAAAACAATAATCCTTTGAAAGAAAACCTGGTGATGCGGCCAACAGATTCTCACCTTCCAGGAAAACAAGAACCGTCCATTTTGAAAAGCGAAAACAACGATCAACAGACAGCGGCTTTGATGAATGGGCATGAATCGGTTGACAGGCGAAATGAGATCAGTCCCCTCAGCACAAGCCGTTTTGTTTCGGAACAAAATATTGGCGATGCCGTTGCTCTTAACGAATCTGTCACACATACACCTGTAACATCCGCTCTTCCTGTGCGTAACACAGATGAAGACGCCGGCGAACCTGCAGTAACCGACGGCGATTTCAAAGACACAAGAAAAACGCCGGCACGAGGCTTCTTTCGGAAGGTGTCACGGTTCATCGAACGCAAAGCGGGCATCGGCACAGCCAACGCCGACAACGAACTGCTGATTGGTTCGGTGGCTTTAAAACTCAAATAATCAACAAAGAAATTTTGGTATGAAAACAATTTTACTTGCAGCCCTTTTTGCGGGCTCCACGCTAACTTCTTTTGCCCAATCGGACAGTACCGGCGCAAAGACCGACACCGTTCGCATTGGCGGCATGATCATCATTAAAAAACCGGGTAAGGACGGCAACGAAAGCCGCGAGGTAACCATTACCAGCCATCGGCGAAACCAACTTTCCAACGTAAGCACCAACTGGTTCATTTTCGACCTGGGCTTTGCCAATTACAACGACAACACGAATTATGCTGCGGCGCAGCAAAGCGGCTTTGTAACCTCCGGCATCGGCAAAGACCAGTTAAACTTGCGCACAGGCAAATCGGTGAACGTAAACATTTGGGTGTTCATGCAGAAGCTGAATTTGGTAAAGCATTACGTCAATTTGAAGTACGGCCTGGGTGTGGAGTTGAACAATTATCGCTTCGATGACGAACGGGTGCGCTTCAGTAAAAATCCAACCGTCATCAGTTTTGATCCAACGCTGGACAAAGCCAGTAAAAACAAGCTGGCTGCCGATTACGTGACCGCGCCGTTGATGCTGAATTTTAATTTCGCACCCCGGCGTCACAACAGCTTTGGCTTTAGCGCGGGCATCAGTGCCGGTTATTTGTACAGTGCCCGGCAAAAGATTAAGGACGACGGTCACAAGACCAAGCTTCACGATGACTTTAACCTCGAAAAATTCAAGCTCTCCTACGTTGCGGAACTAACCCTTGGTCCCGTACGCCTTTACGGTTCGATGGCTACAAAAAGCATGTGGGAAAAAGGCCTTGACCAAACGCCGTACAACATCGGCATCCGCTTCAGTCACTTCTAAACTCAAAGGCAAAAATAAAAAACGGGAAAGCCGCTGAATGGTAACAGCGTTTCGCTTTTTACTTTTGCCTTTTGAATTTTTACTTTCTCCTGTTTTCGTAATCTTTCCAGCATCGAACGGTAACAAGTACCCGATTTTTAAAATCTTCGTCTCCTCTTTTTCTGCTTTCGCCGAATCTTGCTTAGACTTGTGAAAGACTGGCGCTGTTTTTTCGGAAGGCATCGGCAAGAATTCACACTGGCCCAAAGAGCCAAGGGGCAAGGGTTTGCGGAGATTCGTTAAAAGTTTTTCACGCAAAAAATAAAACCCGGTCCTTAGCCGTTTCAATGCTGATAACCTTATAAAGACTTACTGGAAACATGAAAACCACCATTCTTTTAACCACCTGCCTTTTTGCTGCGGGAGGCATGATGTTGAAAAAGCCATTGGCCATTGAAAATACGGCCGCAACCAATTTGGCCAACACGCACTTTACGCACAAACGCTTTTCCACCAAGCCGCAGTCGCCCATGTACATTGTGATTGACAAACGCAAGTACGAGTTAAGCGTGTACGATTCGAAGGGCTGGTACGCTACCTACCCGGTGGTCTTTGGCAACAAATCGCTGGAGGACAAAAAAATGGAAGGCGACCGCAATACGCCGGAAGGAAGCTTTCACATCAATCAAAAAAATGTCCATTCCAAGTGGGACCGCTATATGGGGCTTGATTATCCCACGAGAGAAAGCATCGATAAATTCAATGCCCGCAAACAGCGCGGCGAAATTCCTTCGTGGGCAAAACCCGGCGGCGGCGTGGGCATACACGGCACCTGGCCGGGGGAAGATTACGTAATTGACCGTTTTGAAAACTGGACCAACGGCTGCATCTCGTTAAAAAGAAACGACGTGGAAGATTTGTACAGCTATGTTCCGGTTGGTACGCCGGTGACGATAAGAAAGTGAGACGTGAGACGATAAACGTGAGACTGAAGAAAGTTTTTGAACCGGCCTGTCGTTATGATAGGCTGTTTTGTTTTTGCGCTCAAAAATTCTAATTGATTCAGTACTGCCGAGCTCACTATCACTGAACTTATAAATGCGATTATAAAAATATCCTCTGCCTAACAACTGGCTCTTTACTTAGAAAATCATTTATGCTTAAAAAGGTGTATGCCAAATCATTTGCTTTTAATTCCAGTTTAAAGTAGTATGAGTTACATAAATAAGTGGCCAAGCTTAAGAATAAATTCTTCTCTTTAAATTCCAATACATCTTGAGTGAACTCTTCTTGATTGAGACTTAAAATTTCACTCAAAATTGTTTCAGTTAATAATTCATCAGAAAAGGCAACTCCGTCAATAAACAAATCAGCCCAAGGCAAAATATCGTTTATGGCCTCCTTAAGGCTTGTCTCTTTTGAGAGATAAAAAAAATAATCAAAGCGATTAGAGTTCTCATCTTCATAGCGGTAGATTATCTCAACATGATTTTCGCAATTTTCATCAGTGAGCAACAATGTAATATGGTAATCATTCGAATTAGGTATGCCATCAATTTCTATATACAGAAACAAAGTTTCGCTTATTAATAACCTAATCTCTTCTATTGATGTTTGCAATTGCCATAACTTATATTCAGACCTGTTTTTAAAAAAACTAATGCTTTTCAACCGCTCCGCGTTTTCAATATCTACTAAATTCCTTTTAGAAATATTTACTTTAAAACCTTTGCCTGTAAAAAGAACTGTTGATTTATTGACTTCCTCCCAATAAGCTAAACGAGCTTCTTTATCATAGAGTATCAATATAACAGGTATTGAATGATTGATCCAATAGTATAAATGCTTTATCGAACCACGGAAAACAAAATGATTGTCGCTTTCCTCTTTAAAAAAACTCTTTCCGGATTTTATTTGAACACCAATCAATTTTCCTATTGGGATCCGATCTTTTAGATTTAAACTTATTCTTGTTATCTCGACGAATCCATCAATACCAAAATCATTTATTGGCTGTTCTCTAAAAATCCAACCTAAATCTTCAGTGAAAATTTTTGCGACTGAATAAACACCTATTCTCTCTTCACTGCTATAAACCATTATCAGTTTTTATGAAAATTACGCTTCAAACTTTTATTATGGTCTACGCAGACACAAACTATAAGTTCTAACGAACGAAACCAATTACTCCTCCATATCAATCTCGTAGCACTACTTTACAACTTCCCCTTCGCAATCTCCTCCACCACACCCGGATCAAGCAGCGTCGTCGTATCACCAAAATTGCTTTCGCCTTCCGCAATCTTGCGCAAAATCCTTCGCATGATTTTTCCGCTACGTGTTTTTGGCAGACCCGGTACAAACTGAATCTTATCCGGTTTTGCAATTGGCCCGATGATGCGGCTCACGGTTTGCAAAATATTCTTTCGCGTTTCTTCTTCGCTGCCGCGAATGTGGCTGCAAATAACATAGGCATAAATGCCTTGGCCTTTGATGTCGTGCGGATAACCAACAACGGCGCTTTCCACCACGTCGCTGTGCATGTTGATGGCGTTCTCCACTTCGGCAGTACCAATGCGGTGTCCGCTCACGTTCAGCACATCATCCACGCGGCCCGTGATCCGGTAGTTGCCTTCTTCATCACGCAGCGCACCATCGCCGGTGAAGTATAGATTTTCGTAAGCAGAAAAATAGGTCTGGCGGCAACGTTCATGATCGCCGTACGTCGTACGAAGAATAGAAGGCCAAGGCGCTTTAATGCACAAGTTGCCCGATGCGGGACTACCCTCAATTTCTTTTCCATTTTCATCTACTAAAACAGGCTGTACACCGGGCATGGGCAGCGTTGCCCACGAAGGTTTGGCCGGTGTAACTCCTGCAAGGTTTGTTATGAGAATGCCGCCGGTTTCGGTTTGCCACCAGGTATCAACGATCGGACATTTCTTCTTTCCAATGTGCTCGTCGTACCAATTCCAGGCTTCTTCGTTAATCGGTTCGCCAACGGTGCCCAGTACTTTCAGCGAGGACAAATCTTTTCCTTCCAGCGGCTTCAATCCAAAACCCATCAACGAACGAATGGCCGTTGGGGCGGTGTAAAGAATGTTGACTTTGTGCTTGTCAACGATGTCCCAAAAGCGGCCCGCATCGGGCCAGGTTGGGATGCCTTCAAACATGACTTCTGTTGCACCCGCGGCAAGCGGTCCGTAAACAATGTAACTGTGGCCCGTTATCCAACCAATGTCGGCGGTGCAAAAAAATACTTCGCCTCTTTTGTATTGAAAGGTGTTGACGAACGTATAAGCCGTCCAAACCATGTAGCCGCCGCAAGTGTGCACCACGCCTTTTGGCTTGCCGGTGCTTCCCGATGTGTATAAAATAAACAGCGGGTCTTCGGCATCCATTTCTTCGGCCGGAAAAGAAACCACACCTTCTTTTTCCACCTGTGTTTCGGCGTATTCCATTTCGTCTTCCCACCAAATGTCGCGGCCCTTGAACATTGAAACCGGTATTCTTGTTCTGGTGTACACTATTACCTTCTTCACCGTTTTGTTGCCAATCAACGCATCATCAATTACGTTCTTCAACGGTATCACTTTCTCGCCGCGAAAGGCACCGTCGGCAGTGATGATGAATTCAGCTTTCGCATCTTCCAATCTGTCCGCAATGCTTTGCGCTGAGAAGCCGCCAAAGACAACGGAATGAATAGCGCCAATTCTTGCACAACCTAAAACGGCGTAAACAAGTTCCGGCACCATGCCCATGTAAATGCAAACGCGGTCGCCTTTTTTCACGCCGTTGTTGCGCAGCATTTGCGCTACCTGGCAAACGCGTTTGTGCAGGCGATTGTATGTAACTACTCGTACTCTATCCTCGGGATTGTTTGGCTCCCAAATAATCGCGGGCTTGTCGCCCAACTCTTGCAGGTGCCGGTCAATGCAGTTTTCGGTAATGTTTAGTTTGCCGTTGATGAACCATTCTACTTTGGGCTCTTTGAAGTTCCACTCCAAAACCTTGTCCCAGCCTTTTCGCCACTGAAAGTCAGACGCAACGCCTGCCCAAAAACCTTCCGGGTCTTCTACACTTTTTTGATACGCGGTTTTATATTCTTCGAGCGATTGGATCTGATAAGGGTAAGCCATAGTTGATTTTTCGGAACGTAAACTTAGAAAAATCTCTTAATCAAGCATTGAATAAATATGCGCAAAGGAACTGGCTCTATATATAAACTTTGTTAACGCCGATTTATTTCGCCGAAACGTTTTTGTAAGTACGTCGCCACTATTTTTGCACGGTTCATGAAAAAAGGCAAATCATCATACGGTACAAAGCACGTCGTGTACAGCATCTTCGCCATGCTGTTGTTGGCTTGGCTTACGGTTTGTTTGCCTTACGTGAACGAAAGCCAAAACCGAGGGAAAGCAGCGGTTGAAAAAACAGAAAAGAAAGCGGCCGCGGACAACAGCAATCCGTTAACCAACACCAACGAAGAAAAGCCCGAACGCGGTTCTTCAATGCCGAACGAATACTTGCACGAGGCGCACGCAATGGAACAAACCTTTACGTTTGTCTCTACCTTCTACAAGTGTCACCCTTCTGATTTATACCTCGCTTATCATCCCGACTTAATCGTTCCTCCGCCCAAAGCATAAGGTCAATCTTTCATTTTTTATTTCGATGATTTGCTTGCCCACGAACAGCCGTTCGCAGGTGTAATCCATTTATTGACCTTAAACTCTTTTGTAATGAAGCAGAATAATTTCTCGCTCAAAAATCTGGGTGCGGATTTGCCCGCATCAATCGTAGTCTTTCTCGTGGCCTTGCCGCTTTGCCTGGGCGTGGCACTTGCCTCCAATGCGCCTTTGTTTAGCGGCCTTATTGCCGGCATGGTTGGCGGCATTGCAGTTGGCCTTTTAAGCGGTTCGCAGTTAAGCGTAAGCGGACCGGCAGCGGGGTTAACCGCCATTGTTGCAGCAGCCATTTTAAAGCTTCCTTCTTTTGAAGCCTTTTTGTTTTCGGTGGTTATTTGCGGTGCCCTGCAATTGTTGTTGGGCTTTTTAAAAGCCGGCGTCATTGGCGATTACATTCCGAACAGCGTGATCAAAGGAATGCTGGCGGCCATTGGGTTGATTCTGATCTTAAAACAGTTGCCGCACCTGATTGGTTACGATGCAAATCCAGAAGGCGAAGTTGCCTTTGTACAAGCGAATAATGAAAACACTTTTTCAGCCGTTGCTAACGCATTAAACTACATCACGCCGGTGGCGGTGTTGATCGGCCTTGCAGGCTTGACCTTTCAGTTTATATGGGAGAAAATAGTGGCGAAGAAAAAAGGTTTCGTCAAGTTGATTCCGGCGCCGCTGGTGGTAGTTTTGATCGGCATCGGCATCAACGAAATTTTCAGGCACCAGGGTATTGCTTATGCCGTTGACCCAAAGCACATGGTGAACATTCCGGTGGCGCAAACAAGCCGCGAGTTTTTTTCTTTTTTTACCGCGCCGGATTTTGGCGTCTGGATGAACAAGGACATTTGGATAACGGGTGTAACGCTTGCCTTGGTGGCCAGCCTTGAATCGCTTTTGAGCATTGAAGCGGTGGATGATCTTGATCCTTACCAGCGTGTAACGGATAAGGACAGGGAGTTGAAAGCACAAGGCATCGGCAATATGCTTTCGGGTTTGATTGGTGGCTTGCCGGTAACCTCGGTTATTGTTCGTTCATCGGCCAACGTGAATGCGGGGGCCAAATCAAAAATGTCAACCGTTTTTCACGGCCTGCTGTTGCTGGTAAGCATTGCTTTTATTCCGGCTTTGCTCAACCTCATTCCCAAAGCGGCGCTGGCGGCGGTGCTCATTTTCACCGGTTACAAATTGGCCAAGCCTTCTTTGTTCAAACTCTATTACAAAAAAGGCTGGGACCAGTTTTTCCCTTTCGTGATTACCATTCTTGCCATCTTGCTCACCGATCTTTTAATTGGCGTTGTCATCGGCATCGGTGTGGGAATTTTCTTTGTGGTGCGCAGCAATTTCAAAACATCCGTTTTTGTGGTGAACGATCAGCACCATTATTTGTTTCGCTTGCGCAAAGACGTTTCGTTTTTAAACAAGCCAATCATTAAAAACAAACTGGAAGAAGTGCCAGAGAACGCATCGGTGCTGATTGACGCCAGCCGTGCTGATTTTATTGACAAAGACGTGGTGGAAGTGATCGAGCACTTCCTCGTACACGCACCGCTGAAAAATATTCACGTAGAAGTAAAGTACAGCGGCAACAAAGCACAAGGGTTTAACAAGACCTTGCTGGACGAACAAAACGCAAAGTCGCACAACGGGCTGAAAAGAGAATCAATTTTAGAAACAACGGAAGCGGCTACCTTTAGCCCCCGGTAAACAAAACCTGATATGCAATCATACGAAAAGTTACTGTTGGAAAACAAAGCCTGGGCCGCTGAACAAAAAGCCGAAGACCCGGGCTATTTTAAGCGGCTGGCAGAATTGCAGGCCCCTGAGTTTTTATGGATCGGTTGCAGCGACAGCCGCGTGCCGGCCGATAAAATAACGGGCACGCAACCCGGTGAAATTTTTGTGCATCGCAACGTAGCCAACATGGTGGTAAACACCGACGTAAACTTGTTGGCGGTGCTTGACTATGCCGTGACGCATTTGAAAGTGCGGCACGTGATTGTGTGCGGCCATTACGGTTGCGGCGGCATTAAAGCTGCGGCTACCAAAACCGATTTCAAGCCGGTGCTAAACATGTGGCTGCGCAATATTAAAGACGTGATTCGTCACCACCGCGACGAGTTGGATGCCATTGAAGACGAAGAAAAGCGCAGCGACCGGCTGGTGGAATTAAACGTGCAGGAGCAAGTTTATAATTTGGCCAAGACAACCATCATTCAGCGTTGCTGGAAGCGGGAGCAACGGCCGCACCTGCATGGCTGGGTGTACGGCTTGAAAGACGGCATCATCAAGCCCGTGTTTGAAATGCAGGCCGGCACGCACATTGACGATACCTACGAGTACGAAAATTTGTAACCGCTCAATGGTATTATACTTTTAAAATCCCTTTGCTGCAAGCGAAGGGATTTTTTTATGGAGAAATCTGTTGATAAAGGCAGTTAAACTTCGTTGGCACTTGCTGCTTCTTTCTCTTCCCTAATTTTTTCCATCGGGTTTCTGCGCGGTTGTAAAAGTTTGGCTACAAGACCGGTCCAACCGGTTTGATGCGAAGCGCCAAGGCCTCTGCCCGTGTCGCCGTGAAAGTATTCGTGGAAGAGAACGTAGTTTTTAAAATGCGGATCGTTCTGCAGCTTTTCGTAACCGTCAAATACAGGCCTGCGGCCGTCTTCATCAAGCAAAAACAAACGCGACAAACGCCGCGAAAGTTCATCGGCAATCTCGTTCAGCGAAAGATAAACCCCGCTGCCCGTTGGGCATTCTACTCTAAAATCATCGCCGTAATAATAGTGGAAACGCTGCAGGCTTTCCACAATCAAATAATTTACCGGCATCCACACAGGGCCTCGCCAGTTGCTGTTGCCGCCAAACAAAGCAACGGTGCTTTCGCCGGGCGTGTAATCAACCGAAAACTTAGCGCCGTTCACCCACACTTCGTAAGGATGTTCTTCGTGGTATTTTGACAAAGCCCGAATACCGTAGTCGCTCAAAAATTCGGTTTCGTCCAACATGCGGCAAAGGATTTTTTTCATGCGGTGACCGCGCAATAGACTCAGTAAATGTTTTTCGCTTTCGCTCTTTTCGTGCCAGCGCGAAACAAGCGCCGCAAGGCCAGGACGGTTGTCCAAAAACCAGTTGAGACGAACGCAAAACTGGGGCAGCGCTTCCAGTATTTCGTGGTCCAATACTTCTACGGCAAACAAGGGTATCAAACCCACCATGCTGCGCACTTTCAGTTTTTCGCTTTGATTGTTTGGAAGCCTGAGTACATCGTAAAAGAAGCCGTCTTCATCATCCCACAAGCCGCCGGAATCGGCGCCCATGCTGTCCATTGCACTGGCGATGTACAAAAAGTGTTCGAAGAATTTTGTGGCCATGTCCTGGTAAACAGGATTGTGCAAGGCAAGCTCCAAAGAAATGCGCATCATGTTGAGCGAATACATCGCCATCCAGCTTGTGCCGTCGGCTTGTTCAATGTAGCCGCCCGTGGGCAAGGGTGCGCTTCGGTCAAACACGCCAATGTTGTCAAGACCCAGAAAACCTCCTTCAAAAATATTGTTGCCTTGTGCATCTTTGCGGTTTACCCACCAGGTAAAATTGAGCAGCAGTTTGTGAAAGACCGATTCCAAAAAAGGACCGTCGCCTTTGCCGGCCGTCTTTTTTTCGAGGGTGTAAACGCGAAAGGCTGCCCAGGCATGAACGGGCGGATTTACGTCGCTAAAATTCCATTCGTAAGCCGGCAGTTGACCGTTGGGGTGCATGTACCATTCTTTGGTCAAATGCAGCAATTGATGCTTCGCAAACGTGGGATCGATAATGGCAAAGGGAATGCAATGAAAGGCAAGGTCCCAGGCCGCGTACCAGGGATACTCCCATTTATCAGGCATGGAAATGATGTCGGCGTTGTTCAGGTGACACCATTCATGGTTGCGGCCATCTTCTCGTTGCTGTGGTGGCGGCGGTTGCGCCGGGTCGCCTTTAAGCCATTTCTCCACGTCGTAATAATAAAATTGTTTGCTCCACAACATGCCGGCAAAAGCTTGCCGCTGCACCAGTTTTTCATCAGCCGATGTTATCTCTGTTTGCAGCGCCGCATAAAATTCGTCAGCTTCCTTGATGCGCAAGGCAAACAATTCGTCGAAACCGGCAAAGGGTTTTGTTCCGGTTTTTGTGGTAAGGCGCAAGCGCAATTCTTCGCTGCCTTTGGCCTTTACCAACAGTTTGTGATCGGCGGCTACTTTGGTTCCGGTTGCATTGGGGTTCACCGCTTTTTCGTCGCCGTTTACCAAAAAATTGTTGATGCCGTCTTTTGTGTATTTCGATGCGTTGGCTGTGCCGTAAAGCCTTTCGTTGTTCGTTTCGTTCTCGCAAAAAAACGTTTCTACTTTTTTATCGAAGTACAAGCAGTATTCGCCAAGTTCTTTGTGCTGCACCGTTACGTCGCCGCTGTTTGATGAAAGCAGTTGCGGCTTATAATCGTCGTAGCCCCAGTCCCAGGTGTTGCGGAACCAAAGCGTGGGCAGCACGTGCAGCGGTACGTCTTTCTTGCCGCGGTTGTGCACCGTTATTTTAATGAGAACGTCTTCTGCATCGGCTTTCGCGTATTCTACAAAAACATCAAAGTAGTTATCGTCATTAAAGATGCCGGTATCAATGATTTCAAATTCGGGTTGAAGTCTCGTTCTTCGTCCGTTTTCCTGCAACAATTGTTGATAAGGATATTCCGCCTGCGGATACTTATACAACGTCTTCATGTACGAATGCGTGGGCGTGGAATCGAGGTAGTAGTAAAGTTCTTTTACGTCTTCGCCGTGGTTGCCTTCGCTGTTGGTTAAGCCAAAATATCGCTCTTTAATGATAGGGTCTTTTGTATTCCAAAGTGCCAGCGCAAAGCAAAGGATCTGGCGGTCGTCGCAGATGCCGGCAATGCCTTCTTCGCCCCAGCGATAGGCTTTGCTTCTCGCCATGTCGTGCGTTGTGTAATGCCAGGCGTCGCCGTTTTTGCTGTAATCTTCACGCACGGTTCCCCACTGTCGGTCGGACACATACGGCCCCCATATTTTCCAACCTTCTTTTTGCAAACGTTGTTCTTCGGTGGTCATGAGAATTTTTGTAAATGGAGGAGCGGCCCATCCCGACCTTCCCGGTGGGAAGGTCACCAAGGCACAGCCCTTGCTTTTCAGTGACTCATTTTTAATTCAATCAACTTGAAAGCAGAACGTTTTCTTTTTGCTTCGCGACTCGTTCTCCCCTTCCCACCGGGAAGGGGCTTTAGCACATCTGCCCGCTTTAGTGAATAGTTGTTGGGGGATGGGCCGTATCCCGCTTTACCCGTTGTCCACAAAGCCCGGATATAGCGTCATGCCGCCGTCCACAAACAAGGTTGTTCCGTTCACGTAATCCGCATCGTCGCTGGCAAGCCATACGGCTGCGTTGCCAATGTCTTCTACTTGTCCGATGCGCTTTTCCGGAATGAGCTTTAATAGATTTTGCAGATGCGCCGACGTGTCCCAAGCATCGCGGTTGATGGGCGTTTGAATGGCGCCGGGTGCAATGCTGTTGACGCGAATGCGTTTGGAGGCAAACTCCTGCGCGATGGTTTTCATCAGCAACATGATACCGCCTTTTGACGCCGCATAATTGGCGTGGCCCGCCCAGGGAATCACTTCGTGTACGCTGCTCATGCAAATGATTTTGCCCGCCGACTTTGATTTGTTGCTGATGCCCCTGCGCA
Source organism: Flavisolibacter ginsenosidimutans (assembly GCF_007970805.1). Classification (GTDB taxonomy): domain Bacteria; phylum Bacteroidota; class Bacteroidia; order Chitinophagales; family Chitinophagaceae; genus Flavisolibacter; species Flavisolibacter ginsenosidimutans. The sequence continues at coordinate 3,305,387 of NZ_CP042433.1, read as the reverse complement.
GAAATTCGCGAACGGCTTCACGGGCACAAAGAAACTGCCCCGTTAAGTTTACGCTCAGCACGTAGTTCCATTGCTCCAACGTCATCTCGGTGAACGGCGCGTCTCTTTGCAGGCCCGCGTTGTTCACCAAAATGTCCACCGTCCCAAACTGCGCAACGGTGTCGGCAAACATTTGCTTGACTTCTTCTTCCTTGCTCACGTCTGTTTTGTAAACAATGGCTTTGCCTCCCGATGAAGTGATTTCATTCTTTACGGCCTCGGCCATGTCTTTAGCCGCGTCCACCGGGTAATTGACGACCACCGTTGCGCCGACGGCGGCCATGGCTTTTGCAACGCCTGCGCCAATGCCGCTGCTGGCGCCGGTGATGATGGCAATTTGGTCTTGCAACTTCTTGTCCATTTTCAGAAATTTATAGGTAAGAACTAGGTAAGAACAAAAAACTAAGCCAATGCGTTTTCTTCCTTCAGCCTGGGTATTTCTTCTTTGCTGGAGAAAATGGTTTTTCCTTTTTCCTTTCCGGTTTTTATCATTTCATCCGCACCCGATGATGCGCCGCCAATTCGCAACACCGCATCGCAATGATCTATCAATTGCACGGCCACGGGATGAAAGATTTCGTTGAAGATTTCATCGCCCGTTTCTTTGGAACCCGCGGCTTCAATAAGCGGCAGCGCAAACCATTCGCCCAAAACGGGCAAGTGTCCCATCCGGTAAATTTCGAGCGCCGTATCGGTCATGGCTTTTACGTTGGCCGCAATCTTTTGCGGATCGTCGTTTGTGCCGGAGCGGTAAGGCCCCGCCACCAGAATCATTAGTGATTTTTTTGCGTTCATGCAAGCAAGTTTAATTGTAGTGAGAAAATAAACCGGTATTGAATGTGGTGTGAAGTGAATGGTTGATGCGCAAGTAAAAGACGTTATGAATTGTTGTACACTTTTAAAACGGTTTCGCGCAGCGGTGCGCTTTTTCCCGAAACAACAAATTCCAAAACATCGGCCAGTGCTTCGGGCTTTACCCAGTTGTCCGGGTTTGCGTTAGGCATGTCTTTGCGGTTGAGCGGCGTATCAATTGTACTCGGCGCAACCACCGTTGCCGTTACGTTTCTTCCTTTGGCTTCTTCGTTCAGGTATTCGGCAAGTTTAAAAAGAAGAGACTTGCTCAAGCCGTATGCGATTAAATTTTTTCCGGCCGCAGCGTTAAGGGCAGGCCGCGAGCCAATGAAAACAAGACGGCCTTCGCCGTTTTCCATCATGTGTGCAAACAAGGGCCTTGTTACGTTGTAAGCCGTGTGAAAATTTAGCGCCAGTTGCTTTTTAATGTCTTCGCCTTTTGTTGCGCCAATGTTTCCCATGGCAAAACCACCGACGAGCAACAAAGCCGCATCAATTTTCCTGTGTTGTGCGATGGTTCGCTGAACAAAGTTTTCGGTTTCGTTTTCGTCGGTTAGGTTTACAATTTCGGCTTGCAGCTTATCGCTCGGCGGCAAGCCTTTTTTTGCTTCTTCGGACGTGACGGTGGCGATGACGGTGTAGCCTTCGGTCAAAAACTTTTTTGTAACGGCGCTTCCCAAATTTCCGGTAGCGCCAGTGATGATCACGGTCTTGTTCATGCGGAATGATTGTGCTTAAAGTTAGGTTGCTTTCCCGTGCGGATTGACGTAAGGCTTCGATACCTTTGAATTCAAATCCCTCATCTTTTGGTTATGAATACGAAAGCCTTGCGAATGACCTTCGCCTTCTTCACTCTGCTCATTTTGTTTAATGCCACTGCGCAAGAACCCATCAAGAAAAAAGATGCCGCTAAAAGAATGAGCGAAACCACCGCTCCGGTGATACCGGTAGACACACTTCTCATCGAACGTATCATTGGCACAAAAGGAAAAGCCAGCAACGGTGAATACAAAATCACCGTTCCGCAAAACGATTTAAGCATCACGGTGGACGGCTTTAAAATCATTCCGGCAATGGGTTTGGGAACCTGGATCGCCTTTACGCCTTCCGGCAACGGCGCCATGATCATGGGCGATGTTGTGGTGACCGAAACCGATCTTAAACCGGTACAAGAGGAAATTATCCGGCAGGGACTTGCCATCAGCGCTATTCACAACCATTTTGTGCGCAACCATCCCAACGTGATGTACATGCACGTGGGCGGCAGCGGACCAACCGAAGCAATGGCGCAAAAAGCAAAAGCCGTTCTGGAAAAAATAAATGAACTGCGCGGCGGCGATCCGGCAAAAGGCACGGCCTCGAATGAAAGCGTGCAAAACACTCTCGATACAAAATCGCTGGATGCCATCATTGGCTACAAAGGCGAGATGAGCAAAGGCGTTTACAAATACACCATCGGCAGGCCTGATGTGAACTTAAAAGAACACGGGTTAACCGTTACAACTTTCCTTGGCTTCAACACATGGGCCGCCTGGCAGGGCACACCCGAAAAAGCCGCCCTTGCCGGCGACTTTACGATGCTGGAAGATGAAGTAGCGCCGGTGATAAAAGCGTTGGTAGAAAATGGCATTGAAGTGGTGGCGGTTCACAACCACATGGTGCACGAGCAGCCCCGCATTTTCTTTCTGCATTATTGGGGCGTGGGCAACGCCGAACAACTGGCCAAAGGCTTGCGTGCAGCCTTGGATCAAACCGGCAAGGCAAAGGAAAATATGCAAGGCATGAGCGGTCATTAACACAACGTTGCCGTCAACTTAAGCAGGAGTGGTTTCGCGGCCTGCGTAAGCGTCTTCCAGCTTTGCAATGTCAAGCTTGTCCATCTGCATAAGAGCTTGCATCACGCGGCCCGATCTCGCCGCGTCTTTATCACCAAGAAGTTTTGGCAATGCCTTCGGAACAATCTGCCACGAAAGGCCAAACTTGTCTTTCAGCCAGCCGCAACGCGAGGGTTTGCCGCCTTCGGTAAGTTTTTCCCAGTAATAATTTACTTCTTCCTGATCGTCGCAGTGAACAACAAAGGACACAGCTTCGGTGAACGTAAAATGCGGGCCGCCGTTGAGTGCTGTAAATTTTTGTCCGAAGAGTTCAAAGGGCGCCGTCAGTACTTTGCCTTCGGGACCGGTGCGCACCATCTCGCCGGCTTTGGCTTCTTTAAAAACGGAGCAGTAAAAATTCACGGCTTCTTCGGCGTTGTCGTTGAACCATAAAAACGGTGTAATCTTTTGCATAAAAAATGATTTGTGTTGATGAAACAAACCTAAGAAGAGCGTTTTGTTTTGGTGCGCCTCGTTTGCGACAGAGATGCGGGGCGGTTGCGGCCTTGTGATAAAAATCATCCCGTTCTACTTCGTATTGCACCCGTCACTTTCTATTTCGTTCGTACCTTATCGCAAAAATATTTTATGCCGCAAAGCCGTAACCGCGCCGGTCATCATCATTACCAGAAACCTTCTGCTATTCCCGCCAGCCAGCGGGTGAAAGGGCGAATCATTTGGGCTATCTTATTTGCCGTTTTTGCGGGGCTGATTGCCTTGTTTGCAGCGGGTGAAAGTTATGTGGCCTTGCTGATTGGTGTCATCATCGGCGCTGTGGTTGGATACTTTGTGGGAAAGAATATGGAGCGGGATGCGAAAGAATAATTAGTAAGGATGTCGTTGTTTGAATACAGAAAGAAAGCTGCTGTTGTTGCGGCTCACTCACCACAAATCACGATTGCGTTATGATTTTTTAACGTTGTAAGATAGAATTGTGTCAAGGGTCGAACATACCCTTCAAATAAATGCTTTTTGTCGTCGGCACCAATGTCCTCAAGTTCCTGTTTGGCTTCCTTAGATAAACTTTCATACATTTTTGAAAAGCCTTCAAAACTGTCAATCCTGTGCTTTTTCATCCAATCGCAAACGGTCGCAACTTCCGGCGTTGGAACAAAGCCGTTGATTATTTTGTCTCCTACCTGCTTTTCTACATATGCACCGAAGAGCATTTTGTAAGACAATGCAGCCGTATTGCTGTAAGGGTCTGCTGTATTCATGAAGATGATGGCCAGGTCCTGTGTAGCCTTGTAAAGGTTTACACTTTTTGATTTATCCATTTGCTTCTCCAAATCGGATAAATCGTCAATCTTTTCTGCTTTGCCAACTTGGTAAAGCACAATTGAAATTCCCAATGATTTTTTCTTTAAATGATTATGAAATGACTTTGTTTGGTCAACATGAGAAACACCGACAAATGCAGTTACCCCAATCAGTGTGAAAACGAAAAAAGCGAGAAGAAAAAATTGTTTCATAGCAGTTGTCTCAAATTGCAGGCAGCTAATATCCGCACCTTCTTGTTCAACTTTCATTTGATTACCAGCCAAAAGCCGAACAAGCAATTTCTCAAATATAATTTCAGCCATTAAAGCAAAATAAAGTCTCTCCGCAAAACACCCAACCTCAAACCTCGAACCTCGAACTTCAAACTTTTCACACATTCCACCGGTTGCGCATGATAAACGTCGTCAGCATGATGCGCATCAGTTCAATCGAAACACCAAGATAAAGCGCCGTCAAACCTACAATCTCGCTTTCGGCTTCATTCAGTTCACCGTCGCCGGTCATCAGTTCGCAGACCATCGCAAACAAGGTTTCCTTAAAGCTTTCCGTAATCAGCGGCGCACTGTGTTCAATCACCGTTCTTGAGCCAAAAGCTTTCAACAGCGGCAGGGCTTTTTCGGCCAGCGGCTGCAGGTCGTGGTGCGCAAATTTTTGGCTTAACAGCAACATGCGGGAAAGGTGCTCGACGTGCCGGTTGCTTACCGGTTTGCCGCTGGCTTGCAGACAGCCAAACAAAATGGCTACGGAGGCTTCCTGTTCGTTGTTCAGGGTATGGTGTTCGGTGTTCATGTGGGGAAATTAATCCAAATGGCGTAGTCCGCAAACCGCCCTATTTTTACGCCAATCTTTTGGCCATGAGCATTCGCATTTTTATTACCGGCGGAACCTTCGACAAAGAATACAATGAGCTGACGGGGCAACTTTATTTCAACGATTCGCACCTGCCCGAAATGCTGGAATTGGGCCGCAATCTCGTGCCCGTGGAAGTGCGAACCCTGATGATGGTGGACAGTCTGGAGATGACCGGCGACGACCGCGAACTCATTGCCGAACATTGCCGCAAAAGCAAGGAAGACAAAATCATCATCACCCACGGCACCGATACGATGGCGGAAACGGCCAAACTTCTTGCACAAAAAATAAAAGACAAAACCATCGTCATCACCGGCGCCATGATCCCTTACAAATTTGGTTCGTCGGACGGTTTGTTCAATTTAGGCAGTGCCCTGGCTTTTGTGCAAACCCTGCCGCCCGGCGTGTACGTGGCCATGAACGGCCGTTGCTTTAACGGAGAGAACGTGCGGAAGAACCGCGAGACCGGCGTCTTCGAAGAGTTAAAGGTTTGACGTTCGATGTTTGAGTTTTGAAGTTGGCGTTCCCGTGCGTAAAATTTTTTCTCCTTCGCTCCGTGCGAAATAAATTTTATGAACGTAGCTGCACTGCTACTATTTAGCTTCTCTTGCGTCGCACTCTTGTGCGTTCGGTATTTCTATTCGGCAACCAACTTCACTGCTCCTGAATTCTGACTCCTGTCTCCTGAATTCTGTCTCCTTAACTTAGCACAGTCTTTGCCAATAGCAGACGAATGAATTTTCAATATCAATATCCCGAAGCCTTTTGGCTCTTGTTACTCGTGCCGCTCATTGCCTTGCTTTACGTGGTTTACATCCTTTGGCAAAAACGCACTACAAAACGCATCGGCGAGCCAAAGCTGATTGCGGCACTCACAAAAAATCATTCGCCGCTAAAATCACGCATCAAGTTTGCCCTTTTTCTTTTTGCCTTTGCCCTCGGTTGCCTTTCACTGGCCAATCCGCGCAAGCCCGACGATGCTTCTGCCGAAGTGCGCAAAGGCATTGATGCCGTGATTGCGCTTGACGTGAGCAACAGCATGACCGCCACCGATGTGCAGCCAAGCCGCTTGTTGCTGGCGCAGAAACTTCTTACCTCGCTCATTGACAAAATGCCCAACGACCGCATCGGGCTTGTTGTTTTCGCGGGCAATGCCTACACGCAAATGCCGCTCAGCACCGACCACGAAGCTGCCAAGCTTTTTGTGTCCACCGCATCGCCCGAAATGGTGCCCGAGCAAGGCACGGTCATTGGCGATGCGCTGCTGCAAAGCAACGCGGCTTTTGAAGAGGGAAGCCAGCGGTTCAAAACCATTATTCTTGTTACCGATGGTGAAACCCACGACGAAGACGCCCTGAAAACGGCGCAGGACTTAGCAAAAAAAGGCGTGATGATCAACACCGTTGGCCTTGGCTCCGCTTCGGGTTCAACCATCCTGGACACATTAACGCACGGAGCAAAGAAGGACGAAAGCGGACAGGTGGTTGTTTCCAAACTGAACGAAGATTTATTGCAGCAACTCGCAACATCCACACACGGAACCTACATTCATTTGGAAGCCGTGGCGCCGGCCATTGCCACCTTGCTTGACCAATACAAAAACGTGGACAAAAAAGCCCTCCTTGACACCAGCGGCCTTTATTATGAAAGCTTTTACTGGTGGCTTGTTCTGCCCATGGCTTTGTTGCTACTTGTTGAGTTGTTTGTATCCGACAGAAAAAAAGTATCTGCATGAAAAACTGTTTGAGCTTATTATACTTTCTTTTTTCGATCAATGCCTTTGCGCAAACCGCGGCCACGCACATCAGCAAGGGCAACGACTTTTATTTGCGCCTGCAGTTTGACTTGGCCGAAGACCAGTATCGCAAGGCTTTGGAATTGAACCCGCACAACACCGAAGCGCAATACAACCTGGGCAATGCGCTGATGCAGCAAAAAAAATACAAGGCTGCCATTGAAGCCTACGACGCCATTGCCACCAACGACAAAAGCATCAAAGCCGCCGCGCATTACAACGCCGGTGTGAGCTACAGCAAGCAACAGGATTTGCCGTCGAGCATTGACGAATACAAAGCCGCCCTGCGCATCAATCCCGCCGACAAAGAAGCAAGGGAAAACCTGCAAAAAGCCCTGCAGGAACAAAAGCAGCAACAGCAGCAAAATCAGAAAAACAACAAAGGCGGCGGTGGAGGCATGAGCCAGAACGACGCGGATAAAAAGCTCCGTGACTTGGAGCAGAAGGAGAAAGATCTTCAGCACAAAATGCAGAAAGGCCAGGGCGGACAAGCGCCAAGCGGCAGTAAGGATTGGTGATAGGTTGAATTGTTGAGTGGTTTATTGGTTGAGTGGGATAACCCGCGTTTTTAGAGTGGGACTGTGTTCTGCGCCACAGCTTTGCAATCAAATAACAAACCGGCTGGCGGTTCTCGTTTATTTTTGTCATCCAATTTTACGGCATGGTTGCAGAAACAAACAATACCAGTTCCACGCTTCTTCATAATGTATCGCTTAACCATTACGCGGCTTCGCTAACCGCGTATCAACGCCTTCCCACGAATGAAGTGCACATTGGCGATTTGCTGCTTGGAAATTTTCATCCCATCCGTGTGCAAACGATGACCACTACCGATACTATGGACACCATCGGTACGGTGGAGCAAACCATTCGCTGCGCTGAAGCCGGCGCTGAACTGGTGCGCATCACGGCACCTTCAAAAAAAGAAGCGGAAAATCTTCTCAACATCAAAAACGAATTGCACAAGCGCGGTTATCACACTCCGCTTGTGGCCGACATTCACTTCACGCCAAACGCTGCTGAAATTGCGGCCCGCATCGTTGAAAAGGTTCGCGTCAATCCGGGCAATTATGTTGACAAAAAGAAGTTTGAACTCATTGAATATTCCGATGCCGATTACGCCGAAGAAATAGACCGCATTCGCGACCGCTTTACGCCGCTGGTAAAAATTTGTAAGGAATATGGCACGGCTATGCGCATCGGCACCAATCACGGCTCGCTCAGCGACCGGATTATGAGCCGCTACGGTGATACGCCCATGGGCATGGTGGAAAGTGCGATGGAATTTTTGCGCATTGCGCGAAGCGAAAGCTATCACAACATTGTACTGAGCATGAAGAGTTCCAATCCGCAAGTGATGGTGCAGGCTTATCGCCTGCTGATTAAAACCATGCACGACGAATTTGGTGCGATTTATCCTTTACACCTTGGCGTAACAGAAGCCGGCGACGGCGAAGACGGCCGCATCAAAAGCGCGGTAGGCATCGGCACGTTGCTGGAAGACGGCATCGGCGATACGATCCGTGTATCATTAACAGAAGACCCGGAACTTGAAATACCGGTGTGCAAGGATTTAGTGAAGCGGTATTCCCCCAAACCCCCTAAAGAGGAGTTTGCTGACGCACAGTTCTTGCTTGTTTCAGATTCTAAGGAATTGATTGGATCGTCGCAAAGCGAGCCTTCGCAGCCTGACGCTCCTTCCCCTTCAGGGGAAGGCCGGGATGGGGTTACGCTTCCTTATTCACCGTTTGAATACAAACGCAGGGAAACCTTTGCCGTTTCAAACATTGGCGATCATCACGTGCCTGTTGTAATTGCAGATTTAAGCAAGCTGCAAAGCATCTCGCCGAAAGAATTGCAAAGCGTTGGTTATACTTATGATGAAGCGTCGGACAAGTGGACCATCGCCGATACCGCGGTCGATTACATTTTCACCGGCAACAAGATTATAGACTTTGCTTTACCAGGAACCTTGAAGGTGATCGTCTATCCGGCAACGTGGTTGTTGGCGGAAGACAAAGAAAAATACTTCCCCATTTGGGACGACAGCGGTTACGCAAAAGCGGCGCAGCGCAGCAGCATCAACTTCGTGATGATGGATTGCTTTAGCGACGAAACAACCGTTAATGATTTTACTTACCTCGACGCAGTTACGAATGATGCAAGCGTTGTTCTTTGTTTGAGTAGCAAGAACAAAAATGCAATGCAATCGGTGCGGCGCATGTTTGTTGAATTGATGAACCGCGATATTAAAAATCCCGTCATCATTACCGTTGACAGCAACCGGCAAACGGCAGACGAACACCTGATTCATTATGCCACGGAAGCCGGCGCCTTGCTGCTTGATGGCATGGGCGATGGCGTTTGTTTCGGCATGACGGCAGAAAGCTACCGGCAATCGGCAATCGGCAATCAGCAATCAACGGACAACGATCCACGATCAACGGTCAATGCTTCGGGTCGCAATTATTTGCAGTCAACTACCGTTGAGCAGTTCATCAACAACACGGCCTTTAGCATTTTGCAAGCCACCCGAACACGCATTTCAAAAACGGAATACATCTCTTGTCCATCCTGTGGCCGCACACTGTTTGACTTGCAGGAGACCACCGCTAAGATTCGTGCAGTGACCAATCATTTAAAAGGCGTGAAGATTGCCATCATGGGTTGCATCGTAAACGGTCCCGGCGAAATGGCCGACGCCGATTTTGGTTACGTAGGCAGTGGCGTGGGAAAGATCACGTTGTACAAAGGCAAAGAGATTGTAAAGCGCAATGTACCGAGCGACGTAGCGGTTGACGAGTTAATAAACCTGTTGAAAGAAAGCGAAGTGTGGGTGGAAAAGGCGGTTTAAGGTTTGAGGTTGACGTGATGTGTGCAGTTTCTTTTCTTCTCCTTCGCTCTGTGCGAAATAATTATGTATCCAATTTATTTTGCAACAAAGATTTATTCCTCCCGTCTCCTGTATTCTAACTCCTGACTCCTCCATTTTATCTTTGCCGACATGACCATTCACATTCTTACGGTGTTGCCCGAGTTGTTACAAAGCCCACTCTCGCATTCCATCATGAAACGTGCACAGGACAAAGGCCTGCTCACCGTTTACGTGCATCCCTTGCGCAAGTGGGCCGTAAACGAATACGGACAGGTGGACGATTATCAATACGGCGGCGGCGCGGGCATGGTAATGATGCCCGAACCGCTGGCCAACGCGATTGAAGAATTAAGCAAAGACAAACCTTTTGATGAAATCATTTTTCTTACACCCGATGGCGAAACGCTCAACCAAAAAATAGCCAACAATCTTTCACTGAAAGAAAATCTTTTGCTCATTTGCGGCCACTACAAAGGCATTGACCAGCGCATTCGTGAAAAGTACGTGACGAAGGAAATTTCGATTGGTGATTACGTACTCAGCGGAGGCGAGTTGGCTGCGGCAGTTTTGGTAGATGCCGTTGGAAGATTAATACCCGGTGTGTTGAATAATGAAACATCCGCATTGACGGATTCCTTTCAAGACAATCTTTTAGCGCCGCCGGTGTATACCCGTCCCGCCGAATGGCGTGGACTGAAGGTGCCGGATATTTTACTCAGTGGCCACACCGCGAAGGTTGAAGAATGGCGCTACGAACAAGCCGTGGAAAGAACGAAGCAACGACGGCCGGATCTGTTGGAGGACTAACGCAACAATTTACGTTCGCAAACGATAACGCTGCTTGTTAGGGCTGGTGGGTGCTTTCAATGGCATCGGCTAACTTTGTCTCGATATCATACAACCAGCGCAGCGATCCCGGTAACAATTTCCAGTCCCTGTCTTTTTTTGTAAGGCTGAACGAGACGGCTTTTTTGTTAGCGTCTTTTGACGTTACAAAAAACTTAACGCCGTTCACGTTCCGCATTTGGGTAAATTCAAAAACCCTTGTTTCTTTTCCCACAACGATTTCTTTATTGAATGTTTCCATGTTTGTGTTTAAAATAAAGGACAATAAAAAGCCCCGGTTGACCGGGGCTTTTGTATAAACAACGAGATTAATACCTGTTTTTGTTGTAGCTCTTGCTGTTGTTAAAACCACCGCTACCACCGCCGTAATTGCTGCGGGCCGGACGGTCTTCTTTGGGTTTGGCTTCCATTACCTTAATGGTGCGGCCGTCAACGTTTGCGTCATTCAACTCGGCGATGGCTTTTTTAGAAGCGGCATCGTCTGACATTTCAACGAAGCCGAAGCCTCTTGAACGGCCTGATTCGCGGTCGGTAATGATTTTGGCTGACGTTACTTCTCCGTAGGGAGTGAAAAATTCTTTCAAGTCTTCGTCCTGTACGTCGAAGCTTAAGTTAGAAACGTAAATGTTCATTTCTGAAAAATAAATAGATGAATAAAATATCTGAGGCAGCAAGGAGTAAGAAACTAACTAAGATGCAGATGCAGACTAATTAATGATACTGATGCAAGGCTCAAATTAACGGCGTGAAGATAGGGTTTGTTTTCGGTGCGAGTTAAAAACAAATGAGAAAGAAAACACAATGCTTTGGCTGTGGCCTTTTGCTTTCGCTAACAAGCGATGATTCAGACAAAGCAAGTTTCGGGTTTTTCAAGTGCAAAAGACGCGAGACATTTGTGTTGTTAAATTAAACGGCCATGCAAGCGCAGGAACAAATAGATTACCACAGGATTGCAGAAGCAATAAACTACATCCGGCAAAACTTTAAAGAGCAGCCAACGTTGGAAGCTGTTGCCGAAAAAGTGTTTCTAAGTCCTTATCATTTTCAGCGGCTGTTCAGCAAATGGGCGGGCACAACGCCAAAAAAATTTTTGCAATACACCAGCATTGAATACGCAAAACAATTGCTGAAAGAAAAAGCCGCCACGTTATTTGATGCCGCCCATGAAACCGGCCTTTCCGGCACAAGCCGCCTGCACGATCTGTTTGTAACCATCGAAGGAATGACGCCGGCCGAATACAAAAACGGCGGCAAGAATCTTTTCATCAATTATAGTTTTGCGGATAGCCCTTTCGGTAACCTCATAGTTGCTTCTACGTTTAAAGGCGTTTGTTACATGGCCTTCCAGGAAGACGAGGCGCAGGCATTGAATGATTTGAAAAGCAAGTTTCCGAACGCAAGTTTCTCTCGAAAGCTGGACTTGTTGCAACAAAATGCGCTCTTCATTTTTCAGCACGATTGGAGCAAGCTGAATCAAATTAAACTTCACTTGCGTGGCACCGACTTTCAACTAAAGGTTTGGGAAACGCTTTTGAAAATTCCTTCCGGAAAACTGACAACCTATGGCGCTGTGGCAAACAAAATTGCACATCCGGCTGCGTCCCGCGCCGTTGGTACGGCCATCGGCAGCAATCCCGTTGCTTACCTTATTCCTTGCCACCGCGTTATTCAGTCATCAGGCGCTGTTGGCGGTTATATGTGGGGAAGCACACGCAAAACGGCCATGATAGGCTGGGAAGCTGCCTTGTCCAACCAAGCTGTGTAAAGCAAAGTTCTACGCCGGCGGTATTAAAATCCATCTTGCCAAAAGTTGATAGAAGCGGCAAGTATCATTGTTTGTGTACGCAGGTATAACCTTAAACCAAGAGCATGAAAATATTCATTTTAATTCACGGTTCGTGGCACAGTGCCTGGAACTGGCACAAAGTAGTGCCGCTGTTGGAGGCCGCCTGCCACCAAGCCATCGCCATTGATTTGCCCGGAATGGGCCGGGACAAAACACCGATTGAAAACGTAAAGCTTTCCGATACGGTGCAACGCGTCTGTACCTTAATTGACAGTCTTGATGAAAAAGTTATCCTGGTGGGGCATAGCAAAAACGGTGTGGTGATTTCGCAGGTTGCGGAATACAGGCCGGACAAGATTGAAAAATTAATTTACCTCGCGGCCTACCTGATACCGAGCGGGAAAACACAAAAGGAATATTCGGTTCAAGACACGGAAGGCTGGTTGAAGCCTTACGTTGTGCAACATCCCGAGACGGCTTCTCATACCTTGCAACCTGCGATATTCCGTGAAGGATTGTACCACGATTGCGAACCGGACATTGCGGAAGCGGCAAAATACATTTTGAGTCACGAGCCGGTGGAATCCGGTATTGTGCCCTTGCAATTAACCGAAGCAAATTATGGAAGCGTGCCGCGTTATTATATTGAATGCACGGAAGACAGAGCGGTAACGCCTTTTATTCAACGGCTGATGTACACGGAAACGCCGTGCGAAAAAGTTTATACGATGGCGACAAGTCATTCGCCTTTCTTTAGCCAGCCAAAACAACTCACAGACATTTTATGTGAGATAGCGGCCAATTAGGTTGGCTCCTTGTTGTCATAACAACTTGACAACCTTAGCTACCGTTGCTCCCGTTGGCGTCCGCGCCAACGGGCTTTGTTTTTAAAGAGGTGTCAAATATCTTTAACAGACTTGCTGCTTTACAATTACCATATTGAATTCCTCACCGCAACCATTCTAAACTGGAAACATTTATTAAAGGACGATGCGTACAAGCAAGTCATTGTTGACTCCTTGCAATGGCTGACAGAACAAGCCCGTTGTACTATTCACGGTTTTGTGATTATGCCCAACCACATTCATTTGCTTTGGCGAATCAGTAATCTACACGACCGCTTTAATGTGCAAGGTGCACTGCTTAGTTATACGGCGCACCGCTTTAAAACAGTGGCGAAAGAAGACGGTAAATTGTTCAAACATTTTGTAGCGGACAAAGACCGGCTGTTTCAATTTTGGGAACGTGACTCGCTGGTGAAGGAATGTTGGAACGAAACGTTTCTGTTGCAAAAGCTGAATTACATTCATCACAATCCTTGTCAACCGCATTGGAAGTTAGCGGCAACACCGGAAGACTATAAGTGGTCATCGGCAAGGTTTTACCATACCGGTGTTTCGGAGTTTGGATGGTTAAAACATTATGCTGGGTAGAGGCTTTGGTGATCGGCTCGTTGGCGGGGACGCCAACGAGAGCGATAGTGCTAATTCCTTTTGCATAATGCTTTTGATTTTGTTCTAACTCTTAGCCGCAAATGTAATCCTGTAGATTAGGCTAAATCAGTCATGCAAAATACGAAACGACCACTTTAAGCCTTTCATTAAGGGTCTAACAAAATAAAAAATTGCGAATAAAATAGATAAAAACCAAAGAAGGTTTTGGCGGATATCGGTGTTTGTCAAAATCTTCTTTTGGATGTCAGACTGCTTCTCTCTGAGAACAGCATACTTTTCGTAAACAGTATCAAATTGTTCTTTTAAAGAAAGATAATTGCTGACATTCTTCTTTAAAAGGTATTTCTGGTAGAACGTTGTTTCATTCAAAGTTGTCAGTTTATTTTCCAACATAAATTCGTGAATCAACTTAGCACTATCAGGATTGCTATAAACCTTCAAGAATGTTCTTTCATCTTTTTCCGTTAAATTATTTGTCTTGAAAAATTTGTAAAGGTTATTGCTATCCAACATTGGGGCTGCAGCTTTGTGGAGGCTATCAACTGTTTTAACAATAAGGATACTCTGCCTTTCATATTTTAACACGTTACGCTTTTGAAAAAGATTATAACACAGGTTTCCAAGGAAAAAAAGGATGGAAATGAGCAATAATGATGTTAATAAGATGATTTCTTTTGCAATAGTTTTCTGTGCTCCTGTCGCCATAACTTAAAGAATTGGATATGCGCTTAAAAAAACTTGACGTGCTAATATATATACCATCAAGTAATTTCAAAATCTTCCTTGGCTTATTAGTTAACCGTTAACGAGATAGGAAAAGGATTGTAATAAACAAAAATTCTGTCGCTCCCGTTGGCGTCCTCGCCAACGAGCCAACGAATAAGATTGTCGTAGCCAAAGATTGCAACTTGCCTCTTGTTCAATAGAATTCCCGAACGTACAAGAGTGCGACGCAACGAAAGCTTAATAGATAGGCAAACTTCTGGCTCATAAAAAAGGCTGCACCTTTACGATGCAGCCTTGCTATAAAGTTTTCATTCCTACTCCCCCGGCTTGCTAATCATCCTCGCCTTCCGCAAAATCCGCCTGTTCTCCCGCTTGTGCATCAAATTAAACACAAGCGTGTACATCACCGGAAGGATCAACAAGGTCAGTACCGTTGACGTCATCAAACCACCAATCACCACGCGGGCCAAAGGCTTTTGCGTTTCGCTTCCGATGCCCGTTGAAATGGCCGCGGGCAATAGCCCAATCGCCGCCATCAAAGCCGTCATTACTACCGGACGAATGCGCGAACGAACGCCTTCACTCACCGCTTCGGTAATGTGCATTCCGTGTTCCAAATTCTTTCGGAACACGCTAATCAAAATCACACCGTTTTGAATACACACACCAAACAAAGCAATGAAACCAATGCCGGCGGAGATGCTGAAGTTCATACCCGTCACGTAAAGCGCAAGTATGCCGCCGATCAAGGCAAACGGCACGTTCATGATGGTGAGCATGGCGTCTTTTGCGTTGCCGAAGGTCATGAAGAGAATTAAGAAAATAACGAGCAAACAAATGGGAACCACTCTTGCCAGTGTGCCCGATGCCCGTTGTTGGTTTTCAAATTCACCGTTCCATGTTTCCGAATAACCAAGCGGCAACGGCACGGCGGCATTCACCTTTTGTTGCGCTTCCTGTATGGTGCTTCCTAGGTCGCGTTCGCGAATGGAAAACTTCACCGCAATGTAACGTGTGTTGTTGTCGCGGTAAATAAAAGCAGGACCAGTGAGTGTGCGAATGTTGGCGATTTCTTTCAACGGAACTTTGCTTCCGTCTTGCGCGGGCACCATCAGGTTTTCTACTTTGTCTTGTTCATCTCTAAACTCTTTTTGATAACGAACCCGCACGTCGAATTTTCGTTCGCCTTCGTACAATTCCGTTGCGGCTTTACCGCCAATTGCCATCTCGATTACAGCGTTTGCATCGGCTGTATTCACGCCGTAAAAAGCCATGCGTTGCTGGTCAAGCTCAATGCGGAATTCCGGTTGACCGAGGTTGCGCAAAATGCCTAAGTCCTCAATGCCGCGAACCGTTGCAAGTTGCGCCGCCACACGTTTTGATAAACTGTCTAGCGTTTGAAAATCAGGACCGAAAATTTTCACCGCAAGTGCTGCGTTCACACCGGCAACGGCTTCTTCCACATTGTCTCTGATGGGTTGGGAATAATTGAGCACAATGCCCGGTATCTTGCTCAGTTGTTTGTCCATTTCATCAATCAACTGTTCTTCGGTGATCTTTCGTTTCCATTCTTCTTTTTGCCGCAAGTCCACTTGTATTTGTACGTCAAAGAAACCTTTCGGATCGGTGCCGTCGTTGGTTCGTCCAACTTGCGCAAGGGTTTGTTCCACTTCGGGAAATTCACGCAGAATGTCCACCATCTTGTTAGAAATTTTGTTGGCTTCGCCGAGCGAGACGCTCATGGGCAATTCGGCTTCCACCCACAGTGCGCCTTCGTCCAATTCGGGCAAAAACTCGGTGCCTAAAAACTTTACCACGCCAAACGAAAGCCCCATTATGCAAAGCGCAACCAACAAACTTGCCTTGGGATATTTTGCTGTGACGTTAAAGGCTTTCATCACGCCTCTCTCAATAAAGATGACAACGGGATTGTGCTTCTCGCGGACGTTCTTGCGTAGCAAAATGCTGGACAAGGCAGGCACGAGTGTAAGCGTAAATAACAATGCGCCCAACAATGCAAAGCCAAGCGTATAAGCCAGCGGCGAGAACATTTTGCCTTCCACTTTTTGAAAGGCGAAAATGGGAATCAAACACGTGATGATGATAAGCTTGGAGAAGAAGATGGCTTTGCCCATTTCCGTACCGGTGGATTTAAACAGGCCGAGCTTTGCCAACTTGTTAAACCGCTCCATGCCCACTTCTTTTGCTCGATGGTCAAGCGCCACAAACAAACCTTCCACCATCACTACCGCGCCGTCAATGATGATACCGAAATCCACAGCACCCATTGAAAGCAGGTTTGCACTCATGCCTTTTATTCTCATGCAGATGAAAGCAAACAAAAGCGATAACGGAATGATGATGCCAACGGTCAACGTCGTTCGCCAATCGGCCATGAAAAGAAACACAATCACCGTGACGAGAATGATGCCTTCGAGCAGGTTGTGAATTACCGTGTGCTGTGCGTAATCCATCAATTCCGTACGGTCGTAAAAGGTATCCAGCTTTACGTCTTTTGGAAGAATAGATGTGTTGAGTTCTTTCACTTTCGCCTGCACCGCTTTCAACACTTCGCTTGGGTTTTCGCCTTTGCGCATCACCACGATGCCTTCAATCACGTCGGGTTGTTTGTCGCGTGTAACCCAGCCCAGCCGCGGCCTTCCGGCTTCGGTAACGGTGGCAAGATTCTTTACCAGAATAGAAACGTTTTGCTGCCGCGTAACGATGATGTTTTCAATGTCGGTCACGTCTTTTAAAATACCGATGCCGCGTACGACAAAGGCTTGACCGTTGCGTTCAATCACATCGCCGCCTACGTTCACATTGCTTTTTGTCACGGCGTTGTACACGTCAAGCGAAGAGAGATTGTACTTTGTGAGCATCTCTGGATTCACGCTCACTTCAAAGGTTTTTTCTTCACCGCCGAATGAGTTTACATCGGCTACGCCGGGCACGGATTTGAATTGCCGATCGAGAACCCAATCTTGTATCGCCGTTAACTCGTGAATGTTTTTTGTCGGACTCTTTAAGGTGTAGCGATATATCTCACCGGTCGGTCCGTAAGGCGGTTGCACATCGGGTTTTACACCGTCGGGTAAATCTGCACCACCCAAGCGGCTAAGCACTTGTTGCCGCGCAAAAGCATCGTCCACATCATCATCAAAGATGATGCGGATATAGCTCAAGCCAAAGGCCGATGTGGTGCGCAGGTTGGCTTTTTTCTGCACGGAATTCAGTACAACTTCAAGCGGAATGGTCACGAATTTTTCAACTTCTTCAGCGCTGCGTCCGGGCCATTGCGCAATGATGATGACTTGTGTATTGGTGACGTCGGGAAAGGTTTCCAGCGGCGTGGCCTTGTAGGAAATAAATCCAATCACTGCCAGTACCGCCGTCATGAAAAAAACAAAGTAGCGGTGCCGCAGCGAGAAATGTATAATGCGTTTGATGAACTTGTTCATGGGGAATGTTTTGAGGAGGTAGGAGTTAGGAGGTAGAATGTAGGAGATAGACTAAAGCAGACAAAGTCGCGGTTTCGTTTTCAACCATTCTATCTCCTAACTCCTACATTCTATATTCTATTTTGTTTCCTGCATTTCCTGCAACTGGCGGTAGAAAAGCAAGGGTTGATTGGAAATTAATTGTTCGCCTTTTTGCAAGCCGCTCTTCAGGTAAATGGCATCGCCGGAAGTTTTCAACACTTGCACTTCTTTAATTTGAAGGTTGCATTTGTCGTGATAAACCACCACGTAGCTTTTGCCGTCTTCGCTTACCAGTGCAGACGAAGGAATCACTACGGCACGCTTGCCCTCTTTGTTTTCGATGGTGATGTTGGCAAACATTTCGGGCTTTAATTGCCCGTTATTGTTGGGCAACACGATGCGAATCTTCATCACCTTTGTTTGCGGGTCGAGAATTTGATTCACTTTGTCAACCTTACCGGTAAAGACAGTGTCAGGATAAGCCAGCGTGGTTACCATTGCGCGATAACCTTCTTTCACGCGGGCAATGTCGCTTTCGTAAACGTTGGCCCAAATCCACACGTCTTTCGTATCGCCAACGGTGAAAAGATTTTGCCCGTTATCGTTACGGATAAACTGCCCGGGATTGACGTTCTTCTCCACCACGTAACCGCTCTTCGGCGCTGTTACCACATAAGTGCCGTTAGCAGAAGTATGGCCGCTTCCGTTGATGCTGATTTGCGAACGAATTTTTGTCGCATTCGTCATTGCTTTCTCATACGCCTGTTTTGCCTGCACGTAATCCTTTTCACTACCGATACCGTTTTTAAATAGATGCTCCGCGTTTTCCATTTCGCGTTTGGCAATGGCAATGTCGTTGCCCGCTGTAGAAAGATCGGCGTAGTTGCCGGCAATGTCGGCGCTCCGAATCACGGCCAATGTTTGACCGGCTTTTACGTAATTGCCAAGCGAGGTGTTGACGGAAAGAACCTGTCCGCTGCTCACCGGAAAAACCTTCACCACTTTGTTTTCGTTGAAGCTGACTTCACCGGAAAGTTTTAGTTCGTCGTCGATGGCTTTTTCAGAAACAGAATCAATGCGAATCATTTTGGAAATGGTGTCGCTGATGCAGACTTCTTTTTTCTCCGGTGCTTTGGCCGCGTTGCTGTTGCAGGCCGTAAGAGCCGCAAAAAGAGCCGCTATCGAACAAAAAGAAAATAAGTACTTCATAAAAAATTATTTGAGAGGGATGATGTTTTGTGCGCTCACGAAATTGAATTCCGCCGCCGCGTTTAAAAGGTTGGTGGTTTGTTGCAGTTGTTTTAACCGCGTGTCTTTATACGAAGTGAAAAAGTCAATGAAATCAAACAGAGTAACCTTGCGTTGCTCGTAGCTTTCCACCATGTTGCGCATGAGTCGTTCGTAGTTTTCAGCCCACGCTCCGCCAACGCTTTTTTGCACTTGAAACAGCGTTTGCAATTTGTTGTACGAGTTCAGCACTTCGGCTTGCACAACGGATTGCGTATTCTTCTGTGTTGCTTGTGCTGCTTTCACGCTCCATTCCGCCGATTGAATGTTGCCCCTGTTTTTATTGAAGATGGGCAAAGGCAAACCAATCTGCAAACCCACGTAATTCGGAATGTAATTGCTGGCGCGGTCGTAATCAACACCAACAGTAAGGTCGGGTTTTGCCAGGGCTTTTTGAAAGGCAAGATTGTGTTGTTGATAGAGCGCTTGTGCCGAAGCCAAAGCCGCATCGGGACGAAGCGCTTTTGCGCTGTCCACAATTGCCAACAACGGAAGATTGTTCAACGACGAAAAATCAGGCGAAGGAATCGTTGCGTTGATGGGCGCTGCGGTTTCATCGTGCAACAAGGTGTGCAACTCTTTTTGCAAATCCTGTTGCTGGCGAAGGTTGTCGGCGTAGTCGCTTTGCAAGGAATAAAGCAAGGCCTTCAACCGAACGTTGTCCTTCAGCGAAATGTCGCCCACCTTCAGCATTTCGTCCATGCCTTTGGCCAGGGTTTGCGTGTGGCTGATCTCGGTTTCCAGCAACTGTTGGGCAGCCTGCAGCTGCGCGAGGTTGTTCATGTCCACCTGCAACACATAGCGAAGGTTGCGCAGTAAATCATTCAGTTGCGCCTGCGCTGTTTTTACGCCGTCTTGCGCTAACTGCACTTGCAGGCCGCGTTTGTTGGCGGTGCGAATGACTTGCGAAAGACTCGCATACCATTGGCCGTAACCTTGCGGGTTATCGGCCGTTCCTTTCGTATGCCGAAAGAATTTGCCGTCGTATAAATTTTGTTCTGTTGAAAGCACGGGATTGTCCCATGCTTTGGCTTGTTGAATAAGGGCTTCGTTGGCGCTGATGTTGTACTGCGCGGCCAGAAGCGAAAGGTTGTTTTTTAGAAAAAGCTCTTCGGCTTTGGGGGTGGTAAGGCGAAGGGTATCCTGTGCGTTTGCGTGTGCAAGCGCCAGCGCCAATCCCACCAAACCAAAGCTGCGCAAAAGGGCAACTTTACGTTTCATGTATCAAAAGTTTAGAGAAGAAACTGTTGTGAACAGCAAACTGCTACACGGCAAGAAAGCGTGCAGGCATCGTTAGATAAGAAAAGTTTTACGCTTTGGGCGGAGGTGACTGAATGGTAGAAAAGCCGGACGGCAAAACCGTTTCGTTCATTAGCGGCGCATAGTTCTCGTTTGTAGTAACGGTTGGCTTTTTTGCGAGAACAAAATGCGGTGAAAAGAAATGCGTTGGCTTTAAAATATGAAAGAAACGGGCATCGCCGTCATCTTTTTTATTGTTGTGCGAGTCCGAAGATTTGTGTTTGCTGAGTATGTCCTGCAGCCAGTCGGTAAGGCTGTCAATGTCACGCACGTGCATGCCCTTGGCTTCGTATACGTCCTGCTCGTCAACCTGCGAAATGAACATCGAAAAGTTGACGTGCAGCAAAAGCAATATGAATGCGAACGGTTTCATTATCCGCCGCAAAATTAGACAGGCCTTTTTTCTTCCAAAAACTTTTCGCCAAAAGTCAAAAAATATAAGGCGGGGTTAACAAAGATTGACGCAGAAATGCCGGTTAGCTTTGCAGAAAGCGTCGGGCAAGACAGAATTGGTCGGTTCTTCACCTTTTTAAATACGTTCGCCATGCAACGCAATCCACTTCTTTTTTCTTTTTGGCTTTTGCTTCTTGTGCAAAATTTTATTTCCTGCAAGGATAAAGAGCCCGTGGCTCCGCAGGCTTCCACCGCACCGGGCAATGACTTGTTTTCGAAATATCATCTCGACAAAATCAAGCTGCCGGCGGGCTTTAAAATTTCGGTGTTTGCAGAAGTGCCCGGCGCACGCAGCCTAACGCTAAGCCCGGCAGGAACCTTGTTTGTGGGCACGCAGGGCAGCAAGGTTTATGCGGTGGTGGACAAAGACAAAAACGGTGTAGCCGACTCGGTTTATACCGTTGCATCGGGGTTAACAACACCCAACGGCGTCGCGTTTAAAGACGGCGCTTTGTACGTGGCGGAAATCAGCCGCATTCTTCGCTTTGATAACATTGAAGCCTCGCTGCAAAACCCGCCTGCTTACAAAGTTGTTTACGACAAGTTTCCCACCGATGGCGCACACGGCTGGAAGTTCATTGCTTTTGGTCCCGACGATAAATTGTACGTGCCAGTGGGTGCGCCCTGCAATATTTGCGAACCCGATTCGATGCATGCCTGCATTATACGAATGAATAAAGACGGCAGCGGGCTGGAGGTATTTGCCAAAGGCATTCGCAATAGCGTTGGCTTTGATTGGAATCCGCAAACGGCAGCGCTTTGGTTTACCGATAACGGCCGTGATAACCTGGGCGATGACCGGCCAAACGATGAATTGAATACCGCACCGCAAAAGGGTTTGCATTTTGGTTATCCTTATTGTCACCAGGGAAATATTTTAGACCCTGAGTTTGGGCAAGGAAAAAATTGCGATGATTACACAAAACCAGCTTTTCTGCTCGGCCCGCACGTGGCGGCTTTGGGCATGCGTTTTTATACCGGTAATCTTTTTCCGGCTGATTACAACGGCGGAATTTTTATTGCCCAACACGGAAGCTGGAACCGCAGCACACCGATCGGTTATCAAGTAGCCTTTGTAAAAATGGAGAATGGCAAAGCGGTAAGCGCAACGCCGTTTGCATCGGGATGGTTGAACGGCAGTGATGTTTTAGGAAGGCCAGTGGATGTGCAGATGATGCAAGACGGAAGTTTGTTGGTGAGCGATGACAAGCAGGGCGTGGTGTATAGAATCAGTTACGGGAAGTGATGCGAACTCAAAAATATTGCAGTTTTGAATTTCTTTCACACCAACACTTCCTCCACCTCTTCAAATCCTTCTGCCGGCAATTGCCGCTCCCA
Source organism: Flavisolibacter ginsenosidimutans (assembly GCF_007970805.1). Lineage (GTDB taxonomy): Bacteria > Bacteroidota > Bacteroidia > Chitinophagales > Chitinophagaceae > Flavisolibacter > Flavisolibacter ginsenosidimutans. The sequence goes on along the minus strand of NZ_CP042433.1, from coordinate 3,283,148 downwards.
TAAAATTTTGTAAATCGTTTCGGCAATGGGAATATCCCCGCCGATGTTTTTATTGAAATTGTAAATGCATCGCGAGGCATAATAGCCTTCGGCCACCATGTTCATCTCAAGCTGCGCGGCTTTAACGGTGTAACCCTTGCCAATCATGTTTCCGAATGTTCGGTTGCGGCTGTACAGCGAATAACAGGTCACCAGCAAATCGCCGAGATAAACCGAAGCCGCATAGTTCATGTCTTTTTTCTTCGCGTCTTTTTCATGTTCACCAACGACGATATGCTTTACGCCAACCTTGCGCAGAAAGCCAGCCATTTCATCGGCGGCGTTGGCAATGTAAACGCTTAAAAAATTATCGCCGTAATCGAGGCCGTGTGCGATGCCGGCGCCAAGCGCATAAATGTTTTTCATTACCGCGGCGTATTGCACACCCAGAATATCAGGATTGACAATGGTGTTGATGTAAGGTGCTTTAAAGCAGGCTGCAATGTCTTCGGCCGTGTCGGTGTCAATGCCGGAAAAGGTTAAGTAGGATAATTTTTCGGCGGCCACTTCTTCGGCATGACAAGGGCCAAGAACTGCAAAGTAGTTCAGCAGTGGAACGCCGAAATTTTTGTCCAGGTATTCGTTTAGCAACACATCTTTTCCCGGTATCAAACCTTTAATGGCCGAAAGAATTTTCTTCTCCTTCAATGAATCTTTGCGCAGGTTTTGCAATACTTCTTCTATGTACGCAGAAGGAACAGCCATCACCAGCAAATCCGACGCATCAACAATTGTTTGTACATCGTGGTGCATGTTCAGAAGCGAAACGTCGAAGGATGCCGAGTGTAAATAATTGGGGTTGTGGCGGCGGCGTTTAATGTAATCAATCGAGGCCGTGTTGCGTATCCACCAGTTCACCGGACGGCCACCGTCGGTAATGATTTTTGTCAGCGCTGTGGCCCAACTGCCGTTGCCAATTACACCGATCTTAAAAGATTGCATGCTCATTTGTTTTCAAACAGTTTGTCTTTGCTCACCACCACAACTTTTTTACCGCTGTGCAAGGTTTGGCTCACGGCGTTGTAGGGTGCGGTTACTACTTTTTCGCCTTCCTGCAAACCGCCGGTAATCTCAAAATAATTGACGTCCTGTATGCCTGTAGTCACCGTTCGTTTTTCCACGGTATTGTCGCTTTTTAAAACAAATACCACTTCTTCCGGTTCGTCGCTGCTTTCGCTTTGGTCAACCGCGTTTTCATCTTTTGCTTTTTCCTTCTTCGCATCGTTAATATTTTCATCGCTTCCTTTCGGTCTTGAAACCACTGCGGCTACCGGAACGCTCAATATATTTTCATGCCGCGCTGTTTTAATGTCGGCTCTTGCGTTCATGCCCGGACGAAAGGGAATGTTGTGTTTTGCCGAATCATACAAGTCGTTATACGACGAAGGCAAGAGGCGTATGTGCACTTCGTAATTGGTTACATCCGCCGATAAAAAAGATTGCGCATCGCGTTTGCTGCTGCCGTTGGTGATGGTGGTAACAATGCCTTTGAACTTTCGTTTGTTGTAGGCTTCTACTTCCACATCAGCTGAGTCGCCGACACTTACTTTGATAATGTTGTTTTCATTTACATCCACTCTTACTTCAAGGCTTGATAGATCGGCAATACGCATAAGTTCGCCGTTCACTCTTTCCCCCTTTTTTACTGCGAGCCCAAGCACCGTTCCGCTCATGGGTGCTTTTATAGTTGCCAATGATGCCGACGAAACGCTTGGCTGTTGCATATTCTTTAGAAGGTTTTCAAAACCCGTTGGCACATTCGGCAAAGAAACTCTTGGTGCTGCACTGCCCGTTTTATCGCCTTGAATAAAAGCCAGCGTTTGTCCCTTTGTTACTTGTTGTCCTTCCTGCACATTCAACTGCGTTACTTCGCCCGAAATCGGCGGTGCAATGCGTATTTCGGTTTCGGGATAAAGCTTGCCACTGGCCGAAACAGTTTCGGTAACCGTACGTTTTTTTACGGCTTCTGCTGTTACTTTAATATCGTTGGCCTTCCCGGAAACAATACGCATGATGAGCACCAGCACAACAACGGCAAGGAGAGAAAAAAGAATCCACTTCAAGGTTTTGCTCATAAGAAGGATTGTCTTTGCTGCGACAACCGGTCGCGCCAAAAATAATCATTCGCGGTTCAATGCCTGCTGCAAATCATTAACCAGGTATTGCGGTTCTTCAAGACCGGTATAAAGACGAATGTATTGATGCTGGATATTGTTCGCATCGAAGTCCGCTGGCTGAATGCCTGCGCATTTTGGAAGGATGAGCGATTCATGGCCGCCCCAGCTTACCGCCATCATAAAGTGCTTAAGCGATTCGCAGAATTTAGTGATGCTTTCCATTGTTCCGTCTTTAATGGTGAACGTGATGAGACCACAAGCGCCACTCATTTGTTCTTTTGCCAACGCATATTGTGAAAAGGATTCGTCGAGCGGAAAAATGACCTGGTCAATGCGCGGATGCGATTTTAAGAACTGTATCACTTCTCGCGTTGTGTTGGTGATGCGCTGCAGGCGTGCGGGCAAGGTGCGCAAGCCGCGAATCAGCAGCCATGCATTAAACGGTTGAATGCCGCTGCCCACGTTTAAATACTCTCTGTCAAAAATCTTTTTCATTTGCTGATGCGAACCGGACAACACACCGCCCAATGTATCGCTATGGCCGCCGATGTACTTGGTAGCGGTTTGCATGGCAAGGTCAATGCCCATTTCAATTGGTCGTTGATAAAGCGGCGTGCAATAACTGTTGTCAATTAAGGTGATGATGTTGTGCTGCTTTGCCAATGCCGCCACTTGTTTTATGGGTTGCAATTCGAATGTCCACGAGTTGGGCGATTCTAAATAGATAAACGTTGTATTGGGCTGACGTGCTGCTTCAAAGTTTTTAATGTCGCGGCCATCAACATAAGTAGTTGTAATGCCAAAGCGGGAAAGAATCACGTCAAAGGTTCGTTGTGCCCAGGTGTAAGGATTGCGCACCGAGATAATGTGATCGCCGCTTTTTACATTGGCTAATACAGCTGCAAAAATGGCTGCCGCTCCGTTATTGAATACAAGGCAATCTTCGGCACCGTCAAGCGCCGCCAGTTTCTTGCGCAAGATATCAACCGTTGGATTTAAGCCGCGGCTGTACAGGTAGCCGCCCATTTCATCTTCAAAGGCTTTGCGCAAATCAGCGACCTTCTTGAACACAAAGTTTGAGGTTTGCACAATGGGCGGTGCAACGGCATTAAAATAGTGTTCGCGGTCTTCGGCCAGTTCGTTGATGATGTAGGAAAGTTCAGTTGGTTGTAGCGGCATCGGTTTTTGTTTTCAGGCTTCGCACCAAAAAATAAAGGAGCAAAAATGCGGCAAACACGCCGGTTGCAACAAGCGCAAGACGTGGCGTATCGAACGCAATGGAAATGCCCACAAAAATATACGCCGCAATAAAAATGAGTGGCAGCAAAGGATAAAGCTTCATTTTATAAATGCCGGTGCCATCCAAATGTTTTGTGCGCTTGCGCAAAATAAAAATCGTAGCGGCTGATGTTGCCATTCCAATCGAATCAAGAAAGATGGTGAAGCTGAGAATCTTGTTGAATTCATCCATGAAGAACAAAACCAAAATGCCCGCCAGCGCAAAGGTTGTCAGGCCCAACGTCAGCACGTCTTTCTTCTCGTTCACCTTGCTAAAAGCAGCCGGTAAAATACCGTCCTTGCTCATGGCATACATCACCCGCGGATTGCTCAGCAGCAATACGTTCACATAAGCTAGTACCGCAACAAATAAAAGAATAGAAGCCGCCGTGCGGCCAGTCGGGCCAAACAATTTTTCGACGACGATTGACGCAATGCCCCGCGATGTTTTCAAGGCTTCAAAGCCAATGGCGTTGTAGTAGGCATAACTAACGGCGAGGTATAAAGTGATGATGATTAAGATGCCGATAAAGATGCCGCGTGGAATGGTCTTTCGCGGGTTGTGTACTTCTTCGCCAAAGTTGATGGTTTGCTGGTAGCCGCCGTAAGTAAACGACACAGCAATCAGGATCAGGCCAAAGGATTTTATGTAGTCCGTTGTTGCAAGGCTTTTTGTCGCAGTCGAAGCGGCGTTGGCATTTCCGTCAATAAAAAAGATGGAAGAAATCAGCAGCACCAGCATCCCGATTTTTATCACCATCAAAATGTTTTGCGCCGTTGCGCTTAACCGCAAACCCAAAAGATTGACACCGTAAAAAACGGCAATCGGTATCATCGCTATCAAGGCTCTTGTCGTGGCGCCGGGATCGGTTTTAAAAAGAACCTGCGAGATGTATTCGCTGCCAACGAGCGCCACGCCGGACATGGATGCTGCGTTGGAAATAAGAATGATGCAGTTGATGGAGAAGGCAATGGACGGATGATAACATTCTGCAAACACTTTGTAATAACCACCGGTTACCGGAAAGCGTGAACCGATTTCGGCATAGGTTAATGCGCCGCACAAAGCAATGGCGCCGCCGGCAATCCAGCCGATAAAAAACAAGGAAGGGGTAGCAGCCGCGTTGGCGGCGTCGGACGATGTGCGAAAAATGCCCATGCCAATCACGAGACCAACAACAATCATGGTTAAATCAAAGAGCCGCAGCTTTGGTTTTTCCGTCATGCGCTGAAGATAATCAGAACTATGATTTGCGTGATTTAAATGATTGCGCAGGAAAGCAATATTTCGTGAGCAAAATCCTCTTTCTCCGGTCTCATCCTTGCCATCCTGAAAATCATGGTTCTACCTTTGGCCTTCCTTTTGCCGCTATTGCCGAAACAACATCAGTAACCAAAAACACAGTATATGGCGGAAGACATCAAGCTTACGGCTTACAACGTGCGCACAAAAGAAAAAGGCGTTCCCATTCAGGACGCCGTGATTACGAAAACGGCGAAGGGTGCTTATATGGTACAAGGGCATGATGGAAAAGGCAACAAGCTCACCACGCTGTGCAATGAAGAGAAAGCAATGAACGCGATAAAAGCCGGCGTTGCAAAGCAGGGATGGTGATTGAAGTGAAACGTCAAACGGCAGACGAGAGACTGTAAAGACTTTACAATTTTAGTTCAGTACAGTTTCACGTTTGCCGTCTCACGTTTGACGTTTCACTATTGCTTGTATAGCTTGAAGGATTGTTTTTCCGCTCCGGCTTCTACCCGTAAAAGATAGAGTCCGCTGGCATAATTATTTGCACTTACGTCAACGCTGAGCTTTTGTAGAAAACCGTTGCCGGTGCTGCGGTATTCCTTCACCAAAACACCTTTTGCATCATACAACTTTGCCACCAGCGTTTCGCCATCATTCAATTGATACATCAGGTTAAAACGGCCCGTCGAAGGGTTGGGATAAACCTGCCAAACCGCTGCATCGCCAAACACCACAGCGCGGATACCCGAATAGCGAAAGCTGCCGTTCGCATCCACCATCTTCAACCGGTAATACCGTGCGCCAAGCTTAGACGTTTCGCCGTCGGTAAAGCTATAGAGCTCTAATGCGCTGTTACCCGAAGCAGGCGCTTCACCAATTTTTACAAAGCTGTTTGTGCTTAGTGCGCCACCGCCTTTGGCCACTTCTATTTCGTAACGCAAGACATTGTTTTCATTTGCCACCGTCCATTTCAAAAGAACGTTCGCCGCTTGTTTGCTTGCGGTAAAATCAATCAATTTCACGGGCAAAGGCGTGAGGTTGTTCAAGCCGCCGTTGTTTAACCAGAATTCTGAAAAGCCCGCAACCTTAAATTCGGCATAATAGCCTTTGTCAAACGGCACTTTGGTTACTTGCGCAGACGGAATGAACAACCAGGTTCCGTTGTTGTTGTCGGCAATCGTTCCGTTCTCTTTACTCTTATCTGCATCGGTGTATTTCGAAACGCCAAGTTCATAAGCGCTTTGCGGTTTTACGCAATAGCCGCAACCCGACGCGTTATGCAACGCTTCCATTTCGCTGTCGAGAAAATAAAAACGTATTGTCACGGAATCCGGCAAAGAATTGCTTGCAGGCTTGACGGTGATGTTGCGGTCGTGGTAATATTGATTGTTTGAAGATCGAACCGCGCCAATATTGATGTAGGCCTGCACATCAGTTGTGCCCAACACTGCGTTGTTCGGCTGAACAGACGCAACAAGTTTTCCGCCGCTTGTAAAATCAACCCAGTTGTTTCCATCAATATTTTGTGTAATTGCTGTGGTCATCGTTGCGCCGTCGTAAATGCCTTGCGTGTTGTCGTAAATGTGAATGTCGTCAACGGCAATACCATCGCGGCCCACGCCGGCATCAGAGGCCATCACAAAACGCAGCCGCAAACGCGAAAGCCCGGTGGGCAAGGCTTGCGTGGCCACATGCCAGTAAGTGTAATTCTGAACGCTCCACAACTGGTTTGCACTTTTGTTATACCAATTGGTGCCCGTACCCGCTGTTCCCAACTTCGTCCACGTTATGCCGTCGCTTGAATATTCAACCCAGGCACCGTCGCACAAACTGCTGCCGCAATCCTCCAAATCAAGCGCAACACTAAAGCTTAACGTTGGCGACGAAAGTCCGCTTATGTCAAAACAAGGCGAATAGAGATAAGAAAGTTCGTTGTCGTTGTAGCTTCCGCTCAATCGCGTTTTCCAGGCCTTTGCGCCGGAAGCAGCGCGGTTGATTTTGTTGCTTGCCGGTGTGCCGTATTCCCAACTGCTGTTCTTGCCGCCGGCATAAAAGAAGCCGTTGTTGCTTTCAAAATTTTGGAGGTAAGGAAAAGAATTAACGACAGGCTCGTTGTAAACGGTGATCGTTGCCGTATCGTTTTCTTTGAAGGTATCGGGATCGTATGCCACATAAACTTGCAGCGTATTCATACCAAGCTGCGAGAAATCGGGCAATGAGGTAAAGGTGTATTGCAGCGATGCTTTTGCGCCAATGGAAGCGATGGTTTCCATTACCGGTGCGCCGCCATTGATGCGGTAATAAACCGGCACATTGGTTAGCGTCGTGTTAGATGCGTTTCGAACGGTAATCTTTAATTGTGTAACTGCGGTCAGACCGCAACTGTTCACAAGCGGGCTGTCAATTTTTGCCAGCTGCACGTCGTTAAAAACTTCGTACAAACGAACGTCGTCAAAGGTGTAGCCCGCAGCGTATTGCCGGTCGGTTGTTTGATACTGTCCCCATTGGCCCCAACGTACGCCAAAGCTGGGTGTAAAGCTTTGGCCGTTGTCGGCTAAAAAGTTTGAAAGCTCGATGCTGCCTGATTTTTTATAGGTGCCTGCAGGTTGCGCAGCCGAATCGAGTTTGTACACCTCAAGCCAGGGTTGCGTATCGCTGCCGCGAACCCAAACGCGGTTGGCTGCGTTGAGTAGCTGGCTGTGATTGAGGTATTGAAAATCCAGCCGGATATCGTTAGAGACCGTGCTGTAATTGTTCAAATTAAAAGTGCCAAGCAGATAAGAAACGTTGCCCCCTGAATAGTTGCGGTCAGCATCCAATGTAATGGCTTTTGAACCCGAATAAGCAATGCCCGTATTGACAAAAGTTCGTGCACGTCCGTACGGTGTGGTGCGGTTGAAATCATACCGTTCAATGCCGCCAAGGCCGGTCGTGTCTTGCAAATATGCGGCGGGAGTTGCCGTTTCAAAATTGTCAACAAAAGGCGTGAAAAGATTGAGCGGCTGGTTGTCTATTTGTTTTACAATAACCGTCATCGAATCGTTTGCGCTTACAACGTCTGCTGTGTTTTTCACTGATGCGATTAAGGTATAAGAAGCCGGTGCGGATAAATCAGCTTTTGTTGCAAAGGTGTAATCAAGCGTAGCGCCGGCAGCAATCGTTGCAACGTTTTCCGTGACGCTGTTCCCGTTAATTGAATAGGAAACCGTGAAGTTGTTGATCGCTGCGTCGTCTAAATTTTTTATTCGGATGCTTATTGGCTGCGCTGCGCTTAACTGCGTTGATGTAAACAATCGTCCACTGGTTGGTGCAAGCACGGCATCTACTTTCAGGTCATTGTCCGAAATGGTTCCGGCACAGGTGCCGTTATTTGGTTGGCGAGAGATGGCGTAAGCTCTTCTGCCGGCAACGCCGTTCAGTCTTGCTCTTACCGTAATCCAGTAAGTGCTATCTTTTGAAAGACCGCTGAAGGTGTAAGATGTAGCCGTCGTTGTCGCAACGGGTTTCATTTCATCGCCGCGCAAGATCATTGCTTCGTAATCTGTTGCGCCGGCAACGGTGTTCCAGCTTGCTGCGATGTAGCCCTCGCATTGCACCGACGATAAATTCATCACCGGTTGGCCGATGATGGTAAACGCATTTGACGTTGTGGTTTCGCCGCTGCCGTTCTTCGTGATTCTTATTAATGCATTGCTTGTCGCAACGGATGGAACGGTCCAGGTGTAAACAATGCGGTTCACGTCCACGCCTGCATCAATCGTTGACCACGTGCTTCCCCCATCGGATGAAAATTCCAGCGTGGCCGTGCCGGTTAAGCCATAAGCGTCCCAACTAATTTTGGTGTTTTCACCCGGCGTCAGGGCTTGTCCGCCTGCGGGTGCGGTCATCTTCAAACCGGTTGGCACCGCATCCCACACCAAAAAATATTCCTGTTGTGCGTTGGTTACCGTTGTGCCTTTTACGGTGAAAGTATAAGTGCCTGCCGCCGGATTGTTGATCAATACTTGTTCGATGTTGTTCACGTGATCGGCGCCGGTAGTGGCCGCGTCATTTAAATGCGCTATCGCGGTATCCAAAATTTGCGGCAGCACAACGGCCGATGAAGGCGTGGTGACTTCAAGGTCTAAATCGTTCACCAGGTTTTTGTTGCTGATAAGTGATGCCGGCAGATCGTTCCAATACAAAAGCACTTTCAATTGCGCCGTGTTTGCGGGAACGGTAACGGTATGCGTTGTGGTGCCCGCGTTCACACTGTTGTTGATGAAGTAATGCGTTGCTTCAAGCCCTTCCACGCTGCGCAGCAGATTCTCGCTACCAAAGCCGTATTTGAAATCGGGGCCAGCCTTGCCAACGTCCATTGCACCGTTGCAAAGCAGGGCTTTCATTAAACCGTTTTTTGGATTGGCGCCGCCGTTCAGTTGGCGATAGCGTTGGTACAACAAAGCCAGTCCGCCGGTTACGGCCGGTGCGGCCATGCTGCTGCCACTCATTACACCATAACCGTTGGTTGGAACGGTGGAGGCAACGCCTTCGCCCATTGCCATGATCTCCGGCTTTAAACGGCCGTCTTTCACCGGCCCTTGGCTCGAAAACGAAGAGATGCCGCCTGAGTCTGTGGATTGGCCAACGGACACGACGTTTTTTGCCGATTGATAGCCGCCGAGCACTGTATGAAAACCTTGCGGGTAGGGTGCACAGGCATCGCGGCCGCTGTTGCCGGCCGCAAACACGTTCAAAAGATTTGGCAAATCAAAAGCTTGTTGGTCCATCATGCGGCTGTACAAATCATAAGTGCCGTGATAGCCGCACTCAATGATGTTGCCGTAAGAATTGTTGGTGACGACCATGCCGTAATCGTTCACGTATGTGGCGGCGTTGTCTAAAATGCCGTTGTAGTATTGGCTGATAACGGTGGCTTTGGGCGCATAGCCGCGGTAACGTTCGTCAACATTGCCCGCACCGGCAACCGTGCCGGTCGTGTGTACGCCGTGGCCCGACTCTGTTTTAAAGTTGCGGCTGATTAAACGTTTCGAAAAATCAACATGATCTTGTACAGCTTCGGCGTTATCGCCAACGCCTACGGTAATGCCTTCGCCGTTCAATCCCTTGCCTCCGTTGGCTGCTGAAGCATTGAGCACCGTTGCTCTTGAAAGTGTACGGCTGTTGTAGTTCAACGGTTGGGCAGCGGGTGGCGCAGGTTGCAGGTAGTCAACAAAAGGCAGCAAAGCCATTTCGGAAAGGCGGTTTTGGGCGATGCGCACCGCAAGAATGTTGTAAGCTTTATGTTCTTCGGAAACAATGTCAACGTTGCGGCTTTTTAATTCTGCAATTACAAAGTTTGCGTCAATTGTTTTCGGAAACGAAATCCAAACGTCAACCGTGCCCGCGACTTTTACAGCCCAGGATGGAATCAGTCCTTTGGCAAAATACTCCTGCATTTTTTGTTGCGCAGAAAGTTGAAAGAAAGCCTTTGCTTTTGCCGCTTGCAAGGCACGCAAGGACACATCGCCTTTAATGCTAACGGTGTACGCATTTTGCGGAAGATAATCTAGCAAGGTGATGCCGGCTGCCGCCAAAAGCTTTTGTTCATCGGCAGAAGGAATGCGGTCGAATTGGATCACCGCAAAACTTTGTCCGGCGCTACGCTTGGCTGATGCATTGAAAGAATCAACGGCCTCCTTGCGAACGTTGGCTTTGGGTGTAACAGCACCTGTGCGCAGAAAAATATCTTGTGCAAAAAGAGAAGTCGGAAAAAGAAGCAGCACAAAGAGCAGCAGGCGGTTGTCTTTCATAGTTTGAATTCTTCGGTTAAAAATAGAAAAAGATTGCAATATGCGCAGTGGCTTTCGCTTCCTGCTCGTTGTTGCCTGCCGGAGCCGTATAAGAACACCGCAGGCTTTTAAAGGTTGTTTTGTAACAAACCCAATAAAACAAATTTTTACCACCTCACATAAATGTGTGAAGCGTTTTTGCAAGCCGTCCCTGTTTTTCTTCGTTCATCCTTCATATACGTTTTAAACGTTTTTTGAGCAGTGCAAAAAGGTGTTAATTACGTCAAATGGTCATGCTTTTTTCACCCGCTTATGCGGTTGGATGTACTTGGTTGCGCGGATAGTTTTGCCGTAGAAAAAATCAAACGACATTATTATGAGAGCAACCTTTAATCTTCGGAAAGCCGGCCTGCTGGCTGCAACGGCCACGGTTTTATTTACGGCCTGCAAAAAAGATACAACCGGCAACAATCCAGAACCAACGCCACCGGTACAGACAAAACTGAAAAAGATCAGCCAGGGCGAAGACGTGCTGGAGTTTGTTTACGGTAACAACGGCCTGCAAGCCATCAAGACAAATGCGGATCAGGCAGCAGGCGGACAATTGGCTACGTTCAACATCAGCTACACGCCAGACTATTCAAAAATCACGGAGTTGAAAACGACCGGCAATCAACGCATTGTTCCGAACTACGGCACCTACGGCGAACTGGCATCGGCAAACATTTACGACGACAAAAATTACCTGGTGCTGGCAACCCGTTATGCTTATACAGGCATGGCTATTGGCGCAATCACGTCCAGTACAAACGGAATGGATCTTTTAAAAACAACCTTTGAATACGGCGCCGACGAAAATGTACGCAAGGCTACCAATTGGATGTTGAATCCCACAAGCGGCAAACTTGAAGTATCGGGCTATACCGCGTACGAGTACGACGGCAAAATGAACCCAGTGTACGTTCACAAAACCTTGCTTTACCTTTTGCTGCAAAACACACCTCGCTACAACGTAACCAAGGAAACCGATTACGACGAGAACAACCAGGTAAGCGAAATTCGCGAATACAGTTATCAATACAACAACCAAAACCTGCCGCAAAGCGCCACGGTAAAAACCACCGTTCCGGGCGGAGGAAGCACAACGGCAAACGTGGTTTATTCTTATCAGTAGAGCATTAAAACAACCAACGACGGCGTGTGTGAGAGCAAACAGCCATCCCGTTTCTGCGGAATGGCTGTTTGCTTTTTAACGCGACGGAATCATTTTCATTGTGTCCGTTGTTTGTCACGGCGGAAACCTTCACTTTTGCGCTTCATCTCAATGCACCGTTATGCCATCCAACCGCAACGCCGCCATCGGCTTTATTTTTATCACCCTTCTTATTGACGTTATCGGCTTCGGCATCATCATTCCCGTAATGCCCAAACTGATTGAACAACTGGGACACGTAAACGTAAGCCAGGCCTCAAGAATTGGCGGCTGGTTACTGTTTGCTTTTGCGGCCACGCAGTTTTGCTTTTCGCCGTTGGTTGGAAACCTGAGCGACCGTTACGGCCGCCGGCCCGTGTTGCTGGCTGCTCTTTTGGGCTTTGCCGTTGATTACCTTTTTCTTTCGTTTGCGCCCACGCTTGGCTGGCTCTTTGTTGGCCGCATTGTGGCCGGCATGACAGGCGCTTCTTTCACCACTGCGTCGGCTTACATTGCCGACATCAGCACACCGGAAAACCGCGCAAAAAATTTCGGCATGATCGGGGCAGCCTTTGGCCTCGGTTTTATCATTGGTCCGGCCATTGGCGGCTTGCTTGGTGGCTTCGGTGCAAGGGTTCCGTTTATGGTGGCCGCAGGCTTGTGCTTCCTTAATTTTTTATACGGCTTTTTCGTTTTACCCGAATCATTGTCGCCCGAAAACCGCCGCAGGTTTGAATGGTCGCGGGCCATTCCCGGTGTAAGCGTTTACAACCTGCGCAAGTTTCCGGCTTTAACGGGTTTGATGGTCGCGTTGTTCCTTGTTTATCTCGGTTCGCACGCCGTGCAAAGCAACTGGAGCTTTTTCACCATCGAACGCTTTCATTGGTCGGAGAGGACCATCGGCATTTCGCTGGCGGTGGTGGGTTTGTTGGTAGGCGTGGTGCAAGCCGGATTAACAAGAGTGGTGAACCCAAAATTGGGCAACGAAAAGAGTATTTACATCGGGCTTGCGCTTTATTCGCTGGGCATGTTGTTGTTCGCTTTTGCTTCGCAAAGCTGGATGATGTTTGCTTTTTTGGTTCCGTATTGTTTGGGCGGCATTTGCGGCCCGGCTTTGCAATCGGTAATGGCGGGACACGTACCCTCGAACCAGCAAGGCGAATTGCAAGGTTCACTCACCGGCTTAATGAGTTTGACCACCATCTTTGGTCCGTTGATCATGACCAACGTGTTTGGCTATTTTACCAGCAAAACTGCGCCCACCTATTTTCCGGGTGCGCCCTTTGTGGTAGGCGCTGTGTTTATGACGGCCAGCGCGGTGATTGCTTACAACGTATTTCACAACCGGCAATGGAAGACAAGAGGTGAGCAAGTGAAAGAAGTCCTTTCGCAGTAATAGTAAAAACAACACCCGTTCTTGCGCCCTTCGCTGTAATGATTTTTCGTATAGACAGTAGGTTAAGCCATGCTATATTTGCGCCATGTTAAAAGACATTCAACCCACCGGAAAGAAAGATACCCGCAGCGGCTTTGGCGATGCCATGACCGAACTCGGAAGAAAGAACCCGAACGTGGTAGCTTTAACGGCTGACTTGGCCGGCTCGATGAAGCTGCAAGGCTTCATCAAGGAATTTCCGGAACGCTTTATTCAAGTGGGCATCGCCGAAGCCAACATGATTGGCATTGCGGCGGGGTTGACGATTGGCGGTAAGATTCCGTTCACCACGACCTTCGCTAATTTTTCGACGGGACGTGTATATGATCAAATTCGGCAAAGCGTGGCATACAGCGGTAAGAACGTAAAAATCTGCGCTTCGCACGCCGGCGTTACGCTGGGCGAAGACGGTGCCACGCACCAGATACTTGAAGACATTGGCATGATGAAGATGATGCCGGGCATGACGGTGATTGTGCCTTGCGATTACAATCAAACAAAAGCCGCAACGCTGGCCGTTGCCGATTATAAAGGCCCGGTTTACTTGCGTTTTGGCCGCCCGAGCTGGCCTATTTTTACCAAGGCCGATGAACCCTTTTTGATTGGCAAAGCGCAAAAGTTTTCTGAAGGCACCGACGTTTCCATCTTCGCTTGCGGGCATTTGGTTTGGCTGGCCATTCAGGCCGGCATGCAATTGGAAGAAAGAGGCTTGAGCGTTGAAGTCATTAACCTGCATACCGTGAAGCCGCTTGACGAAGAAGCCGTGCTTCAATCCATCAAAAAAACAGGCTGCGCCGTCACCGCCGAAGAGCACAATATTTACGGCGGCATGGGCGATGCAGTAGCGCAAGTGGCCGCAAAGCATTGCCCCATTCCAGTTGAATACGTGGGCACGAACGACACCTTTGGTGAAAGCGGAACACCCGACCAGTTGCTTGAGAAATACGGTCTCACACCGAAGCACATCGTCGAAGCGGCGGAAAAAGCAATGGCACGAAAGAAAGAGAACAAATGAGTTGTTGAAGATTTTCTTTTTACAACAAAGAAATTTTACCCGCGGACGTTCCGCTATATATCGAACGTAAAATGCTGCCAACCGGCAGCATTTTACGTTGGTAGAAACCCTTTATCGGTTATAGTAACAATTCATCGGCTTAAACACAGTTTAACGCTGGGTGTTCAACTTTGGGTAAAAACACTCTTTTATCTGCCTGCGTAATTTTCTACTTTCGTTTGCGTAAAAGTTCTTTTGTTGTGCAGCATTTCACAAAAAGAGTTGTCTATCTATCAAATCCTTTTCGTTGCATTTGCCGTACATCACCCAACAAGGTTCCCTTATCCATTGAAAAGCCGCTTAACGAAAAAACAACACCGTCATGCGTACTTTTCTACTCTTCATTGGCTCGGTTATTTACCCCGTAGTTATGGTAATTATCTCACCCGTGCTTTTGTTTCTTTATCTTCTTCTTGGTTTTGTTTTTCTCTCCCGTTATGTAAACACCGTGCGGCGTCAATTCCTTGCCATGCTGACAACGGTAAGACTACCCCTGTTTCATTTGCCGGCAAAAAAGGTTCTTGCCTTTCGCCCCAAAGCGGTGCGCTTGCATTAAGCTTTGCATTCAAATACATTTCAAGTTTATCATCGTTTGCTTATCGCCGAAAGCCTCTTGCTTTGTTTTTGCTTTTGCAGAAAAAATTATCTTTAGCCCTTCACCGCTAACGTGATTAATTTTTTTCAATGGCTTTAACCGATGCTTCCGATGCGCTGCTTCTGCAGCAGTTCCGCGACCCGCAAACGAAAGAAAAGGCTTACACGGCCATTATTAAAAAATACCAGGAGCGGCTTTACTGGCACATCCGCCGCCTCGTGGTTGACCACGAAGACGCAAACGACGTGTTGCAAAATGTTTTCATTCGCGTGTGGAACGGCCTTCAAAATTTCAAAGAAGAATCGCAACTCTATACCTGGCTGTACCGCATCGGTACAAACGAAAGCCTTACGTTTTTAGAAAATCAAAAGAAGAGAACAGCGGTCAGCCTGAGTGATGTAGAGTCTGGCCTAAGCAACAAAATCAAAGCCGACAAGCACTTTGATCCAAACCGGCTAGAGTGGAAATTGCAGTTGGCCATTCAGCAATTGCCCGAAAAACAACGCGTCGTTTTCACGCTGCGTTATTACGACGAAATGCCTTACGAAGAGATGAGCCGGGTGCTGGAAACCAGCGAAGGAGCGCTAAAAGCAAGCTATCATCACGCGGTTAAAAAAATCGAGGACTTCATCAAAAATCATTAAACTTTGACCACCAAACAAGGTCGTAAACCCCGGAATGAGTAGCCGAAATACCATACAGGATGAATTGAGGAGCCTCAACAGTGGTTTGCCCGTTACGGGTGGCCCGTCTTTTTCCGTGCCCGAAAGTTATTTTGAAGGACTGGCCGCCACCATTTTGGCGAAAATAAAAAGCAGTGAAGCTTCTACCCATGCTGAATTGGACGAGCTTTCTCCGCTATTGGCCGGCATCCCTAAAGTAACGCCTTATTCCGTGCCCTCTTCTTTTTTTGAGGAAAACCTGCGGAATATTCCATTGATGGGTGAGGAAACTGAATCATCGATTCTGGCGGTCATTGAACAAGAAATTCCTTACGAGGTGCCGGTGGGTTATTTTGAAAATTTTCCTGCCCGGGTACTTGCTAGGGTTTCTACTCCGAAGGCCAAAGTGGTTCCGCTTTTTGCCCGCACGTGGATGCGCATGGCCGCAGCGGCCGTTGTTGGCGGCGCTTTGATTTTTGGCGGTTTGCAAATCTTTAGCGGAAAACAAAACACAACCAGCACCGCAAACCAGTCAGTTGATACGGCTTCAGCTTACGTGGCACAAGCCAAACCTGCCCCCGTACAAGCAATCAAAAAAGCGAGTACAAAAGATCTGGAAGATTTTATTGAAAATGTGCCGGTAACGGCTTCGTCGCCGAAAAAAGAACCGGCACCCAAAGAAGAGGCACAGGCGTTGTTGAAAGACGTTTCGGTGAACGAAATGGAAAATTTTTTGGCAGCCGTTCCGCAAGCGGACGATGAACTGGCCGCAACTGATGTACCATGAAAAAATTTTTCTACATATTGATTTTTGCTTTGGGTTTGCAAACCGCTTTTGCGCAGGACGAAGGTCCTGGCGAGATAAAGCTGCGCGAAAAAATGATTGAATACATCCAAACCAAATTGGGTTTAAGCAGGGCAGAAGCCGAAAAATTCCAACCTGTTTTTATCAATTACTTCCGCGAGCTTAAACGTACCAACCGCGAGTACAAGGGGCTTGGACAGCCGCTTGAATTGCAGCAAAAATTATTAGAAGTCCGGATGCGTTACCGCGACCAATTCAAGCCAATCATTGGCGAGCAAAAGAGCAACGAAGTATTTACCCACGAAAGAGATTTTCTTAAATCCGTCCGGCAGGAAATTAACGAGCGGCGGCAGGACAGAATAGATGGCCGTGCTGACAAAAGAAAAAATTCCGAGTTGTTATTACCAAATTAATTTTCACCTATATTTGAGCTTGGTGTTTTTCATAGGTTAGCAACGGCCGGCTCTTTTTAGGGCGGGCCTTTTTGTTTGACCACAGATGAACGGGATTTCAAAAAGATTACCAGGACTTTTTTTTCACTGTCAACAAGCATTGCGGCTTGTGCATTCGGCCTTCACAAATATTAGTTCTGAGGGTTCTTTCTTTCTTCATTCAAAATTCCCTGTGCTTCTGTTCTTCGGTTCCGTTATTTTGCTGTCATGCCTTTTATTTTAAACATTGATACAGCGGTAAAATCAGCTTCGGTTTGTTTGGCCGACGGTCAGAACATTGTTGCAACAGCAATTAGTCCGTCTGAAAAAGAATCAGCAGCCTGGCTGCACGTTGCCATTCAAAATTTGTTTCAAACGCATCAAATCAATTTGCAAAAAATCGAAGCCGTTGCCGTTAGTGCGGGCCCGGGTTCTTATACCGGTTTGCGTGTGGGCATGGCAACGGCCAAAGGCTTGTGCTATGCTCTATCCGTTCCATTAATCACTGTTTCTACTTTGCAAATGATGGCCGCATCTGCGTTGTCGTTTGCAACGCCGGCGCAACTTCTTTGTCCCATGATTGATGCACGGCGTATGGAAGTCTTTACTGCGTTGTATGATCGTTCCTTAAAAGAAGTCCTGCCGTCCACAAATATGGTTTTGAACGAAACTTCTTTTGAAGACCAATTGAAAGAAAACAAGATTTTGTTTTTTGGAAACGGAAGCGAGAAAGCAAAAACACTGATCAATCATGTTCGTGCAAGCTTTGTGCACATTGAAACCACGGCTGAAAACATGGTTGATTTATCAAATGAAAAATTTGCGCAAGGTCAATTTTCAGACATTGCCTATACCGAACCTTTCTACGGTAAGGAATTTCACTCACCAATTTCTAAAAAGAATTATTAAAAGATTTTGGTTGATGAAACATTCTCATTTGCGGTAGAGTTACGAATGGTTAACTTGCGAGGGTAATTGCAACTAAACCAAGGAACAATATCTATGATCATGGAAAAAGCCGTATCTGCAAAAGACGAACTAAAGATTGATGCTATCCAATTAAAAAAAGCTGCGCTTGTTTTCAGAGCGATCAATCACAAACTTCGCCAGCAGATCATAAAATTCATCAATCAGCACGGTAAGATTACAGTAACGCAGATTTATGTCAAACTTCGCCTTGAGCAATCCGTCGCTTCTCAACATCTTGCTATTTTACGCAGAGCCGGTTTTGTAACCACGGAGCGTGACGGCAAGTTTATTTACTATTCGGTGAACAACAGCCGCATTGCCGAAGTGCATAAAGTTGCACAGGACCTGCTGAAATAAGACTCTCTTTCTTCACCTTTCCTTTAGCGGCGAATGGTTTATTTTTGTCGCTAAAGGAAATTTTATGTTTATCAAACAGCTTTACACGGGTTGCCTAAGCGAAGCCGCTTACTTTATTGAAAGCAACGGCGAAGCGGCTGTAGTAGATCCCCTGCGCGACATAGACGTTTATCTTCAATTAGCCGCCGAACGCAAGGCCGTTATCAAATACATTTTCGAAACACACTTTCACGCCGATTTTGTAAGCGGTCATTTAGACCTTGCGCAAGCCACCGGCGCCACCATTGTGTACGGCCCGCAAACCGAAACGTCGCTGCCCGTTTACATTGCCAAAGACGGTGAAAGATTTTCATTGGGCGAACTGTCTGTTGAAATACTGCACACACCGGGGCATACCTTGGAGTCCACGTGCTATTTGCTGAAAGATGAAGAAGGAAAAGACCATTGTGTGTTTACCGGCGATACCTTGTTCGTTGGTGATGTTGGTCGTCCCGACCTTGCACAAAAAGGAGAGGATTTGACCATCGAAGATTTAGCCGGTATGCTTTACGAAAGTCTTCACGCTAAATTAATGCCCTTGTCTAACGACGTAATTGTTTATCCGGCGCACGGCCCCGGGAGTGCTTGCGGCAAAGCCCTGGGACCAAATACAGTCAGCACCATTGGCGAGGAAAAACAAACAAACTACGCCATGAAGGCCGCCACCAAAAGCGAATTCATTAAAGCTGTTACCGACGGCCTTTCTGCGCCGCCTCAATACTTTCCCATCAACGCACAAATCAACAAAGAAGGCTACGATAGCATCGCCGAGGTTTTGCAAAAAGGTTTGCAACCGTTAACCGTGAACGACGTAAAGGAATGGATGAAAAAAGATGCTTTGGTTTTGGATACGCGAACCG
The DNA here is from genome assembly GCF_007970805.1 of Flavisolibacter ginsenosidimutans. GTDB lineage: Bacteria > Bacteroidota > Bacteroidia > Chitinophagales > Chitinophagaceae > Flavisolibacter > Flavisolibacter ginsenosidimutans. The sequence continues at coordinate 3,264,292 of NZ_CP042433.1, read as the reverse complement.
AAATGCAATTCTCGCAGGGCTTTATTCCCGAAGCCATCTTCATTGGCCTTGATGGCCGCTTTGCAGAGTGGGCTGGCAGCCTGTTGCCTTTTGACAAAGAACTTGTTTTGGTGTGCGAACCGGGAAAAGAAAAAGAAGCCGTCACACGGCTGGCCCGCGTGGGCTTTAGCAAAATGGCCGGTTATTTAGACGGCGGAATGGAAGCCTGGAAAGCAGCCGGCGAAGCTCCCGACATGATCATTAATGTGGAAGCCGATGAACTGGCCATGGATCTTCCGTTTGATGAAAACCTGGTGGTGGTGGACGTGCGCCGCCCGGCCGAATTCGCCGACGGCCACGTAAAAGATGCGGTCAATCTTCCTTTAAATGAAATGGGTGATGCCGCTAAACTGGCACAGTTGGAGGAGAATCAAAACATTTACATTCATTGCGCCGGCGGTTATCGCAGCGTGATTGCTTCTTCGTTATTGAAACGGCAGGGCATCCACAACTTGCGAAACGTGGTAGGTGGCTGGAGCAAAATAAAAGAGCAGGAAAAGATACCCGTCGAGAAAGAAAAAAGCGTGTTGAACTAACCACTCGTTGTAAACGATAAAAGCCGGAGATCACCTCCGGCTTTTTCATTAAATTCAAGTGGAACATGATTCGTTGAAAACAGAAAATTTTGTACTCCTTAATGGGTATTGTTTGCCGGGTTTTATTCGTTGAGCTTTGCCTTAGTTTATTCTTAGTTGTACGAAAACACGGGAGACATGTCTATGTCTCCCTTTTTCTTGGTTCCCTTCTTTTTTTAAAATAGACGTGGCTACACTTTTGGGGTAGATATAAAAACAAAATAGAAAATGAAATTAATATCTACCCCAAAATGGGTATTTTTAATTTGAACGCAATCTTGAACTTTACTGAAACAGGAAACCAAAATGTCGCTACTGATAACACCAACGGGAACGATGACTTACAGCCCGCTTACGTCGCGTGAAAGAGATGTGCTGGAACTTATGGCAAAGGGGCTGCGCCAGAAACAAATTGCCGCGGCGCTTTCCATTAAAATGGACACAGCCCGAAAGCACATAAAAAACGCATACAAAAAGTTAGACGCTCACAACAAGGTTGAAGCCTTGCGAAAAGCCGGGATTTGGTAAGCGAAAACCAAGGGCAAGGCAGGATTTTATTCAATTATTTTCCCATACTCTTCTTTCCAATCCCACTTCCAGCGGCGATGGCTCCACAGCCAGTTATCGGGCTGCTGCTTAATCGCATCTTGTAAAAACGCAGCGTATTTTTTTGTGAGTTCGCCGACTTCAGTAGTAGAAGGATGCTCTTCTGCCAGCTGGAAATGGATGCGGTAATAACCTCGTTTTTCTTTTCTGAAATAACAAAAGACCACGGGAATGTTGCCGCGGCGTGCGCCGCTTTCCGGCGCCTTTACAAAAGGCGTTGGCCGCTCAAAAAAATTGACCCAGTAAGCACTTTTCGGATGCCCTGGATTTTGATCGGCCACCAAGGCCAGCACGTATTTTCCGTGGCGGTGCGGAAGAATTTCGGAGCGAATGTTTGTGGCCGACAAAAGCTTGGCACCGGTCTTTGAACGCATCTTGTAAAACAGGCGGTTAAAAATGCTGTTCGTAATGGGCATGTACACCGTGAGCATGGGATAGGGCGATTGCAACGGGATACTCAGGTTGCCGTATTCCCAATTAAAATTATGGCCGGAATGAAGCTGTACTTTTTGTACGCCTTTTCTGTTTAATTCATCAAACACCGAAAAGTCACCGGTGAAATGCTCTTTAATGAATTGCGGCGAGGCGCTGAGGGCTTTTATGGTTTCAATAAAACTATCGGTGAAGTTTTTATAGAACTTTTTTTCAATGCCTTGTCTTTCTTTTTCTGTCTTGTTCGGAAAAGCAACGGACAAATTGTAGCGCACAACTTTTTTGCGGTAACCAACAAGGTGATAAACGAGAACGTAAGCAAAGTCGGAGAGGAGGTACAAAACCCGCAACGGCAACAGCGACAACAAATACAACGGACCGTAAACGAGGTAGTACATAAACGCCGCAAAGATAACAGTGCGGCAAACCTGCCTGTGTTAAACAACGTCAATAAAATCCGGCTTACAACACGATGTTCTGAACCAGTTCTGATTTGGCCGGATAATCAGTATTGAAATGCAGCCCCCGGCTTTCCTTGCGAAATCCAGCACCTTTTGTAATCAAGTAGCCCACCGTAATCATGTTTCGCAACTCCAGCAATTGGAGCGAGACCGTCGTTGTTTGATAAAGCCCTTCGGTTTCGTCAAACAACAAATCAATGCGCTTCAATGCCCGTTGCAAGCGAACGTTGTTGCGCACAATGCCCACGTAATCGCTCATTACTTGTTGCAGTTCTTTCAGGCTTTGCGTTATCAAAATCATTTCTTTTGGCTCGGCCGTTCCCGTTGCATTCCAGTTGGGAATTTCGGGGAGCGAACTTCGCTCATTCACGGTATTTACCGCATCTACATAACAACGGTGTGCAAACACCATTGCTTCCAAAAGCGAGTTGCTTGCAAGGCGATTGGCGCCGTGCAAGCCTGTTGATGCACATTCACCGCAGGCGTATAAATTTTTGATAGAGCTGCGGCCCCACTCATCGGTTTTAATGCCGCCGCAACTGTAATGCGCGGCCGGCGCCACGGGTATCATCTGCACGGCTACGTCAATGCCGATGGACAAGCATTTTTCATAAATGTTTGGAAAGTGTTCTTTGAACTTTTCCATGTTCATGTGCCGGCAATCAAGGTAAACATTTTCGGTGCCGCTAATTTTCATTTCGTTGTCAATAGCTCTTGCAACAATGTCGCGTGGCGCTAAATCTTTTCGTGCGTCGTAACGTTCCATGAAGGCTTCGCCGGCAGCGTTGCGCAAAATGCCGCCGTCGCCGCGAACGGCTTCGGTGATTAAAAATGCTTGTCCTCGCTTGCCTGCCTCGTACAAAGCCGTTGGATGAAATTGAATGAACTCCATGTTTTCAATTCGTCCTTTGGCGCGGTAAACCATGGCCACACCATCCCCCGTAGCAATGGAAGGATTGGTTGTGGTGCGATAGACTTGCCCGTTGCCGCCGGTAGCTAAAAGCGTAGTGTTGGAAACAATTTTTTCGATGCGGCTTGTTTGCGAGTTGAGTACGTACACACCGTAGCAACAAATGTCCGGCGTGGACTTGGTGACAAGATAACCGAGGTGGTGCTGAGTGATGATGTCAATGACAAAAAGATGGTTGAGAAGTGAGATGTTTGGCGCTTTCTTTATTGCTTCCAGTAAAGCTCTTTCCATTTCTCTTCCCGTCACATCTTTGTGGTGCAGAATGCGAAACTCCGAGTGGCCGCCTTCTTTTCCCAGGCGGTATTCGCCTTCGGGGTCTTTGTCAAACTGTGCGCCCCATTCAATGATTTCGTTGATGCGGGCCGGGCCTTCTTTCACTACAATCTCCACGACCTCTTTGTTGCACAAGCCGTCGCCGGCAATGAGCGTGTCTTCGATGTGCTTTTCAAACGAGTCGTTTTCCAAATCGTTCACCACGGCCACACCGCCTTGTGCGTATTTGGTATTGGTTTCATCGGCGGCAGCTTTGGTGATTATGGTGATTCTTTTTTCGGGGCAATGTTGCGCCACTTTCAGCGCATACGTAAGGCCTGCAATGCCAGAGCCAATCACTAAAAAATCCGTTTGCATGGGCTAAAGATAGAGAGGGTTACAGTTCGATGTTCCGGGTTGGGATTTTTGCGAAAACGCTCTATCTCTTAGTTCTGGGGAAATTATATGTACTTGACTGCAGTAGTGCTATCATCGCTGGTTGCGTCGCACACTTGTGCGTTCGGGAATTCTGTTTGCTGCTAACGTTAAAGTGTTTATGAAGTTGTGGCATTTGAAAAACACCAGTTTCAATTAACCACAAAAGCAAAATAGTGATTTAAAGTCGAAAGCTTAACGTCCAGCCACAATTTTATAAACACACTGTTGTGCGTAGTTAAGATCTGTCACGATAGTGCTATTCATACCTTAAAACAATAGATGAACCGCCACCTTTAGTATCATAAAAAGCACCGATAGTTCCCCACGGAAAATTTCTTTTATTCCCGATTTCTTTTGTCAACCACTCGTTGTAATAATCTCGTTTTTCTAATTCTTTTCTTTCACTCCAGTCATCCCACGAACCTGCAGTAATAACTTCGTCGCTTACAAGGAAGTCAAGCATTTTTAAGATGTCATTGTCAAAATAAAGAGTAAAGATGAAGTAAGTGTCATTCACTTTAGCATTGCGAACTGAATAATGTTTCCAACCTGTATTCATGTCTCTGATGACAACTTTGTCTTGTCCGAAATACCTGATTACCTCTTGAGGTGTCGTTTGTTTAGAAACAACAAATTTTTCTGCAAATCTTAACTCTCCATCCTTCGTGTCGATGATTGATTGTGTCAATTTAAAGTTGCTTATAGTATTTTGAAGATTGAGGTAAGTATCGCCATTTAATTACGCACAACAGTTGTATTGGCGTGCTTTCTTGTTCAACTTGGGTCTGATTATCAGCCAAAAACTGAACAAGAATACATATTGAGTAGGGAACAAAGCGTACAAGAGTGCGACGCAACGGCGATTATATACTACTTGGTACAGAAGCCTCCTAACTATTTTGCTTTCAAAGGTTTAAAGAAAACTCCTTCATTGAGTCTTTTTTTGAAAAATGGAGATACTTATTGGTATAAACCCAATCACATGAAAACATTAATTTTCCACGCACCACCCGAAGCCAACGGCCTTTACTCGGATATACTAAAAAAGGCTATGGAAAAAGAACCACAGACTATGGAGGAACAGAACGAAGTATTGGACGCACTCAAACGGTTAGTGAACGAACCTGAAACAAGTGTACCCTTTGAAAAAAAGATGATTTACTTACAAATGTTTATTACAGAGATAATGAGCCACTCTTACGGGTTATTCCCTAAGCAGGATTCTCAAAATGCCTAACGATATACTTCAAGGGTTCGGTTATTTTAATGCTCTCGTCTTCCGAAACGAGTTTTGCGTAAACAGAGTAGTTTACACTTTCGCCTTCTAATCCAAATCCCCATGCAGCAGTTCCTTCAAATACAAATACTATCGGTTCAGGTCTGTCCCTGAATTTAATTCGAATCCCCTGCCCAATAAACGGTTGCGCTCTCCTTTCAAGTTCTTGAATTTATACTTCTGTCATGGTTGAGTTTTAGCCCGCAAAAATATCTCATTTCGGCTTCCTCACTTCAATCTTATACCCATGTTCAATGAGAAAGTCAACCGCCGCTCCGTTCTTTAACTCGCCGCTTTTGTGACGATTGATGAACATGCGGTACTTGCTCCCGGTGGAGTTCTTCTGCTTCGCCATGTTCTTGAAACCTTCGGAGTTTATCAGGTGTTCTATCGCTTCTTGCAACGTCATTTTAACAAAGATAGAAAAATAAAAGTGTCAAATAATTTGACACTCACTTGAAAATGCTTTACTTTTATGCTATAGTTCCCCGTATGGCGTTCAAGAACCTCAAAGAAGCAATCAAGCATTTTTCTGACGAACAAGTTTGTCGGGATTATCTTATTCAGCAACGGTGGAACGGAAACCCTGAATGTGTTTACTGCGGCTGCACGAAGGTTTACAAAATTGAGAATGGAAAGCGGTTCAAGTGCGCCGACAGGTATTGCAAAAGGGTATTCTCCGTGACGGTTGGAACGATTTACGAAAACAGCAATCTTCCTCTTAGCACATGGCTCACGGCGGTTTGGTTGGCGACAGCGCACAAAAAGGGAATCAGTTCTTGTCAACTTGCTCGTGACCTCGGCATTACCCAAAAGACAGCTTGGTTCGTCTTACATAGAATCCGGGAGATGGTGGTGGACAAAGCACCGGAACTGCTCGGAGACATTGTGGAAGTGGACGAGACTTTTGTGGGTGGGAAGATGAAGAACAAGCACAAGTCCATTCGCAAGAAGGCGCATGAACAAAACCTAAGCCACAACTTCAACAAGACAACGGTGGTGGGAATCCTGCAACGAGATAGCAAGGTGAAGGCGACCATCTACAACGCAAGCACTCATTCGCTCAAAGACATTATCCGTGAGTATGTAAAGAAAGATACCATTGTCATTACCGATAGCCTGACGGCTTACAAAGGTCTGAACGCCGAGTTTGCGGGACATGAGGTTGTGAACCACAATGAGGACGAATTTGTGCGGGACAAGTGGCATACCAACAGCATTGAAGGATTCTTCTCCCACCTTAAACGAACGCTCTATGGAACGTACCATAAAGCAAGCCCGAAGCACCTTCACCGCTACTGCACCGAAGTTCTTTACCGCTACAACCTTCGCAAAATGACGGACAAGAATAGGTTTGAATTGAGTGTGAAGAACAGTCACGGACGGCTCAAGTACCGTGACCTCATTCGTAGAGCAGAAGAAAATACTCCTCCAACAAACTAAGCGTTTCTGATTGTTATTTCACGGTAATTTGTCGGTAGCCGCTCCGCAGGGAATTTAGTATTATGTGTTTCTTCATAGTATGCACGGAATATTTGGATTGAAAGCTGTTTGAACACCACTTTAGCAGTTTGCAATTTTATTTCTTCTTGTTCTAAAGTATGTTTAAATCCCTCTATATTGCGATAAAACAGCACTGTTGATTCATCATCGGGGACTTGAAAATACAGCCCGCCCGTTCGCCTGAAGTCTTCAAGGTATTCAAAAAAGAAAACCGCCTTTTCTTCTTCGTTCATACAAGCTTTCATTGAAGTTGGTTTTGTCCGGTGAATATAGAAAACCTTTATCTTTCCTTGCAAATGGCGAAAGCGAAAAAGAAGCCGGGGAAATACGACATAACCCTCAAGGTAAACGCAACCTTTGAACAGTTAATTGCAGCTTCGGTTCAGAACATCAATCTGAAAAAAATGGGTGAGAAGTCACCCAAAAAGAAAAAATGAAAGTTTCAACCTTCATTTTTTAGACCTTGTTTGTACCAAGTAGTATATAATAGCCGACGCAACAGAAGCCCAATGGATAGACGAACCCTAGTTCAAAAAAATCAATCTGAATGGGCCGCTGTTCATTGCCTCACGATTGACACTTATCATTCACACTCATTTCCGCGAATAATTCGGCGCTTCTCTTGTAATCTCCACATCGTGTGCATGACTTTCCCGCATGCCGGCGTTGGTAATTTTTACAAAGCTTGCCTGCTGCAATTCGGCAATGCTTTTGGCGCCGCAATAACCCATGCCCGCACGCAAGCCGCCAACGTATTGATACACGATTTCTTTCAGCATGCCTTTGTACGCCACACGGCCTTCAATGCCTTCGGGAACGTATTTTTTTACATCGGCTTCAGGGTCTTGAAAATACCTATCGCTGCTGCCTACCGACATTGCACCCAACGAACCCATGCCGCGGTATTCTTTAAACTTGCGGCCTTCGTAAATGATGGTATCGCCGGGGCTTTCTTCGGTGCCCGCAAAAATGCTTCCCATCATCACGCAATCGGCGCCGGCAGCCAAAGCTTTTACCATGTCGCCGGTGTAACGAATGCCGCCGTCTGCAATAAGCGGAATGTCTTTTTTCTTTAACGCGGCTGCGGCTTGCATGATGGCCGTAAGCTGCGGCACCCCTGCACCGGCAACAATACGTGTGGTACAAATAGACCCCGGTCCGATTCCGACTTTCACTGCGTCGGCGCCGGCGTCAACCAAGGCTTGTGCGCCTTCGGTAGTGGCAATGTTTCCGGCAATGACGTTTGTCTTTTTAAAATTCTTCTTTACACTTTTCAAGGCATCAATAATTCCTTTTGAATGGCCGTGTGCACTGTCCACGCAAATAACATCAACACCGACACTTTGCAAGGCCGCAACTCTATCCAATAAATCTTTTGTCACGCCTACTGCCGCGCCTACGAGCAAGCGGCCAAAGGCGTCTTTCACAGCGTTGGGGTTTGAGGTTGCTTTTAAAATATCACGGTAGGTGATTAGGCCAATTAATTTTCCGTTACCGTCAACTACGGGCAGCTTTTCCACCTTGGTTTGGCGAAGGATTTTTTCAGCGCCTTTTAAATCGGTGCCTTCGGGTGCGGTTATTAAATTTTCTTTGGTCATTATTTCACTCACAGCCTGCTCTTTGTTCTCTTGAAAGCGCAGATCGCGGTTGGTAAGCATGCCGGCAAGTTTTCCGCCCCCGTCAACAATAGGAATACCGCCGATTTTGTTTTCCCGCATCAAGCGTTGCGCATCACCGATAGTTGCTTCGATTGTTAAGGTGATTGGGTCGATGATCATTCCGCTTTCGCTGCGTTTTACTTTTCGAACTTCCGCTGCTTGCTTTTCAATCGTCATGTTTTTGTGCAGGATGCCCATGCCGCCTTCGCGTGCAAGAGCTATGGCAAGCGCCGCTTCTGTTACGGTGTCCATGGCTGCAGAAAGCATGGGCACATTTAGCGTAATGTCTTTTGTGAGGCGGGTTTTTATGTCAACGTCGCGGGGTAAAATTTCAGAGTAAGCCGGAACGAGGAGAACGTCATCAAACGTAAGCCCTTCAATGAAGGATTTTTGTGTGGAGTTTGTTGCCATAGGCAAAGATAGGGCGGGGTGATTGATTGGTTGATAAGTTAACAGGTTGATAGGTTGATACCTTGTAGAAAGGCCTCTCTGCCGGTAACCATTAACCGATTAACTTATCTGCTTCTTGTTACATTGCAAGGATGAATTATTTTTAGCAAGATGAAATCATTGCTGCCATTTCTTCTTTTTTTGCCGGCCCTGCTACAAACGCAGAAGGCGGCGGGGCAAGATTCCGCTTCGCGGATGGCTGTGGTGATTTCGCCGGCTTTGTTTGTGCCGGTAAGTGCGGCCGTGCAAGTGGGTGTTCAATTGCGGCTAAACAAACGCTGCGCTTTTCAGGCAGAGGTTGCGTATCCTACTTTTTATCCCCACAACGACTACGAAAAAATAAGCTATTGGCGCGGTGCGGTCGAGTGGAAATTTTATTCATCAAAGCCGCAAGTTTCCGGAAAGTATTATGCCGTTCGAGCCGCTTATTTGCACCGGCAATTGGTGGACAGCAACGAAGGCGTCGTTCATCAAAAGGACGGGGAATATCATTACAACGAAGCGACAATTAAATCGCCGGTTTTGTCGCTGGCCCTTATCATCGGAAAAGAGTTTCGGGCTAAAAACAAAAAATTTTTTGCTGATGTTTTTGCCGGTGCAGGCGTGCGCCGTCTGTTTAATCATTACACCGCAAAAGATTTGCGGCTTACTTCTCTTGACAGGCCGAAAGATAATTTTGGCTGGTTGTTTCCCGAAGAAGGCTGGCGTTTTAATTATCCGCTGACGCGGTTTCATCTTACGGCCGGCCTGCGTTTTGGATGGCGGCTTTAGTTGATTGGTTGATCAGTTGATTGGGCTGGCAACTTAAAAATGAATTAACCAATAACCAATCAACCAATCACACCACTCTGTACATCTTTCCCGGCATTCCCTGCACTATGCCTTGCAATTCTAAATTCAGGATGGCTGCGGCAACAGCGCTGCTGCTTAAGCCGCTGCCGGTGTTGATTTCATCAATGTGCACCGCCTCTTTTTGTTGCAGTAACTGAAGAACGTTTTGTTCTTCCGGCGAGAGTTCAATAAACAACTCGCGTTGCTTTTTGGGTTTTGTCTTCTTTTCCTTCCAACCCATCACTTCAAGCAATTCATCTGCATCGGTAAGCAAAACGGCTTTGTTGTATTTGATTAAATGGTTGCAGCCCGCACTGGCTTTATCGGTTGTTCTTCCAGGTACGGCAAACACGTCGCGGTTGTAACCGTCGGCCAGTTTTGCGGTAATCATGCTGCCGCCTTTCACCGATGATTCAACAACGATCGTTGCATCGCTCAGGCCCGCAACGATGCGGTTGCGCAGGGGAAAGTTGTGCTTATCGGGTTTGGTGTCGTGAAAAAATTCGGAGAGAATTCCACCGCCCGCAGCAATCAGTTCCTTGGCCAACTCAGCGTGTTGCGAAGGATAAATTTTACTTAATCCGTGACCCACAACGCCAACCGTTGGCAAATCGTTTTTCAGCGCTGCTTTGTGTGCGATGGCATCAACGCCAAAGGCAAGCCCGCTGATGATTAAAACGTTTTCGTCCGCTAAATCTTCAATCAATTTTTCAGTAAAAGCTTTGCCGTAATCGGTATTGCTTCTTGTGCCTACAACGGCGATGATTCGCGACGCGTTTAAATCGGCTGTGCCTTTGTAAAAAAGCACTGTGGGCGAATCGTAGCAGTTCAACAAGCGTTTGGGATAGGCTTCGTCGGTAAGAAACAGCGTGCGGATTTTGTACTTCTCAATAAACTTCAGTTCCGTTTCTACTAAATGAAAATCGTTGAAATGCTTGATGGCTTTTGCTCTTATTCCACCAATGCCTTCCAGCTTTTCCAGCGCCGTTGTTTTTGCTTTAAAAACAGAAGCCGCATCGCCGAAATGCTGCACCAGAATTTTTGATTGCACGTCGCCAATGTTGGGAACAAGTGTTAGCGCCAGTTGGTAGAAAAGTTCGGAGTGCATGAAAGTAGATGACAGATGATGGATGACTGATGACAGCAATTTAATTATTCTTTTCTGTCATTTGCCATCTGTCATCCGTCATCTATTTGGCAATTACTTTCAACTCGGTTCTTCTATTCATCGCACGGCCTTCTTCGGTTTTGTTGTCGGCAATGGGTTTGGTGGCGCCAAAGCCTTTTGCCACCAAACGTTCCGGCCTGATGCCTTTTTCAATAAGATAATTCACCACGCTTCTGGCGCGGGTTTCGGAAAGTTTTTGATTGTCGGCAGCGCTGCCCACGTTATCGGTGTGCCCTTCAATCTGAATTTTTACCGTGGGATTTTCTTGCAACAACTGCACAACTTTTTCCAACTCTACTTCCGATTCAGGCTTGATGTCAAACTTCTTTGTATCAAAAAATAAATTGCGCAACACAACGGCCGCATCCACCTCAATAGGTTGCAGCGGAATGTCCTTTTGATACGTCGAATCAGCGGCTTTGTTCTTCAGCGAATAGTTATCGGAATAAAACAGGTAGCCGCGACGGGCCACGTTAAACGCATAATCTTTTCCAACGGGCAAGGTGATTAAATAATTGCCGGTTTCGTCGGTCTGCAATTTTGAAATGATTTGCTTCGTGGCCAAGTCAATCAATTCAACCGAGGAAGGCAAGCCCGCGGATGTTTTCTTGTCAAACACTTTTCCTTTTACCCAAAGCGTTCGTGCCGGCCGAACGTCCTGGCGCAATTCGAAACTGTAAATATCCAGGCCACCTTTGCTGTCACTTCTGTCACTGGCATAATAAGCCGTTTTGCCGTCGGCTTCAATAAACAAAGTTCCTTCGTGGTCAATGGTGTTGATGGGATAACCCAGGTTTTCGGGCTTGCCCCATTTGCCGTCGGCGCCTTTTCTTACCACAAACAAATCTTCGCTGCCGTAGCCAGGCAAGCCGCTCGAAGCAAAATAAAGCGTTTGATTATCGGCATGAATAAAAGGACTTGACTCATCACCGGCTGTGTTGATTTCCGGGCCTAAGTTTTCCGGCTTGCTCCAATTGCCGCTTGGTAATTTGTGCGACACGTAGAGATCGCTTCCGCCGTAACCGCCAAAGCGGCGGCTGGCAAAATACAAATCACGTTTGTCCGGCGAAAGACAGGGCTGCGACTCCCATTGGTCGGTGTTTACGTTAGGGCCAAGGTTAAAAGCCGGCGACCAGCCGTAGTTCGTTTTTTGCGAATAATAAATATCGCAGTTGCCTTGTCCATCCTGACGATTGCAGGCCGTGAACACCAGCAGCGTTCCGTCCTGCGAAATGTTTTGTGCGCCTTCATTCAGCGAGGTGTTGATGTTGCCCGGCAGAGGCACGGCATTCGTCCAGCCAGTGGCTGTTTTTTCGCTGGCAAAAAAATCTTCGTTGGCGTTGTGCAATCGTCTTGTAAAGACCAGGATTTTTCCGTCAACGGGCATGGACGGGAAGTATTCTGACTCAGAAGAGTTAACGGCATCGCCTAAATTTTTCGGCGCAAAAACGTAGTTGGCCGTTGGGTGCGTTTTGGCATAATCAACCGCAAACTGAAAACATTTTTGCCGGTACTCAGCGGCTTTTTTCGTGGTGGGATGAAGGTTCGGCTTTGCCAGAATTTTATTTACCGTTTGCAGGGCTTTTTCAAAATCGCCTTTGCCCGCAAGGTTAATGGAATAAGGCAGCCAGTAGTCGGAAGTATAGGCGGTGTCAAGCGCAAAGGCTTTTTCGTAAAAGGCAACGCTTTGGTCATAATCTTTTAACTGGCCGTACACGCCGGCAAGCGAGAGATAGGCATCCACGTAACGTTCATCTCTTGCAATGGCCTGTTGAAAAAACGGAATGGATTCTTTGTAGCTGTTTGCATCGGTAAGTTGCAAGGCTCTTTCGTAAAGCGCCACGGCCTTGCGGTCTATTTTGGTAACGTCGTATTGTGCGGAAGCAGAAAGAAAAGAACAAAAGAAAAGAAATACAAAAAGGTTTTTCATGGCCGATCAAACTTTGAAATAAACGAAAGCTTAAAAATACTTTTTATCCGAGAGCGGCTTCTTTACGGAACGTTAATGTACTTGTGCGTTTGCAGCGAGAGTTGCCACTGCGGATGGGCTTTGATGTAGTCAACAATCAGCGGCGTCATTTGCTCCGCCTTCGACCATTCGGGCTGCAGAAACAATTTGCACTGCGGCGAAACTTTTGCGGCCCAGTCTTCCGCCCAAGCAAAGTCGGAGCCGTTGAAGACAACAATTTTCAACTCCTGTGCTTGCGGCAAAACTTCGGGCAGCGGCGCTTTGAATTTTTTGGGCGACAGTGTTATCCAATCCAGTTCGCCGGAAAGTGGAGAAGATCCGGAGGTTTCGATGTGCGTTCGCAAACCCGCGTCGTGCAAGGCTTTGGTGAGTGCGGCTAAATCGTGCATCAAGGGTTCGCCACCGGTGATAACGACAATCTGCGCCGGCGTTTGCTTTACGGTTGTAACCAAATCTTCAATCTTCCATAACGGGTGTTTGCCGCCGTCCCAACTGTCTTTTACATCGCACCAAACGCAACCCACATCGCAACCGCCAAGCCGAATAAAATAAGCGGCTTTTCCGGTGTGCACACCTTCGCCTTGAAGGGTGTAAAAATGCTCCATCACCGGCAGCTTTGTTCGTGCTTCCAATGTTGGAGTGGAATCTATCGTCGTGTTCTCTTCTTTCATTATCACATCAATCAAAATGTTTCATTGCGCAGGCCTTGTAAGTATTTTTCAGCAAAGCAGCAATGGTCATTGGCCCTACACCGCCCGGTACGGGTGTAATAAAAGAACATTTGGGCGACACTGCAGGAAAATCCACGTCACCGCTGATGCGGTAGCCGCTCTTTTTTGAGGCGTCTTCAATTCGTGTGATGCCGACGTCAATCACCACGGCGCCTTCTTTCACCATGTCTTCTTTAACAAAGCCCGGCCTTCCCAATGCGGCCACGAGAATATCCGCTGAACGGCAGAAATCGGCCAAATTTTTTGTGCCCGAATGGCAAATGGTAACGGTGCAGTTTCCGGGGTTGCCGGAACCGCTGAGCAAAACGCTCATCGGTCTTCCCACAATGTTGCTGCGGCCAATGATCACGGCATGTTTTCCCGCTGTTTCCACTTTGTAATGCTCTAGCAAAAGCATGATGCCGTAAGGCGTTGCCGGAAGAAAAGTGGATTGGCCCAGAACCATGCGGCCTACGTTAATGGGATGAAAACCATCAACGTCCTTTGACGGATCAATGGTGTTGATGACTTCCTGCGGCGAGATGTGAGCGGGCAAAGGCAATTGTACAAGAATGCCGTCCACCTCGGGATCGGTGTTCAGGTCGCGGATGATTTCTAAAAGTTTTAACTCCGTTATTTCTTCTTCCAGGCGAATAAGGGTCGATTTAAACCCAACTTCCTGGCAGGACTTTACTTTGTTGGCTACGTATGTTTCGCTTGCGCCGTTGTTGCCAACTAATACCGCCACAAGGTGCGGTACCGGTGCGCCGTGTGTGGCCAATTGTGCTACTTCCAGTTTCAACGAATCTTTGATCGCCTGTGATGTTTCCTTACCGTTTAGCAATTGCATGAGCGCAAAGATAAGTGGAGGCCGGAAGCCAGAGCAGACAACAAGCAGTTGAGCGTTCAACTAAGAATTTTAAAGACATGCGGTTCGACTTCCGACTTCTGAGTTCGGGCTTTTGCGCTCTGTTTTCTTTCCTCAATTCTTCCTATCTTGGAAAAAACTAACTGCGTGAAGGGATACCTTCTTTTTGCCGCATTTTTTGCTTGCATTTCTTCAACCGCCCAACTTGCCCGCACACCGCTTAGTGCCGTTTATCCTTCGCTTCAAACGTACAGTACGCAGGAAAAAGACGCTTTTTCGTTTCGGGCCAACAGCGCTTCGCTGGCAGGCGTAAAAAACGTTTCGGCAGGTGTATTTTCTGAACGCCGCTTTTTACTGCGGGAGCTTTCGAGTTATGCATTTGCGGCAGCGCTGCCTACTTCTTCGGGCAATTTTGGTTTACAAGGGGATTGTTTTGGGGCAGGACTTTACAACGAAACATCGTTTGGGTTTGCCTACGGCAGAAGCGCAGGCAGCAAGGTTGATATAGGCGCGGGATTTCATTATACAGCGATGAAAGCAGCGGGCTACGGCGTTGCTTCAACCGTTACGTTCGATGCCGGCGCCGTTTTTCATCTGACCGATGCGGTGCAAACCGGCGTATCGGTTTACAATCCGGTGGGGATGAAGTTCGGGAAAGACGGAGAAGAAAAACTTCCATCAATCTATTCCGCTGGTATTGGGTACGATGCCTCGCCGCAGCTTTTTATTGGTGCGGAAATACAAAAGGTAGAAGACCAACCGCTTAACGTTAACGCGGGCCTTCAATACCTGTTTGCCGAAAAATTAATGGCTCGCTGCGGTATTTGCTCGGCTGCCGCAATTTATTACCTCGGCTTTGGCGTGAAGCTTCAACGCTTGCGCATTGACGCTGCGGCTTCCTTTCATCCCTACCTTGGCGTTACACCCGGATTGTTGCTGCTGTACTCGTCAAAATGAAAAAACTTCTTTTTGCATATTGCTGTTTTTTGGGTTTGATTGCGGGAGCGCAGGATTTGCCCGCTTCTACGCAGCAGCAATTGGAAAACCTGGGCGACGAAGAACTAAAAGATGATGCATTGCTGCAAAGCCTTGCGTTTTACAAAAAGCATCCGTTAAACTTGAACGAAGCTACCGCAGAGGATCTGCAAGCCCTGCGGCTTTTAACGGCCTTGCAAACGGATGCTTTTCTGCGCTACCGCGCCGCCTTTGGAAAACTGATTGACATTTACGAACTGCAAGCGGTGCCGGGCTTTGATGTTGCGAGCATTCACAAAATTCTTCCGTATGTTTTTACGGGGCCGGTTTTAAATGCAAAAGAAAATTTTCTGTCTCGCCTGAAAGGCGGCGATCAATACCTGCTTTTTCGCCTGGCAAGAACGCTTGAGGCATCAAAAGGTTACAACGCTTCCTTGCCAACGCATTACCTCGGTGACCGCAACCGCTTGCTAACCGCTTACCGTTATCAATACAAAACTCTTTTGTATTACGGTGCCGTTGCCGACAAAGATGCCGGCGAACAATTCTTCCGAGGGGCGCAAAAGCTGGGATTCGATTTTTATTCGGTTCATTTCTTCGCCCGCAATCTTGGAACGGTAAAATCCCTGGCGCTTGGTGATTACGTTGTTAATCTCGGGCAGGGCTTAACGCAATGGGGTTCGCTTGCCTTTGGTAAAAGCATTGACGTACTCAACACCAAGCGGCAATCGCCGGTGCTCTTGCCTTACCGTTCGTCAGGGGAGTTTTTGTTCAACCGCGGCGCGGGCATTACTCTCGGCAAGAAGGCTTGGGAAGCAACGGTCTTTGTTTCCTCCAAAAAATTCAGCGGCAACATCGTCAGCGATTCGGTTGAGCGCTTTACCTCTTTTGGCACATCGGGCTATTACCGCACACCGTCTGAGATTGCCGACCGTTACAAGCTTACCGACTTTTCTGTCGGTGGAAATCTATCGTTTCAAAACCCGGGATTTAAAATCGGGCTCAATGCGGTGGCGCACCGGTTTTCGCTGCCTTTGCAAAAAAGCGCCGAACCCTATAATTATTTTTCCTTTAGCGGACAGCAAACGTTTAACGCAAGCCTGGACTACGGCTTCACGTTTCGAAACGCTCACTTCTTTGGCGAGACGGCGGTGGACAGATTATTTAACGCGGCCACAATTCACGGTGTGTTGATCAGCGCAGCGCCCAATGTTGACCTGTCTTTTCTCTATCGCAATTTATCGTTCCGCTACCAATCTCTTTTTGGAAACGCCTTCACCGATAACTCACTGCCTGCCAATGAACACGGAATCTATACGGGCATCACAATCAGGCCTGCACTTGGTTGGCAGGTAGCGGCGTACACGGATTTTTATCAATTCCCTTTTTTGAAATACCGGGTATCGGCGCCCAGCAGCGGTTGGGATTACCTCTTGCAACTCAGCTATACTCCCGACAAGCGCACAGAGATTTACCTGCGGTGCCGTACCGAGAACAAACCTTTAAATGATGCCGGCACAACGCAGGTTGTTTCTTATCCTGTCGACAAAATCAAACAGAACCTGCGGCTGCAATTTGCCAGGCAAGTCAGGAATGATTTGTTGGTAAAAGGCCGGACGGAAGTGATTTGGTTTGACGGGCAGAGCGGCCAGCGGCAGGAAGGGTTTCTTTCGTTTATTGAGGTTGCCGGTTCCCTGTCTCTTAAATTGAAAGGGAACGCAAGGCTCCAATATTTTGAAACCGGTGGCTACGACAGCCGCATCTATGCCTATGAAAGCGACGTGCCGTACAGCTTCTCCATTCCGGCTTTTTATGACAAAGGCTTTCGTTATTACCTGAACCTTTCCTTCGCCTTTACAAAGAACCTTACCGGCTGGATGCGGCTTGCGCAGACCGTTTACCCCGGCAAAGCCACTACCGGATCAGGTCTCGACCAAATAAGCGGAAACAGGAAAACAGAAATCAAATTAGAAGCGCAATACGGGTTCTGAACCACCCTTTGCCGCCTGTCTTGAACATTTGCCCGCCATCATTTTTTTGAAAACTTTAAGTGTTTATTGAAAATCTCCTAATTTGGCGCAGCAAAAAAGTGCGGCAAGTTGTCTCTACAAGCTGCCCCTTGTTGCGGGTAAACCCCGGATTTTTTAATGCTTTTTAAATTTTAAAATTAGACGTTCGATGAGAAAAATTACACTTCTGCTATCCATGCTGGTGCTGTCGGTGCTGGCATTTGCCCAGCGGACCGTCAGCGGTACCGTCCGGGACGAAAAAGGAGAACCTATTCCCTTCGCCACCATTACCGAGGTCGGCAAAAACAACGCAACTAAGGCTGATGCCAACGGCGCCTTTACCATAAGGGCTGCAGACGGCACCCGGCTGCGCATTACGGCTACCGGCCACCAGGAACAAACCGTGACGGTAAATGGTAACCAGGTGGCGGCAACCTTAAACTCGACGGATGCACAGCTCTCTGAAGTTGTGGTAACCGCTTTGGGTATCCGGAGAAGGTCCGACGTGCTTTCAAATTCCCAACAAGGAATTAAGGGTGAAAACCTTACGTCAACCCGTATCACTGACGTAAACCAGGCGCTTGCCGGTAAAATATCAAACGTGCAGGTGCGTACGCAATCGGCTGCAAAATTGGGTTCACAATCCGCTATCAGGATTCGCGGCGCCAACTCTGTATCTGGTATTAGTAACGATCCACTCTATGTAGTTGACGGCACTCCGATTGACGACATCAACTTCATCAACATGGACGATGTGGAAGACCTGCAAGTGTTGAAAGGTCCCGGTGCAACAGCCTTATATGGTGTTAGGGCAGCTAATGGAGCTATCTTAATTACAACCAAGAAAGCCGGCCGCAATACCTCAAATATTTCCGTTACCTCTACTTATTCTTTTGACAAAGTAGGTCTGTTGCCTAAATATCAAAACGAATATTCAGGCGGTACAGCAGGCGCAGGCTGGCAAACTTATACCTGGCAGCCCGGCGATCCCGCAGAGTGGAAAGCACTGGACGGCAAGCGTTACCATACTTATTTTGACGACGCTTCCTGGGGGCCTAAAATTGACGGCAGCGAATACATTCCCTGGTATGCCTGGTACCCTGGCACCAAGTATTCGTTTAAAACGGCCAACCTTACACCTCAGCCCGACAACGTAAGAAACTTTTACAATACCGGCCAGAACACGTTAAACAACGTGGCCTTCAGCAAAGGCGGAAGCGATTACAGCGTTCGTTTGTCGTACACCAATCAATACCAAACGGGATTGATTCCTTCTTCCCGCCTGAACCGGAATTTTCTTTCTGCACAATCGTCTTACGACATCAACAAGCATTTCACCGCTACTGTTGACTTCAACTACGTAAACCAAAAAGTTGACGGTGAATTTTCAGACACTTACGGCAACAACGCGTCAGGAAGCTTCAACTCCTGGTTTCACAGAGACCTTGACATGAACATCCTTCGTGAATTGAAAGATTTAAGGACTCCGACCGGCGCTATTCCAGGCTGGAACCTTGAGGACGGTACGCCCGGAAGACCGGATGCGAAATATTTTTATGCTGGTACGGCTTACTGGACAAATCCTTTTACTTATTATGACTTGATCAGCGCCGTGAACACACAAGACCGTTTGTACGGAAGCGCAGGCTTAACATACAAGTTGGACAACCATTTTAAAATAACCGGTACGGCAAGACGCAACCAGCGTAACACGCACTACGAATCCAAGCTGCCATACATTTTTGAATTCAGTACGGAGGACATGTCCTCGCCGTTGGCAATTAACGCTAACACTGGCGGCCGTCCGGTTACCGCAACTTACCGCACTTACGATGTTCGCCAGGTTGAGAGCAACTACGAATTCCTCGGTTCCTACAATAACCGCTTTGGAGAACTGACATTGGATGCTAACGTGGGCGGAAATATCCGCCAGAACGATTACAGTTCCTTGGATAATGGAACAAAAGGTGGTTTGGTTGTAAGAGATTTCTTTAACCTTGCTAACAGTAAAGTAACCCCCTTTTATTTTGCTACTTCACGGACGAAAAAAATCGTTCGCTCTTTGTATGGAAGTGTGGACCTGAACTGGAACAATATCTTTATCGTAAACGGTACATTGAGAAATGACTGGAGCTCGGCTTTGCCAGAAGTAAGTAATTCTTACCTATATCCATCCATCGGTGCTTCATTCATTTTTACGAAGTATGTTGACAAGGCGTTGCCTTTCCTCAGCTTTGGTAAAATCAGGGGTACATGGGCTGAAGCGGGTTCTGACCTTGACCCATATAATACTACCCTGCTTTACGGTGTAGGGTCAAATCAATGGAACGGTAATATTACGATGACTACTCCAGACCGTGCTATTGATTCCAACCTCGTAAATCAATTGACAAAGTCTTTTGAATTCGGTCTTGACTTACGTTTTTTAAAAAACAGAATTGGTTTGAGTGCCACCTATTATAACGAGAACGTTACAAATTCACTCGTAACGGTAACGACGCCTTCTGTAAGCGGATTCTCGTCAAAATTGATCAATGCTGGAAAGCTGAATCGCAAAGGTGTTGAGGTAACAATCGATGGCTATCCAGTGCGAAACAATACGTTCTCCTGGAACATTGCCTTGAACCTCGCGAAGAATACGTCAAAAGTGGTTGAGCTATATCCCAACCTGACTTCCTTTTATCTTGGTGGCAGTGACTATTCAAGTTCAACGGGCTCGGCTGGTTATGCACCGGGTGTATGGAGCATCGTTGGCCAGGAGTGGGGTCAGATCAGGGGCCGTGGCATTAAGAAGAATGCCGATGGTGTAAATGTTCTGAACGCTAACGGTACGTATGCGTACACAGATAACGTGAACTTCGGTTCTATTCTTCCCGACTATACAGGTGGTTTGGTAAATACCTTATCGTACAAAGGCTTCAACCTGAACTTTGCCATTGACTTTACAAAAGGCGGCAAATACTTTTCTCTTTCTGACTTCTGGGGTGGTTTCTCCGGATTATACGACTACACAGCCGGTTTGAACGACAGAGGCAAGCCAGTTCGTGACCCGGTTGCTCAAGGTGGTGGCGTACACGTAAAAGGTGTTTCGGCCGCCGACTTGAAAACCCCGGTTGACATGTACATTGACGCCATTGATTATTATGACGTGAACGGCGCGAATAAAATCAACGAGACGCATATTTTCGACCTGACTTACGTTAAGCTGAGGGAAGTAAATCTTGGCTATACAGTTCCACTGAACAAAGTGGGCAGAATTGGCAATACAATTAAAAACCTGAACGTTAGTGTGTTTGCCAGAAATCCGTGGCTCATTTATACAGCCAACAAAAACTTCGATCCATCAGAACTTACCGGAAACTATGGTGAGAGCGGACAGTTGCCTCCGTCCAGATCATTTGGGGTGACCTTGAAATTTGGTTTATAGTTTTAAAAAGTTAAACGACAATTATGAAAATGAGTTTTTCAAAAAAGAATATCTCCTCGCTAGTGCTTGTAACAGCACTCGGTTTGGCGGCTTGCAATAAGTTTAAGGACACTAACGTAAGCCCCAATGCGGTGACAACGCCCGTTACCTCAGCTTTGCTTACCAACGTTGAAACTTACCTCGGTTCAGACGCGATTGGACAAGCATCAGCCAGCAACGGCGCCCCGCTGTTTACTTATTACACGCCTTATTTTGTACAACACTTCAGCCAGATTCAATATCCCGACAACCAGCTTTACCCAACAACCGGCGTATCGTGGGACGTTTATTATTCGGGTGTTTTGGAAGATTTGCAGAAAATCATCGACGTAAATACAGCAAATCCTAACCCAACGGCGACGGGTGGCAATTCGGTGAACCAAATCCAGATTGCGCGGATTTTAAAGGCCTATTATTTTTCCATTGTTACCGATAAGTACGGCGATGTTCCTTACTTCAATGCGCTGAAAGGTGCGTTGCAAGTTCCTTACGACAAGCAACAAGCGATTTACAACGACTTGTTCAAGGAGTTAAAAGAAGCCTCGGCTGGTTTTCAAACGGGCGGTGCTGCTGTAACCGGCGACATCATTTATGGCGGTGATGCGAGTAAATGGAAACGCTTTGCCAATTCACTTCGCTTGTCATTGGCTTTGCGCCTTTCAAAAGTTGATCCGGCTACGGGCAAAACACAGTTCATGGCTGCATTGTCCGACCCTGGAGGCGTGATTGATGATAACGCTTACAACTTCAAGGTTACGTATCCGGGTGGAACGTTCAACTACCCGATGTACAACCTTACAACAGCTTCGGTGGTTGCCATTGCAAAACCACTGGCTGACCTGATGAACAATTATTCTGATCCGCGGGTTTTTGCTTACGGTCAGGCTAATGCTTCAGGTGTTGTAAAAGGCTTCCCTTACGGTTTGGATAGGACGGGTGCACAGTCATTCATTACGACCAATCCTGATTATAGCCTGGCTTATAATACAAACTACAAAAAGCAAACGTCCACCGCGTTTATTCTTACAGCTGCTTACGTTGATTTGATGAGAGCCGATGCTGCTATTGAATATGCAACCGGTGAAAATGCGTTCAACTTTTTGCAAAAAAGCATTACTGATTCATGGGCGCAATGGGGCGTTACCGGCGATATAGCTGCGTACCTGGTTAAAATTGGTGTAACGGCTGCCAATACACCGCTCCAAAAAATTCAGGAGCAAATGTGGATTGCCTTGTACGGTAGTGAAATGTTTGCCTGGGACGAATGGAGAAGAACCGGCGTGCCTGTACTCACACCGGCGCCTTCGGCAACAAACCCAAGCAAGCAAATTCCGAGAAGGTATCCTTATCCAAGCACCGAGGTGAACCTGAACAAAGCGGCTTATGCGGCTGCGGTTGGAGCTATGCCTTACGGTGGTGGCGATACCGAGGTTGCTAGAGTTTGGTGGGACAAGTAAGAACCAAGGTTATAGTTAGAATACTTAAAAGCCGTCCATATAGGACGGCTTTTTCTTTTGCAAAAAGTTCACTCAATGAGATCCGCTGCTCAATAACTGGTTATAATATATAAACAGACCGGCCAGATCTTTCTCTGATTTAAAGTTTGTCTTATGACTGGATACATACACGGAAACTTCCTGCGTCTTGCCGGTTAATGTCTCCAGTATCTCTTTTTTGTTTTTCGAAATTTTGCGGATGCCGTTTTGCTTGTCGTAAACATAAAGCATCTCCTTCGTGTCGTATCGCCTGATGGGAACGGAGCTTTGAATGGAGGTTCTGTCAACGTAAGATACTTTATAAGCTTTCAGTAGTGTTAGGCTGCCCTCCGAAAGCACTTCGTAAAATGTGTTTTCTGTAAACCCATCGGTTGCGGGAAATCCTGTCTTGAAAACCGTTTTTGTTGTGTCGTTGTCCGCCGCATTAAATTCCACAAAATCAATCGGAACCACAGCCGAATAATTTTGCCCAAGGCTGTCCTGGAAAAGCAATTCGTTGTCCAGAAGATTCACCATGGCTTTGAGGTTTGTATAAAGCCGGCCGTTCTTTAGTTTGATCGTTGCTACGCTTGCTTGTTGAGGAAAAAGAAAGCTGCCTTCTTCCTGCATGTCCGAATGCGAATAAATGGCCTTCCGGTTTAAAAAATCATAGGCCGCAAACGGAACGGGCGTTTGTAATTGCGGCATTGCGTTCCTGTTTTGTGCAAAGGCGAAGGACGGAAGGAGAAAAAAACAAAGCGATAGTTTCATGGCAATGATTTGCTTAAATTTAAAAAGGATTGCTAACAAAAGAATCAGGGTTCCGGCGCACTGCATTTATCGTTGTTTAAAAATTCCCTCTATTTCCCGCAGCAGTATGCCCCGAGCTTTTGTCTAACCAATAGCTCCCTTTGTCTAATCCGCCCTGTACAGAAACGATTGCTTTTTAAATTTTAAAATTAGACGTTCGATGAGAAAAATTACACTTCTGCTATCCATGCTGGTGCTGTCGGTGCTGGCATTTGCCCAGCGGACCGTCAGCGGTACCGTCCGGGACGAAAAAGGAGAACCTATTCCCTTCGCCACCATTACACAAGTTGGTAAAAACAACGCCACGCAAGCCGATGCCAACGGGGTTTTTAGTCTCAAGGTACCCGATGGTGCGCAACTGCGCATTACGGCTACCGGTCATCAGGAACAAACCGTAACGGTTTCCGGCAACACCGTAAATGCTACGCTGGCAACGACGCAGGCGCAGTTAGAAGAAGTGGTGGTGACGACTGCGCTTGGTATCCGCAAACAAAAAAAAGAAGTAGGTTATTCTACTACCCAAGTCTCCTCCAAAGACTTAACCTTAGGCCGGTCGCCAAATGTTGGGTCGGCCTTGTCCGGCAAAGTTGCGGGCTTGTCCATTATACAGCCCAACTCGGGAGTAACCAACGATGTACGCATTAACCTGAGAGGCAATCGGTCGCTGTTGGGAAACAACCAACCTATTTTGGTGGTAGATGGTTCCATTATCAACATCAATTACCTGAACCAAATTAACCCCAACGACATTGACAACATCAATATTTTGAAAGGCGCTGCTTCCACGGCCTTGTATGGCAACGAAGCATCAAACGGCGCCATTGTGATTACAACGAAAAAGGGAAGCCGCAACGCACCAACCATTACGGCCAGCAGCACCATCAACCTTGAAAGCATTTCCCTAATGCCCAAACTGCAAAACGAATTTGGTTCTTACGGTGGCGAGGGACTGGATGCGCAGGGACGTTCCAGCTATATTCCCTACGAGAACCAAAGCTACGGCCCCCGCTACGACGGCCACTCGGTTCCTTTGGGCAATCCCGTTCGGATTTACAACGCCGACGGCACTTTCCGGGATTCTACATTGATGGTGCCTTATGCTGCTGTGAAAAACGGTAAGCGGAATTTCTTCAACACCGGCGTTACCTATCAGCACAACGTAGCTTTTTCCACCGGCGATGCCACAGGCCAGTTTTATATTTCGGCTGAAGACATGCGAAGAAGCGGTACTGTGCCCGATGACAAGTCTGCCCGCAATTCTTTCCGCATCAATGCCAGCAAAGACATTCGCAAAATTTCGATAAGTGCAAACATCAACTATATCCGCTCAACCTACGACATCGTAGGGCCGGATGTAAACCAGGACCGCGCCGTTTATTGGAGTGTTTTGAATGCGCCTGCACACGTTGATTTTTCGAAGTTTAAAGACGTGGTGAACAATCCTTTTGCAACGCCGTCGGGCTATTTTAATGCTTATTACGGAAATCCCTGGTGGACCATTAAAAATTCAAGGCAAACAGATACAAGAGACAACATAATTTCCAATGCCCGTCTTGAATACCGTCCGTTAAGCTGGTTATCGGCTTCCTACACGGTGAACTACAACGCCTACTTTGACGAATACGCTTATCATCGCAACAGCGTTCAGTATAACGCCGGCGCTAAGTTTTATGCGGAGAACGGCTTTGACATTTACCCGGCATCGGGCGGATACAAAACATCAAACTATCCCGGTGTCACGCAGACAGGCTATCGCGAACGGTACAATTACAACCGTCTGCAAGGTGATTTCCTTCTGAATTTGCACCACGATTTCAGCAAGTTCACTTCCGTTCTGTTGTTAGGGCAAACAACCTATCAAATCAGGACCGATCAGAACGATCTGGGTTATGATCCTACTACCGGCTCGGTCAACAGCTATACGGACATTTCTGTGTGGGGACCTGCTTACGCAGTAGGTGCGCCCTTGTCTTATCACTACGAGTCAACCCGCAGAACTATTGGTGCTTTTGCGGACTTAACGCTTGGTTATAGCGGCTGGGCCTTTGTTCACGGCTCGTTGCGCAACGATTGGGATTCTCGTCTTGAAAAAAATAATCGCAGCTTTCTTTATCCTGCTGTAGATGTATCTGTGTTGTTTACAGATGCCATCCCGGCTTTGAAGAACAATCCCATTCTTACCTCCGGTAAAGTGCGGGTTTCTTATGCCAAAGTCGGCCAGGTAAATATAGACCCTTATGGCACCCGCGATATCTACACAGCACCGGCAAGCCTGGGCTTCCCTTATGCAACGGTTTCGGGCTTTGCCGTTGGATCAAGGTTTAACAACTTAAACATCAAACCGGAGTTCACCGCTGAAAAAGAAATAGGCTTGGAATTGGCCTGGTTGAAAAACCGCTTGCTAACCGATTTTGCTGTGTTCCGCACCAATACAACCAACCAAACCTTGCCTTTGGGTATTTCCGCTGCAACCGGAAGAACGCAGGCTTACCTGAACATTGGTGAAGTGCAAAACACCGGCTTTGAAGCGGACATTAAAGGAACTCTTATTCGTTCACGCAACTTCACTTGGACGGCAGGCGTCAATTACTCATACATTCAAAACAAGGTCATTTCAATTGCTCCGGGTGTGAACGAACAGCAACTTTTGAGCGCCGGTGGATTGGGTGGCGGTATCTATGCCATCGTAGGCCAGCCCTATCCAATTTTGAAAACGACAGACTGGAACCGCGATGACCAAGGCCGCATTATTGTGGACAAGTCAACCGGCTTGCCTACGCGCAACGCAACGCCTACGGCTTATGGGACAACGCAGGCGCCCAATCGCCTGGGCTTGAACACAACGCTTACCTACAAAAACTTTACGGCGGGTGCGGTAGCCGAGTTTCGCAGCGGGGCGGTTGTTCTTAATGCCATCGGCGCTGACCTTGACTTCACCGGTGTTTCTGTCAACAACACGAAGTTTAACCGCGAGAAATTTGTCATCCCGAATTCGTCTTATGACGACGGAACCGGTAAATACGTGGCCAATACAAGCGTAGTAACCAACACGGATGCATGGAATTTCTTTGGCAATATTTACAATACCGTTGGCTCTAATTATGTTACCAGCGCCGACTTCTGGAAATTAAGGGAAGTGTCTATCGGGTACAATCTGCCGGCGTCTTTCCTGGGCAAGACAAGAGTGATCAAAGCCGCAAACATTTCTTTGGTTGGCCGCGACTTGTTTATTTGGACCGTGAAGGAGAATATCTGGACCGACCCGGAATTCAGCAACACAACGGGTAACGGAACCGGTGTTACCAATATTAGCCAAACGCCGTCCACAAGGAAATATGGCATCAGCTTAAACCTTACTTTCTAATCATTCATCAATACCTTATTATGAAGAAATATCTGATTGTTCTTTTACTGGGCGGAAGCCTCCTTTCGGGATGTAAAAAGAACTTCCTTGACCTGACGGAGAACCCGAACTACCCGTCAACCGCAACGGCCGTGTCGCTGCTGGCCCCGGCCGAAGTAAAGACGGCGGCGATAGCCGTTGACCCGGGCTTGGCCATTGTAAATGTGTGGATGGGGTACTGGGCCTTTAGTCCAAACTATGCCGTAAACCAGGACAGCCGCGACTACCGTTTTACCAATACCTTGGGCCAGAGCACTTTCACCAATATCTACAGCAACGCTTATGACTACCAAAAGATCATTGATTTTGCGGTAGCCCAGAGCGATCCGGCACTGGAAGGAATGGGACGCACCATGAAATCGTTTTTGATGCAATGGGCGGTGGATATTTGGAACAACGTTCCGTACAGTCAGGCTTTTCAGGGCACGGCCAACAAAGCGCCGGCTTACGACGACGGTAAAGCCGTTTACGAAGCCATTTACGACGACCTGACGGTTGCAATTAATAAATTAAAAACTGCATCGAGTTTTCCAGACGCAACACAGGATCTCATTTTTGGCGGTAACAAAACCAAATGGATAAAATTTGCCAACACAGTTAAGCTGCGCATTTTGCTGCGCCAATCAGGAAGGGCCGACAGAGCCTCTTACATCACATCCAAGCTTGCGGCTGATTTTCCTTCCAGCGGTGGAACAATCAGTTCCTATTTCTTACAGGCCGGAGAAGGCGCAGTGGTTAATCCAGGCTATGTAAATACGGATTTGAAACAGAATCCTTACTACGCCAACTTCGGTTACAACGCCGC
Organism: Flavisolibacter ginsenosidimutans; assembly: GCF_007970805.1. GTDB lineage: Bacteria > Bacteroidota > Bacteroidia > Chitinophagales > Chitinophagaceae > Flavisolibacter > Flavisolibacter ginsenosidimutans. The sequence continues at coordinate 3,237,143 of NZ_CP042433.1, read as the reverse complement.
AGGTACTAAAACAGGGAACAATGATTTTTACAAAGCCTCTTCTTATTCTGTAAACTTTTATTTTCTCCAGAACGATCTGCGGCTGTTTTATGTTGCCAAGCCTGTAAGCACAGGCGGAATTACCTTTTTTGGCTACCATTTCCTGGGAAATGAAATGGGTTCGCAAGGCAACGGCGCGGTAACGTACTCCGACAATTTGGACAACTCTCCAATCGGTGGTCCCAACGGCGGTATTCCATACCGTAGCGCCACAGACCCGCAGCCGATTATGGGCGATTTTGAATCGTTGTTTTTACAAGCAGAAGCGGTGCAAAGAGGCTGGTTTACCGGCAATGCCAAGACAATATTTAATCAGGCGCAATTACAGTCTTTTATTTTCGACTTTGACAGGGTTGACGGTGCGGGTTCAGGTGCGGCCTATCAGGCGATGTTGACGCCAACCGCAGACAACAACTGGGATATGGCAACCGACAAAATCAAGTTGATCATCACACAAAAATGGGCAGCCTTTAACACGATCAACTTCATTGAGCCGTGGACGGAGTACCGCAGAACCGGTTATCCTCCAATCCCGCTTTCTAGCAGTGGCAGCCGCGGCCCCCGCATTCCCTTACGTTTAAAATACCCGCAAACAGAATACGACCTTAACGGTTCTAATGTAAACACACAGGGAACGATTGACCAGTTTACTTCGAAAATCTGGTGGATGCCATAACCTTCAATTATTTTAAAAAACAAACTATGCGTTTAAAATATTTAACGACTACAATCTTTGCCGGTACTTTACTATCGGGCTGTGTGAAAGAAAGGGGTGTCAATTTTGCCAACCAAACTTCGCCAACGACGAACGTGGCTAATTTCCCAAATCAAAGCGAAACCGCAGCCCTGGATATTTCGGCAACACCAACCACATATACGTTTTATGTAGAAGTAACGGCGGCCAATAATGTGATTCCCTCCGGTACATCGGTTTCCATTACTAAAAGCCCTGCGGTGGCCACTGCTGCCGGTTTTGAAGTTTTGCCCGATTCGGCTTATCAGTTGGTGAACACGACGGCGACCGTTGATCCCTCAACACACCTGGCCACTTTTCAACTGAAGATTTCTTCTACCAAAGTAGCTCCCGGTCACAATTACGGCCTTGGCTTTTCCATTGCCAGCGTTGGCAACGGCGTTACAATCGCGGGCAACAAAAACACCGATGCCATTGGCATTACGGTGAAAAATCCGTACGACGGCAACTATCATTCAAACGGTTACTTCTATCACCCTTCGTCGCCAAGGGCCATTACCAATTTAGCTAAAACGCTGTACACGGTGAATGCAACTACATCCATTACAACGCTGGGCGATTTGGGCAACCAGATTTATCTGACGGTGGACCCGGCAACAAACAAGGTAACCATTAGCGATGTAGGTGTTGGACCGGGCATTGCGCCAACGTCAACATTGACAGCCTTGCCTGCGCCGTTCACGCCCTTCGCGGGAAGCAATCCTTCTGTTTACAACAATACTTACAACCCCGCCACCAAGACTTTTTACTTGCGCTACGGTTATCTGGGTGGTACGGGATATCGAGTAACAGAGGAGATATTGACCCACGATTAATGCAGACTTCCCTAAACAAACAGCCGTTTTAAGCGGCTGTTTTAATTCATTTTTGTTAAGCTGCTTTGAAGTATAGTTGTTTACATTTGGAAACAATTTTTATATGGAGCAGCAAAACCAAATCAATATCGAAATCTCCGAAGAGGTAGCCGAAGGCAGTTATGCAAATCTTGCTATCATTACGCACTCACATGCTGAGTTTGTGATTGACTTTGTGAACGTGATGCCGGGTACGCCCAAGAGTAAAGTAAAAAGCCGCATCATTTTTACGCCGCAACACGCCAAGCGATTTATGAAAGCGCTTATCGAGAACGTGCAGCGTTACGAAGCCGCTAACGGCTCCATCAAAGACCTGGAAGAGGTTCAAGTACCGTTCAACTTTGGCGGGCCGGCCGCACAAGCCTAACTCAAAATCATTCATTAAAATGAAACAAGTCGTTTGCCTGCTGCTCGGAGTAATCCCGGTTTCTGTTTTTGCACAAGAGCCCGTCCGCGCCAACTTGTTTAACTCTGCCGACGGACGGCAGAACTTTTCAAACTACGCAGCACAGGCGCAAGTTAGCGTTGAACGAAAGCATTTTGAGCAAAGGCCAAATACCGTGGGCACGCAATACTTGTTTACCGACTGGGCGAAAGGAACCGTGGTAGATACAAAAGGCACCAGCTACGAAACCTACATGAACTACGACAAAGTGGGACAAAATCTTTACATGAAAATTAAGGACGACAGCACCGTGGTTTTTGTGGTGGACAAGGAGCAAATAAAATACGCCACGCTTCAAGGTGGCGGCGCTGCTTACTGGCTCGAACGCGTTCCTGTGCTGGACAACGCAAAGTTGTACAATCGCCTGACCGGCGGAAGCAAATACACCTTGTATTCTCTCACCAAGACAAAATTTATTGCCGCCAATTATTCAAGCAACGGCATTGTGTCATCGGGCAATATGTACGACGAGTTTAAAGACGAGACAACCTACTACATTGTACCGGCCAACGGAACGGCCAAAGAAATTTCGTTGAAGCGAAAATCCATCAATGCTGCTTTGCCTGCGGAGAAAGAAAGGCTTGAGTTGTTCTTTAAGAACTATGAAGGCGAGTGGAACGAAAAGCTTCTGACAGAGCTGGTTAATTTTCTAAACTCATAACACGGCTTCAAGGCATAAACAATTCAGTAAGGAGTTCTCACAAAATTCCTTCGTCCGCAAAACTGTAATAGCCGTCATCACTTACGATGAGGTGGTCAAGTACTTTAATGTCGAAGTATTTGGCCGCCTCTTTTATTTTTTGTGTCAACTCTTCGTCGGCGCGGCTAGGCTTTAAGCTGCCCGAGGGATGATTGTGGCAAAGAATCAAACTCACGGCCTCTTTTTCCAAAGCGGTTCGCAGAATAATGCGCGGGTCGGCCACCGTGCCGGTAATGCCGCCTTCGCTAATGATTTTAAAATCGTTGATTTTGTTGGCGCGGTTTAAAAAGATCACGGCAAACACTTCGTGCCGGTAATCACGCAAGGAGGTTTGCAGAAAAATGGCTACATCCGCACTGCTGCTAACGATGGATTTTTCCAGTGAAGCTGTTGCCTGCCGCCGCCGTCCAAGCTCCATGGCGGCGGCAATGGTAATGGCTTTGGCTTCGCCGATGCCTTTTATTTTCATCAACTCCGCAATGGGCACTTTTCCCAATTCGTTCAAATTATCTTTTCCCAAACGCAGCGCATCTTGCGCCAAATCCAGCGCACTTTTGGGGCCGCTGCCGGTGGCAATCAAAATCGCCAGCAGTTCGGAATTGCTCAGGGCTGCCGGCCCTTTGGAAAGTAGTTTTTCGCGAGGCCGGTCGTCTTTTGCCCATTGCTTAATGGAGTAATTCTGCTCTTGCATCGGTTAAAGTAAGCGACTAATTTCGAACCTGTCAATATCCCATTTTAAAACTTAAATCCTTTACTTATGAGACGAAATTCTACTCCTGCTATCGGTGCACTGCATCCCGTTCTTTTTATGTTGCTCGTTTACATTATTTCCATTGTGCTGGCCTTTTTTGTGTGCCGCACCATTTACTTCAGCCTTCATCCTGATGAAGGAACAGCAAGCCTGAAAGTGGAGAAGACCGAGAGACTTATGGCCGTGAAGTAATTTTTTTCTCAGGCGCTGAAATGTTTGCGGAAGGCTTCTGCCTATCTTCGCCGCCACATTTACCGCCATGATGAACCCCAACGCCAAAATTTTTGCCGGCACAGGCTCGCAAAACCTGGCCGAACAAATTTGTAAAAGTTACGGCTGCCAGCTTGGAAAAATCAACATTCAAAAATTCAGCGACGGCGAAATTCAGCCTATCTTTTTAGAAAGCATTCGCGGCGATTTTGTTTTCCTGGTGCAAAGCACGTACGCTCCTGCCGATAATTTAATGGAGTTGCTGCTGATGATTGATGCGGCCCGCCGCGCATCGGCCAACAAAATCATCGTGGTGATGCCGTACTACGGTTACTCGCGACAAGACCGGAAAGACCGTCCGCGTGTGGCCATCGGCTCAAAGCTGGTTGCCAACATGTTGGTGGCCGCCGGCGCCGACCGCATCATTACCATGGACCTGCACGCCCCGCAGATCCAGGGCTTTTTCGACATACCCGTTGATCACCTCGACTCCTCCGCTGTTTTTATACCTTATATAACACAACTTCGGCTTGAGAACCTTACTTTTGCGGCCCCCGACGTGGGCGCCACCAACCGCATTCGCGAAATCGCAACTTACTTTGAAGCCGAAATGGTGATTTGCGACAAGCACCGCAAGCGGGCCAACGAAATTGCGAGCATGGTGGTGATTGGCGACGTGACAAACAAAGACATCGTTATCATTGACGACATCTGCGACACGGCGGGAACGCTGAAAAAAGCGGCGGCTCTTTTAAAAGAAAAAGGCGCACGAAGCGTAAGGGCTCTCATCACGCACCCGGTGTTAAGCGGTAAGGCTTATCAAAACATTGAGGAAAGCGTGCTGGAAGAACTGGTGGTGACCGATACCATTCCTTTAAAAATGGAGTCGGAGAAAATAAAGTGCATCACCACAGCCGAACTCTTTGCCGTTGCCATTCGCAATGCGTACGAAAACAAGAGCATCAACAACCTCTTTTTTCACTCGCAGCGGCGGGATAAATAAGCTGATAGCTGAAAGCTGTTAGCTCATGACTTGTTTTAAACAAACACTCATAAACAATGAAGACAATTACAATCGAAGGACAACTGAGGACCGAACACGGGAAGGCAGCCACCCGCCAACTTCGCTCTCAGGAACTTGTGCCTGGTGTAATTTACGGAGGCGCACAGGAGATTAATTTTTCCGCTCCGGCCAAGGCTTTCAAGCTGTTGGTTTACACTCCCAACTTCCAGTTAGCCAACGTAACGGTGGACGGCAAAACCTATCGCTGCATTTTGAAAGATTTGCAGTTTGACAAGGTGAGCGACGAACTGATTCACGTTGATCTGTTGGAACTCGTAGAAGACAAAAAAGTAGTCGCGCAAATTCCGCTGAAATTCGTTGGCGCCGCTGCCGGTGTAAAAGCAGGCGGCCGTTTGGTGCCGAAAATGAAATCGCTGAAAGTAAAAACTTATCCCAAGCATTTGCGTGAACAAATTGAAGTGAACGTGGACGCGTTGGAGATTGGCGGCAACCTGCGTGTGGAAGACGTGAAAGACGAGAATTATGAAATCATGAACTCGCCGCGTATTCCCATTGTTTCGGTTGTTACCACCCGTGCTTTGCGCCAGGAAGAAGCCGCTACGGCTTCGGCCCCAGCCAAAGCTGCGCCGGCTAAGGCGGCACCTGCAAAAAAATAGACTGCGGATTGCCGGGATTTCAAAGGATTATCAGGATTGCTCAAAAGGCAATCCTTTTTTGTTTAACCGCGGATTACCGGGGTTCTAAAGGGATTGTCGGAATGCTTAAACCGGTTCATCTTTATTAATGATGAATGGGAAGGAACGGATTAACACGCTTTGAGAAAGGGAGCATATCTTGCACAACTTTATTCAATAAAAGGGCTGTTGGGAGAGAAAGACGAAATCATGCGTGAGCAAAATCCCGGCAATCCTTTAAAAATCCAGATAATCAGTGGTTAAGTTTTTGATTGTTGGCTTGGGAAATGTAGGGTCCGAATACGCACACACACGTCACAACATCGGCTTCGATGTGGCGATGGCCTTTATTACAAAGCACGGTGGGCAGTTGCGGCAGGACCGGTTGGCCTACGTGGCCGACGTACGCTGGAAGGGAAAAATATTTGTGTGCATTTGCCCGACAACCTTTATGAACCTAAGTGGAAAGTCCGTGAAGTATTGGATGGACAAAGAAAAAGTTCCGCTCGAAAACGTTTTGGTGATTGTGGATGACGTGGCCATTCCGTTAACCAAAATCCGCATTCGTTCTGGCGGCAGCGACGGTGGCCACAACGGCTTGCGCAGTCTCCAGGAATCATTGGGAACAACGGACTATCCAAAGCTGCGTTTTGGCATCGGAAACAATTATCCAAAAGGGGCGCAGGCGGCTTTTGTTTTGGGCAAATGGTTAAAGGAAGAAGAGCCATTGGTAAAAAAGAAAATTGAGGTCTGCGTGGATGTGATTGAAACCGTTGCCACAGCTGGCATTGCGAATGCTATGAACAAATTCAACAATCTGGAAATATCGCTATGAGGATAAAAATTAATTCGTTTACTTTGGCAAACCAACTTGCTTAGCAAACCGCGTACTATCCAATCCCTCCTCTGCTAAAGCCCGAAATATAAAGGATAAACAGTGCCGCCTAAACGGGATCAGTATCCTTGTTATTTACCATAAACCTAAATAAGTATGAAAATTTTTTGCGTCGGACGCAACTACTCCGACCACGCCAAAGAACTGAAGAACGAGATTCCCGATGAGCCGGTTATTTTCATGAAGCCCAAGAGTGCCTTGCTTCAGCCGCACACGCCGTTTTATTATCCCGAGTTTACCAACGAGCTTCATTACGAATGCGAACTGGTGCTGCGCATCTCCAAAAACGGCAAATACATCCAGGAGAAATTCGCCAATAAATATTACGACGCCGTTACCACCGGCATTGACTTTACGGCCCGCGACATTCAGAACGAATTAAAACAAAAAGGCCTGCCGTGGGAAAAGGCAAAGGCCTGGGACAATTCGGCCGTCATCGGCAAATGGGTTCCGTTTGCCAACGTTAAAGACCGAAATAAAATCGCCTTTTCATTGTTTAAAAACAAAGAGAAGGTTCAGGAAGGAAATTCGGAAGACATGATCTTCGACTTCGATTACATTGTGTCCTACATCTCCAACTTTTTTTCCATCAACATAGGTGACCTGATATTTACCGGTACGCCAGCAGGCGTAGGCGAGATTGTAGTAGGTGATGAAATAGAAGCCTTCATGGAAGAGCAAAGCATGATGACGCTTGAAGTGAAATAATTCCCCCTGTCCCTCTAAAGGGGTGACTTGGGTCGGTGAAACTTTCGTTCCGCAGCCATTCCTTTAAGAGAATATTTTAAACCAGAAGCTATTGCTTCTGGTTTTTATTTGACGCTTCTATTTTCGTAAATCATCAAACGATAATTTGCAACCCAAATTCAATCTAACGAATGCCTGAAAAAAATGAAAGCAACAACAACCTAAGTCACCCCTTTAGGGGGATAGGGGGAATAGACAGAAACTTGCTCCTTCGTGCTTACCGGTTAATGTACAGTGCAAAACTGATGGCCGAAGCTTACGAGGCGAACCGTTCTATTACCAAATACGTTCACTCTACTTCCCGTGGCCACGAGGCCATTCAATTAGCCGCTGCTTTTCATTTATTGCCGCAGGATTGGGTGAGTCCATACTACCGTGATGAAAGCCTGTTGTTGGGCATGGGCTGGTCGCCGTACGAACTGATGCTGCAACTGCTAACCAAAGCAGATGACCCTTTCTCTGGCGGAAGAAGCTATTATTCTCACCCAAACTCACGATCCGAAGACAAACCAAAAATCATTCATCAGAGCAGCGCCACAGGTATGCAGGTGATACCGACAACCGGTGTGGCGCAGGGCATACAATACCTCGAAGAGGTCCACAGACGACGGATAACGGGCGGCAATGCAGCAGCTATGGACCGTGAACTGTCAACCGTGGACACAAAGCCAATTGTTCTTTGCTCGCTTGGCGATGCCAGTGTAACCGAAGGGGAAGTGAGCGAGGCTTTGCAGTTTGCCGTTCTCAAACAATTGCCGATCATTTATCTGGTGCAGGACAACGAATGGGGCATTAGTGTAAGTGCCGAAGAAGGACGTGCGATGGATGCGTATGAATATGCCGAAGGTTTTAAAGGAGTAAACAAAGTTCGCGTTGACGGCACTGATTTTTTTGAGAGCTATAGTGTGATGCAAAAGGTGATTGCCGATGTGCGTGAGCATCGCAGACCGTGGCTCGTTCATGCAAAAGTTTGTTTGCTCAATCATCATACAAGCGGTGTGCGAAAAGAGTTTTACCGCAGCAACGAAGACTTGGCAAAACACGCTTGCAACGATCCTTTCGTCAAGTTTAAAAACTACGTTGTTGGTGATTTTGGCGACAACTATACACACACGATGGAAGAAGAGGTGGCGGCAGAAATCAAAGAAGCATTTGAAAAAGCTGTTGCTGCTTCTGAACCCGATCCATCAACCGTTGCTGAACACGTTTTTGCACCAACGCCAATAACTGAAGAAAGCGGCGAACGTTCGCCGCAAGGCAAAGAAAAAGTGTTGATGGTGGATGCGGCTTTGTTTGCCATTCGCGAGTTGATGGAAGACCACGAAGAATGTTTGCTTTACGGGCAAGACGTGGGCAAGCGATTGGGGGGCGTGTTTCGCGAAGCGGCAACATTGGGAGAGAAATTTGGCGATCACCGCGTGTTCAACACTGCCATACAAGAAGCTTACATTATTGGTTCAACGGTTGGCATGAGTGCCGTTGGCTTAAAGCCAATTGTAGAAGTGCAATTTGCCGATTACATCTATCCCGGCTTCAATCAACTTGTCAGCGAAATTTCTAAGTCCTGCTATTTGTCGTGTGGCAAATTTCCTGTGTCCACCATCATTCGCGTGCCTATCGGTGCTTATGGCGGCGGCGGACCTTATCACAGCGGCAGCGTGGAAACAACCTTGTTGAGCATTAAAGGAATCAAGATTGCTTACCCAAGCAACGCGGCCGATATGAAAGGTTTGATGAAGGCTGCATATTACGACCCCAATCCCGTTGTGATGCTGGAGCACAAAGGACTTTATTGGAGCAAAGTGCCGGGCGCTGAAGAAGCAAAAACAGTCGAGCCTTCAAGAGATTATGTTCTTCCGTTTGGCAAAGCCGCCGTTGCTTTAAAGGCAAGCGACGATGCTGTATTTAACGGCGAATCAGTTTGCGTAATCACTTATGGAATGGGTGTGTATTGGGCAAAAGCGGCCGCCAAAAATTTTGATCAGCAAATTGAAATCATTGATTTAAGAACCTTGTTTCCACTGGACGAAGAAACCGTTTTTTCAAGCGTAAAAAAGCACGGCAAATGTTTGGTGTTAACCGAAGAGCAGCAAAATAATTCTTTTGCTGAAGCCTTGGCAGGAAGAATTTCGAAAGCATGCTTTAGTTGGTTAGATGCGCCCGTCGAAGTTTTGGGTGCGTTAAACTTGCCGGCCGTTCCACTCAACACAGGATTGGAAGCGGCCATGTTGCCCAACGCAGACAAGGTGAAGAAGAAGTTGCAAGCTTTGTTGAACTACTAAAATAAAAAAGAAAAGGCTTTCCATTTTCGAAAGCCTTTTCTTTTAGGACAGTTTACTTCGGCATTACATCAAAGTCGCCCGACTTTAACGGCCCCGTTCCGTAAGCAATGCGGTTGCCGTTATTATCGTGAACGGCAAAGCTCACAACATCCGGTGTGCCCTGCGGTTGGTTGGGTGTTCTGTTGTTGGCAATCAAAAGCCAATAACGGCAACCGCGTGCATTTGGCGAAACGTCGGCGTTGCACTTGCCGGTAAGAAAAACGGTGGGATTGTGCTTGCCAAAGGAATTAATCAGGTCAACAGAAGTCGCAACGAATACGCCTTTTGCGCTATCGCTTAAATCTACACGGATGGTGAACGTGCCGACGATCACTGGATACAAATCCGGAACGGGATCAAAATGCACGTCAATATTTACAGTGAAGATGCCGGCGTGTGCCACGTCTTGCCGGCTTTGAATGAATACGTCGCCGGTGCCTTTGACTTTGCTGATGTCCGATACGTGGAAGGCGGGAATACTCATTGTCATGATAAAAGGTTTTATGGTTTAAAAATGATGGTGTAACGCTTGGTTCTTTGCAGTTAAAAGAACGGTTGCAGTTTTCAAACCCTTTTATTCCCGGGAGAAGATTAATTTATCGTCATCAAAAGGACAAAGTAAATATAGGCAGTCTGGTGAAGAACGGCAATAACCCGAAGGAGTAATGCTTTTGACTTAGTGATGTTTCTTGGAAACGGAAAATGATAAAGACCGTGATGGTTTAAGGGATTTAATGTGCAGCCTTCAATTCTTTTTCAAATGAATCTTTCAGCATTTGCGCAGCGGCTAAAGATTCCAACATAATAATTGGAAAATCGGCGGCCATTTTTTGACCGGCACTGGTCTTGTAAAACTTCACAAGCTGTTTTAATTCGGCGTAAGAAAAACGGTTGCGGTAAAGCCAGATGGTGGCGTTGTCAAGCCAGCGTTTGCCGCTGCCGGTGGTGAAAAAGTCAGCAAATTTTTTTTGCACATCGGCAGGTGTTTCGCCTTTTTGCCGGTCTTCTTCCAGCTTGAATGCAATGGCTTCGTTTACATTAAAACCACCGCGCAGTTTTCGCAATTCAATAATTTTTTGCGTGATCTTATCTGCCGGCGGCGACGTTGTGTCGGGCTTGTAGGTGCTGACTTCTTTGGTAATTCTTTCAATCGCCGCAAAGCCTTGCGTATGCATGGCCGTATCGTTTGTTTGCGCCAGCGCAATGTGAACGAAAATCATTGGTGCTAAAAAAAACAAAAGCAGTTTTTTCATGTGCAGAAGATAAGTTATTTGTGTAATAGCAGCGACAGAGAAGATTGTTTGTAGAATTACGCAAGAAGAAGCACACAATGCGCCGCATTATGCAATCGAAACTTTTTTGCCCGTGCATGCCGCTTCGTAAATGGCTTGCATAACCTTGATGTCTTTCAAGCCTTCCTCGCCGGTAATGTGCGAAGGCAATTGCTTTCCGGCCAACAACACTTTCGCTATCTCGTCGCACTGAACCGCCTGTTGATTTGTTTCGGGAAAATGCAATTCGCCTTTGCTTGTTTTGCCACGGAACGGGCCGTAACTGATGGCCGGACTCAATTCAAAACTCCCGTTCTCCGCCGAAGCGTACAGGCGGTCAATGCCGCAGTTGTAAGTACTTGTGCAATTGGCCAATGCACCCGAAGGAAAATCGGCTTGCCACGTAACGGACGCTTCTACTTCTTTAAACAAATTCGCATCGGTGATGGGGCCAAATTGTGCCGTAACCGAAAGCGGCTCTTCGCCCGTGATGTAGCGACTTGCCTGCACGCAATAAATGCCCACGTTCATTAACGGGCCGCCGCCGGCAAGTGCTTTCTTCAGGCGCCATTCGTTTGGGTCGCCGGTTTTGTAACCAAGCGACGCTTCCACCAATCGTACTTGCCCAAAAACTTTTTCCTGCCCCAGCCGTTTCATTTCCATGTTGTACGGTTCGTAGTGCAAACGATAACCAATCGCCATTTGCACGCCGGCTTTTTTGCAGGCGTCAATCATCTCTTCGCAGTCGGCAGCGGTGATGGCCATGGGCTTTTCGACGATGACGTGCTTGCCAGCTCGTGCTGTTCTTATCGCAAACTCTTTGTGCATCGAATTGGGCAAGACGATATAAACAACATCAATGTCTTTGTTGTTCTTAATGCCGTCAAAGTTTTGATAGTTGTAAACGTTTGCGTCGGGAATGTTGTAACGTTTTTTCCAGTCAACGGCTTTTGACGGCGTGCCGGTAACAATGCCGGCCAGACGGCAATACTGCGCTTCCTGCAAGCCTTCGGCAAGATAACCGGCGTAACGTCCCAAACCAACAAGGGCAATGTTTAACTTCTTGCCATCGTACACTGTGTTTTTGTTTTTACAGGCCGTTGTAAACGACGGCAAGGCCGCGCCAACGGCACTCACGCCAACTGCGGCACTGGCGCTTTGCAAAAAGTGACGGCGCGAAAATTTTTTCATGGTTTGTTATTAAAGAGGGTTGAGCGTTAACTTTCTTTCTCCACCACAACGGCCGTTCCGTAAGCCAATACTTCGGTAAGGCCGCTCATTACTTCGTTGGCATCGTAGCGCATGTTAATAATAGCATTGGCGCCTAAATCGCGGCCGTGTTTGATCATCAGTTGCAAAGCGTCCTCGCGGGTTTGTTCGCAAAGCTGTGTGTAAATGGCGCTCTTGCCGCCGAAGATCGTCATGAAGCCACCGGCCAGGTTACCCAAGATGCTTCTCGAACGTACGGTAATGCCGCGAACCAGTCCCAATTGTTTTGTAACGCGGTAGCCTTCCAGCGACGTGCTGGTTGTAACGAAGATTTGTTCGTTCATGCAAAAGTTTTAAACCTGAATGATTAAAGTTCGGATGAAGGAAAGAACATTCCTAAAAATGGCGATTGCCGGTTGTATTCTGCGGATGAATGAGCGATTTATTGCAATAAGTGGAGGCGTCAAATTCCTGCACGTTCATGGAGAGAATGGAAAGGTTCGGAAACAACTCGTTTAATCGTTCAATCGTCTTTCGCGAAAGCGTTGCTTTTTGTTCGGTGCTCCGGCCTTGCATAATGTGTGCGAAAACGTGAATGAAATCTTTTTTGTTTTCGCCCAGCTTGTAGAACGTGTAAGGATTGAGGCGAACCTTGATGTCGTTTTGTGCGAACAAAGCTGTGGATTCCGCAACATCATAAACCGCTTGCATCATTTCTTCGGGTGTTCGTTGCGTGAGTACGTTTTCGGAACAATCAATGATGAAATGAGGCATGATTTGTTTTTCTTTTAGAGAGAGGGTTCCTTCTAACGTCCAAAGCATTTGTGAAGGCATGGAATTAGACTTACCTAAGCTTCAATTTCGCTTTGTTGTTGATTAATGATTTGTCGGTGAAAGGTAGCCCTTCGGCCATGCTTTTTACAAATGCTATGTTGTACGTTCGCCTTAGTCTTCCAAGTTTAGGGACTGAATGATATTTTTTAGACTTCTATCGTCTATATTTTCAAACTCAGACTTGTCATAAATAGTCAACAAATAAACTTCTTTGTTAGCTTTCATTACATATGTGATAACCCGCCCACCACCTCTTTTTCCCTTTCCTTTGCTTTTAATAGCGAGTCGGATTTTATAGGTATCGCTGCCTAATGGCGTTCCAGTCTCTGGAGTGTTTGACAACGTATTATTCAGTTCTGTCAGTTCCTCTTTTAAGGATGCATATTTTTTGGAAAGTCTCTTTGCTTCTTTTTTGAACTTATCTGATGGAATAACACTAAAGCTCATTCAAAAAATCGTTTAGTGTTTGCTTTTGTCCTTTTTGCTTTTTGAGAATAGCAACTTGGTCAAAGGCTTCTCTTAGATCGGAGCGAAGTTTTAAGGTTTGCTCATATTTTTTGAGCTTGTTCAGTACTTTCTCCCACTCATTCAAAGGCAACTGCACCGCTTGGGTATTGCCGTTTAGATCATTCACGTATTGAAGTGCAATTTTCATATTCCAAATTTACAAGTTTTACCTAAAAAATAGCCGCTAAAAGGTGACGCACAAAGTTGTATTGCCGCATATTCTTGTTCCAAACTTAATTAAAAATCAATCGAAAACTGAACAAGGAAACTCATTGCGGTAAAGAGTTCTGAACGCAGAAGAGTGCGACGCAACAAAAACAAAAAGCACTCCCTTTCGGAAGTGCTCTTATCAATCAAACAAAACACGAAAGCTTTAGAACGGATAACCAATGGCCAAGTTGAAAACCAGGTTGTCTCTTCGCCAGGTTGGATCGCCAAACCGTACGTCGTTCAGCACCCAGCGGTTGCCCGGTGTTTGCCAGGGCTTGCGTATCGGGAAGGCAAGGTCCAGGCGAATGACGAATAATTGAATATCCAGCCGGATGCCGACACCGGCATCCATTGCCAACTGTTTCAGGAAGTCTTTCCCGAACGTGGCACCGGGCCTTGTGGAGTCGTTGTTGGCCAGCCAAATGTTGCCGGCATCCACAAACACAGCGCCGTACAAAGGACCCGAAATTTTCGGCCGCAGTTCGGTGTTCAGTTCCAATTTTAAATCACCGGTTTGATCGGGAATGTAACCTTGCGAGGTTGGCAACGCCAGGTAAGAACCCGGGCCTACGGTGCGGCTTCGGAAGCCGCGCAAACTGTTGTTGCCGCCCGAGAAGTATTGCTTGATGTAGGGCAATTGCCTTGAGTTGCCGTAAGGCAATCCATAGCCCAAAATGATGCGGTTGGCCCACGTATTGCTCAAGCCCAGTTTGCGGTAATAACGACCGTCGGCCTCTACTTTTATGTATTGCGCAAAGGGTATGTTGAACAATTTCTTACCGGGCACCACCAGCCCCGCAAGGTTGCCGGAAATATCGCCGAGCAGGTTAAAGTAAAACGAATTGATTTTTTGAAAACCCGCCGCCTGCTGGTTAATGTTCAGTTGGTAAGTTGAACCAAGAATAAACTGCTTGTCAATGATGTGGCGGTACACAAAGTTTGTGTCCACCAATTTTTGAAACGAGTCGTTGACGTTGCGCGGTTGCGCATAGGTGATGGCGATGGGGTAAAGCTCGTGCGATTTCACGGGAGACTCTTTCCACAAATAACCCAGGCCGCCGTGAAAGCTGTTGAGCGAGTAAAGGCCACTTCGCGTAAGTTGTTCATAGCCCAATTGAATGTTGGTTCGCGGCACGTAGGCGCTCTTGCTCTTCATGTGAAAGAAAGGCACCACAAAACGCGGAATGGCAAAATTGATTTCGCCGCCAAGCCGAAACGTACTCACACCCGAGAAGGAACCCGCGAATTGTGCTTCGGTGCCCGCGTATACCTTAAGGTCCATTTGCTCACCGGCACGGAAGGCGTTGCGGTGCGTAAAGCCCAGCGTGATTTCGCTGCCGTTCATGTTGTTGCTTCTTGTTTCGGCGCCAATTTCGGCCCGCAGCGCTTTCTCCGGATACGGAGTCAGGTAGTAGTAGGCGTTAAGCTTTGGCGTGTCGGTGGCTACTTTTTCAAAACGGTTTTTTACAAATTTGAACACGTTCAGATTCATCAGCCTTTGTAAGGTTTTGTTGTGGTTAGTGCGGTTGTACACATCTCCGGGATGAAAGGTCATCACGTTGGTAAACAGCTTGGGTTTGAATTTTCCCAACGGATCAATGATGTGAAAGCCTTCGTACAATTGCCCTTCGCTGTGCGCCGTATCTCTTCGGGCACTGTTCAGGCTATAATTGCTGTAGACGTAAACATTGTTGATGCGGTAAGACTCCTGGGCTTGCGCCGGCGTGGTGGGCTTTACCACTACCCGCATTCCTACTTTGTAATCTTTTGCATAGGTACTGTCCACTTGCACCAACAGGTATTCGGGGCTGAAATAATAATAGCCTCTTTCTTTCACCAGGGCGTCAATGCGTTCGCGTTCGCCTTTGATCAGATCAAGGTCATACGGCGCACCCACTTTCAACAAGGTGTTTTTACTGATGGTGTCAATGACCGCTGACAGCGGCGTGGTGTCTTTTGAAAATGTTACCGAGGCGATGTGGTATTGCGGACCGGCGTTGGCCGTATAAGTAACGCTTGCTTTTTTCTTTTTCCAGGTAGAATCGGCGCTTACCGTTGCACCAAAAAAACCTTTGTTCTGTAAGTGATTTTGCAGAAGCGTGGTGTTGGCGCTAAGGCTAACACTGCTGGCCAAAACGGGCGGTTCGCCCAGGCGTTGCTGAAGATTGTGTTTGAGGCCTTTTGTTTTTGTGGTGTAAAAGAAATTCCAAAGCAAAAGCTTAAACGGAATGCCGAGGAAACGTCCGTTTGGCCGGGGCCGCGTAAGTCCCGTTAAGTCTTCGAGCAACACTTTTTTTTCTTGCTTGCTTGTGTTTTCTGCGTTCAATTTCACGTTTGCTCCGGTGTACAAGGCATCGCCTTCGGGTATGTGTTTCGTAGCGCTGCAAGCCGCAAGAAAAATGAGCAATGTGCAATGAGCAATAAGCAAACGGCAATTAGAAATCGGCAATGCGTACTTGCCGGGTGCACGTCTCCTGTTGTTTGTTGTACATTGTTTGTTGTTCATTGCATATTGTTCGTTGGGCATTGCCAATTGCTTCCTCATGGATTGGGTTCTTTTTGGTTATCTCTGTTAACGACTCTCTTCCGTTTGCGGAACAGATCCGCGAAACGGTCGTAATCAAGGGTGATGATGAAGCGCAATCCGGTTTCGATGATGTAGCCGTCAACCACACCGAAATAGTCATTCTTGCGGTAAGCCCGCAGCATGTAGCGTCCATCGCGGCTCAACTGGTAATTGACGGCGATGTTGCCCGCAATGTTGTTGCTCTGCTGGCCCGTTTGCTGCGGTCCTTCCAATTCAAAATTGCTGCCCACGGTTACGGTGAGACGGTCGTTAAGCAAGCGCTTGCTCAGGCCTACGTTTAAGTCCGTGCGGTTGCGGCGTTCGCCGGTCGTGTAATCGTCGGTAGAAGCAATGTCGAAGTTGAGGTCAACGCCCTGAATTAAATTTTGCGCAAGGCCGTTCAGTTGTTCGGTCAACAGTTTGCTGACGCTTTGCCTTGCCAACGCACCCGCATCAAAGCCGCCGCCGCTGCCGCTGCTTTGAAAAGGATTCTCACCCACAAAACGGTTCAGCAACAAAAGCGCAAACACTTGTTTGTTTAACTCCGAAGGTTCTTGCCGCAATTGCGCCAGTCGCGTTTCCACGTTGGTAATAATGTCCGACGAGACGTTGTAGTTTTTGTCTTCGGGCAACACAATGTCAAAGGTGATTTGCGGCTTCATCAAATCACCCTGCATGTCGAGGAAAACCTGGAAGGGAAGCTTTTGCAAGTAGGTGTTGCGAATGGCCTGGTTGGAAGCCGAGATGTAATTGCTCACCAAATCAAGCGGCGCAGTGTTGGCAACGTAAATGGCTTTCACATCCAGCGAAGCGTCCGTTGGTTCGCCGTTCCAGGTGATCTTGCTTCCTTTTTCAATATCAAATTTTCGTTGCAGAAAATTGTACGTGAGCTGGTACGAGCCCTGGTCAATGGTGTAGGTGCCGGTGAGGTTTACTTTGCCGCTTGGGTCAATGCCCGCGGTCATGGCTGCGTCACCTTGCAACGCAACAAAGTCGCCGTTGGCTTCGTCAATGACGATGTTGAATTTTGCTTCTTTCTTGATGGTAAGATTTGTTGCAATGTCGTAGCCGATCAAAGCCGTGGCTTTGTTCAACGAATCGTAATTGGCGAGAAAGAGCGAATCCGCACCGGGGTTGTCAAAGTCCACAAACTCTACCACGCCTTCACGCGACACGACGCCGGGATCGGTTTGCGGAACGACAACGGTAAAGTCGGTGCCTTCGTCCACCGTCAGGTTGCCGTCCACTTTCGGTGCAGCTTCCGTGCCGGTAACGTGCATGTTGGTAGTGATGAAAAGGTTGCCGTAATAAATCTCGCCTTGTTTTTTCGAAAGACTGATGGCTCTAAAGTGCCGGCCTCTTATGGTAAGATCAAAATTGTAATTGATAAAGTTTGTTGTGCCCACAAGTCCGTTGATGTTGATGGGCGTGTTGGCCGAATCGCGTACCGAAAATTTGTTGAACTCAAGTCCCTTGTTGCTTACCAGCACCAGCGATTCATTATCTACCCGCAACGGGCCGCCAATGGCAAGCGTCGAAACGGCTACGTTATCGAAATTGATTTTGCCGTCAATCACCGGCGCAGCCGTTGTGCCGCGCAGCGATACGTTGCCATTCACAGCACCGGATGCCGAGGTCACAAAATCTTTCAATGCACCTTCAAAAGTTCCCATCTCCAAGCGGCGAACGGCAAGGTCAAGGTTCATCGCAATGTCTTTGCCTTGCGGTTCGGCGTAGCCTGTAATGGAAAGGTCGTTGCCTCTGCCGGTAAGCGTTACGTTGGCATTGTAACGGCTGCCGGTGGAACTCACTTTCGCGTTCAAATTACCCAACGTGTCTTTGCGCAGGCTTAAATCATTCACGGTTAAATCGGTTGTGAACAAAGGCTGTTGCATAAGGTTGGTGAACGTAGCGTTGCCGTTGATTACACCGTCAACCAAAACGGAATCTGATTTAATAAAACCCGTGATGGTAGCGATGCGGAAGTTGGTGAATCGTGCTTCCAATGGTTGCGATGCACCGCTACCCGGAAGGCTTTGAATGGTGAGTTGTTGGGCCCCTTTCGCAAGCGTAAAATCGTTTGCTGTGATGGCCGTTTTTCCAATCACAATACGGTTGTTTGGGGTTACCGTCCAAGGCTCGTAATTCAACCGCAGGCTATCGGAGTTCAGATGAAAACTCATGTCACCATTAACAGGCATGGCAACCAAGCCGCTTAAAAAATATTTTTGTTTTTGTGCTTTGTCATCAATGCCCACGGAGAAGTTGATGTTGTTGTTCATGGCCGTGGCGTTGATGGTTGTTTTGTAAATGTCAAACGAACCACCGGTTTTCAGCCGGTCAACGGTTCCGCTTGCGTGCAAGCCGCTGGCATCGGTAAATACATTCGCTTTTAGATTGTTGATTTCGTTTGTTCCGTAAATGATGGAAGGCGCCGTAACAGTCGCCTGCAAGCCTTGCCCTGTTGCCAACGTGCCTTCGGCATGAACGTTATCGGCCTTCTTCAAATCAGGAACAAAGGCTACCAATGCCGGTGAATAAATTAAATCGGCGGTAAAGCGAATGTTGTACGGCGCCAACGGCCTGTTGCTTGCCGGCGTGCCGGTGTTCCAATACGGCGAGATGTTGTTCAAAAAGATATCGCCTAAATCGGTGAGCTTGTACTGGCCGCGCAACTCCGCACGAACAATGTCGCTGTTAAGCGTAATGAAGGTTTCGCCGTCGTTGCCTGCGGCAAGTGAAACTGAATCCAGCACAAGGCGATTGGTGCCTGCAACTACAAGGCCTTTTGTAATCAAAATGTTTCCGGCCAGTTTATCGGGATTGATGCTGGCAATGTCGCCGGCTATTTTTCCGCGGAAGATTAACGGCTCTGATGCAAAGCCAAGCTTGTCGGCTTTCACGCTGTCAATCATGCCGTCAATTTTATACGGACCGTAACCGGCATAATCACCGCTGGCCGTTAACGTAACCGCTGCGTTCGGGTCTTTCACGTTTGCGTGAACGTTGAAAGCCGTTTTATTCAATGTGCCATTCAGGTTAATGTTGCGGTAGTTGTAATGATTGTAGCCAACGGAATTGATGTTCGCCGAAAATTTTGTGTTGATGGTATTGGGTGTAATGCCGTGGCCCGTTGCGGTAAACCGTCCGGTTAGATTTCCAATCGTCCCTTGTTGTTTTAAAATTTTTCCGAGTTGAAGATTGGAGGCCAGCACTCTTGCGTTGTACGACATTGCCGCTGGATTCGTCAGGTTGGCGAAGCTGCCATCGAGCACCACGTTGCCGTCGGTTGTATTTACGTTGAGCGTTGTATTCAATCGTCCTGCATTGCCGCTGATGTATCCCGAAGCATTGATGGTCTGCGGCAAACTTAGCGGCAGTGATTTCAAGCTCGAACCGGCAAACAAGGCAAGGTCGTTCTGGTTTGTTGTAAAGCGGCGGATGGTAAAATTGCCGCCGGCGTTGTTCGGGTTTGTCAAGCCGCTTAACGTGCCGCTTGCATTGAGATGTGTGTTTTGCAATCCGTCAAATTTCAAGTCGGCAACATTCATGCGATCCATTGTTCCTTTGGCTACGAGGTTCATGTGCCACACGTCGTTCGGATTGCGCAAGGCCGGCTGCGACCGAAGCTGCGGCGCAAAGGTGAGAATGTCTTTCACCTGCACACGGCTATCGGTTACGTCTATGTCAAACACGGTGCGTTCAAAATGTTTGCTCAGTTCATCAAGCGAAGCGTATTGCAACACGAGGCTGCGCTTTAATTCCGTACCCGGTGTTTTGATCAACAAATTCTTTAAGTAAGATTGGTGATTGGCATACAACAAATCACCGTGAACCTCATTCAACACGAAACCACTTTTTTCTTTGAAAGAACCTTTCGTGATTGTTGTGCCGGTTGAATCATTGTTCATGACAAAATTGTCGGCGTACAGCGTGAGGCTGTCAAATTTGAGGTGACTGTAATCCATCCCGTAGTTGAGTGCCGGTTTGCTGTCATCGTTGAAAACAACGTTGTTGTTGTCAAAGCGAACCTTGTCTATTTTAAAATCCCAACCCGCAGTGCTTTCGGCCGCTACTTCCTGCTTGGCTTGTTGCTTCACCACTTGCGCACCTTGCTTTGCGCCCATTCGAATGTTAGCCGTTGTGTTGGCCAAATCCAATTCGTCCAGATAAATTTTGTTGTGCTGAAGATCCAACAGCTTGCCGTCAACTTTTAATTTGCCGATGTTGATGTTTGCGTACATCGCCGACACATCGTTGTCGTATTGTATCGCAACCTTTGAAACGTCCAGTACGCCAAAGTTCAAGTGCATGGGAGAAGGCGTCGCCGCTTCTTTCAAATCCTGCGACATTGGCTTGGGTTGCAAGAGCGGCGTCATTTGTTTCATGCGCACAACGCTGTTCCGCAGAATGAGTGTGGGAAAATCAAAGGTTTGCGTGTAGGGGTCAAGCGAATCAATCGTTGTGGTGGCGTAGCCAATCTTTGCAAACAAATCATTGCCGGTAATCACGTCTTTGTATGTGACGGCAACGTTGTCCAGCGTTACGTCGCTCACATTCAATTTCATGGGTGCGCCGGTGCTGGTATCCTTTGTGGCGCCACTGGTGAAGGCATTTACGACAAACTGGTAATTGAAAACCGTGTCGGGCAAGGCACGTTTAATTTTTGCCGTTATGTTTTGTAGCTCGATGCCTTTTACTTCCACCTCGTTTGAAAGGAGTTTTAGAAAAGCCACGTTGGCTTTAATGGTGCCGCCGGCAATCAAAGTGTCTTTTGTCTGGTCTTCGATGTAAACGTTTTGCAGTGCCACATTGCCGGAAAGGCCGAAAGAAATGCGGCCGATCTGCACCCGTGTGTGCAATTTGTTTTGAAGGTAATTTTCAACCTTGCCCGTCAGAAACTTTTGCACGGGCGGCGTGAGAAGGAGTAAGAATACAACAATGACAAACAGCAGCAGAAACAGAACCGTCTTGGCAACGATCCGTGCAATGCGCACAGGCAGGCTTCTCTTCGGTTTTTCTGTTTTGGGCGCTTGATGTTTTTCTTCTTGCATGGGCGATAGTTAAGGCGTGGCTCTTGTTATGCGGCAAATAACATTCCCTCAAACAAGCTGAGCGAATTCTTGGACAGATAAATCAATTACACAGATGAATGTCTTGTTTACCAACCGCTGTTATCCCTTTCCTTCAATCCTTGTAGAAAATGTTCTACAAGGATTGAAGCGGGACTTCAAACAAATGAGACAGATCATTTTGTTGGTGAACGTCATCATTTCTTAATAAAATGTGATTGACTAAAAGACTGAATCATCGCAACTTTGACGCAAATTTTAACTCATGAGAAAAAAGAACGCTTTCCTTTTGATTGCTTTTCTTTTGGTCTCTTTTGTAAACGTCTTTTCCCAGGAAACTACCTCTGA
This sequence comes from Flavisolibacter ginsenosidimutans, assembly GCF_007970805.1. Lineage (GTDB taxonomy): Bacteria > Bacteroidota > Bacteroidia > Chitinophagales > Chitinophagaceae > Flavisolibacter > Flavisolibacter ginsenosidimutans. The sequence continues at coordinate 3,215,712 of NZ_CP042433.1, read as the reverse complement.
GCTACAAGGGGTGGTGACCGGCGAAAGCGGACAGGCGTTACAAGGGGCCAGCATTACAGCAATCCATTTGCCTACGGGCACGAGGTACACCACTTCTACGCGAAGTGACGGACGTTACAATTTGCCGAACGTTCGTGTGGGCGGCCCTTACGAAGTGACCGCTACTTTTGTGGGCTTTCAGCCATCCAAACAAAGTGACATAACTCTCTCTCTCGGCACGGCTTACAAAGCCGATTTTACATTGATTTCATCAGCCGGCAACCTTACGGAAGTCACGGTATCGGCAACCCGCAGCGACAAGGTTTTCAGCCGCAGCCGCACGGGTGCAGCCGAAGTAATTACCCGTTCACAGATCGAGCGTTTACCAACCGTTAGCCGCAGCTTGCAGGAATTGACTCGTTTGACGCCTTCGGCCAACAACACACCGTTTGGAACTTCGTTCGGTGGCCGTAGCTCATCGTACAACAACTTAACGGTAAACGGTGCGTCGTTCAACAACACCTTTGGTCTTTCCGGTACGCTTGGCGGACAAACCAACTCGCAACCCATTTCGCTTGATGCGCTGGACCAGGTGCAGGTGAACATTGCTCCGTATGATGTAACGCTTGGTTCGTTCACAGGCGCAGGCATTAATTCGGTTACAAGAAGTGGTACAAACAACTATCGCGGCTCTGTTTATTATTACTGGAGAAACCCGTATTTAACGGGAACAAGAGTAGGGACGGTGACGTTGAACTCACAGGATTTTAATTATTATACAACCGGCGCAAACCTTGGCGGTTATATCATCAAAAACAAGTTGTTCTATTTCGTAAGCTACGAAAGAGAAAGACTGGCGCAACCCGCCACAAGCTTTACAGCAAGCCGCACAGGCAAGCCTGCCGTTCCGGGTGCTGTATCGCAGGCCAACGGCGATACGCTGGATGCTCTGCGCAACTTCCTCGTATCAAAATACGGATACGATCCCGGGCCTTATGAGAACTACAATTACAACACAAATTCCGACCGGGCTACGGTTCGCGTAGATTACAACATCAACAGCAAGAACACGTTTTCCGTCAACTACTTTTACCTGAAGAGCAACCGGAACGTTGTGCCCAGCACCAGCGGTTCACTGTCAGGCGGACGTACGGCCAGCAACACGGGCATGCCGTTCTTTGCTTCGTCTTATGTTATCAACAACAACTTCAACATCGTCATTGCGGAGTTGAATACACGCTTCTCCAACCAGTTGTCGAACAAGTTACAGGTAGGTTACAACCGCCTGCGTGACTTCCGTTCTTCACCCGGCGGCATCTTCCCGCTGGTTGATATTGGAAACGGTTCGGGCAGCACCTATACGTCATTTGGTTATGAACCTTTCACGGCCTTCAATGTGTTGAACACGGACACGTATCAGTTCAACGACATCGTGAGCTTGTTCAAAGGCAAACACAATATCACCCTTGGTACGCAGAATACCTACAACAAATTCCGCAACGGTTTTGCACCAAACTATTACGGTGCTTACCAGTTCCCGAGTTTGACGGCATTCTATCAATCCGCTATCAACGGTTTGCCAACTGCAACACGCTACGAGTTGCGTTATTCTGCACGCAAAGGCGGCGAGTTCCCTTACGCAGATATCTCTGCTTTGCAATTAGGATTCTTTGCACAGGACCGTTGGAATGCCTCAAACAATTTTGTGTTGACGGTCGGCTTGCGTGCTGATCTTCCGATCTTCGGAAACAGCTTTGGCGACAACACGGTTGCTGATGCCCTGGTCTTCCGCAACGGGGTTACGATTAACACAGGCCGCAAACCGAAAACGGCCGTGTTGTGGAGCCCACGCGTTGGCTTTAACTGGGACGTGAACGGAAACAAGACCGTGCAAGTTCGCGGTGGCTTGGGCGTGTTTGCCGGTGCGCCTCCGTTTGTGTGGGTTTCAAACCAGGCCAGCAACAACGGTGTGGACTTTGGTTCGTTCGTAAAAACATCGGGTGTTGCGTTTAGCCCTGATGTAAACGCAAATCGCCCTGTGGGTGCGGCTGCCAATACCTCGTACAACCTGGCGGTAACAGACGAGAACTTTAAGTTCCCGCAAATTTTCCGTAGCAACCTCGCGGTTGACAAGAAAATTTTTGCCGACATCACCGCTACGTTAGAGGGCATTTATACAAAAGACATCAACGCTGTTTATCACCAGAACGTGAACCTGCCTTCAACGGGTACACCGCTGGTTGGTCCTGACAACCGCATTCGCTACACATCAACACAGATTTACAGCGGCGCTGGCGGCGCTTCGCTGACCAATCCGAATATTTCGGATGCGATTTTGATGACGAACACGTCGAAAGGTTACTCGTACACCGTCACTGGTCAGTTGCAACGCAACGTGAACAACCTGTACACGATGGTGGCTTATACTTACGGAAAGAGCAAGTCTGTAAACGACGGTGGTTCGATTGCGCAGTCTATCTGGCGCGACCGTCCCATAAGCGGCGACCCGAACGTACCGGAGTTGGGCTATTCAAACTACAATCAACCGCACCGCGTAGTGGCCGCTGCTTACTATCGTCTTGAGTACGCAAAATACTTTGCCACTTCAATTGGCTTTACCTACGAAGCGGCCAACGGCGGCACAGCAAGTTATACCTACAACGGCGACGTAAACAACGATGCCCTTACCGGCAACGATTTGATTTACGTTCCGCGCAATCAAAGCGAGATTGTGTTGGTAGCAGATAATGCTTCCGACGCACGTTCCACTACGGTGTTGTGGAACCAGTTGAACGCATACATCAACCAGGATCCTTACCTGAGTCACAGGAGAGGTTTGTACGCGGAAAGAAACGGCTTGATGCTGCCTTTCTACAAACGTCTTGACCTGAATTTTACGCAGGACTTTATGTTGCACGTGGGCAAGCGCACAAACACCTTGCGCTTCACCGCTGACGTTTACAATTTCGGAAACCTGATCAACAAGAACTGGGGCATCTTCCGCACTACGAGCCGTTCTTTGGGTTCGGGCAACAACTATTCGTTGCTGAACTTCAAAGGAATTGTTAGCTCGGGTCTTGATGCCGGCAAGCCTTCGTTCTCGTTCCCATATTTGGATGCAACGAATCAAATTCCGTTGACTAGCTCTTTCCAAAACAGCACGAGTCAGTCATCGCGTTTCCAAATTCAATTGGGCATTCGCTACATCTTTCAGTAAGATGACGGATGAAAGATGACAGATGACAGCACTTCAGATCAACAAAAAACCTCTCTGAATTCAGAGAGGTTTTTTGTTGATCTGCTTACATTGGCGTAAGCAATCTTTCATCTTTCATCCGTCATCTCCTTACTTGATTTCTCCCACCATGTTTGCCGGCACTACCCATTGGTCAAATTCTTCGGGTGTAACGTAGCCAAGCTTCACGGCCATTTCTTTTAGCGTTGTTCCCTCTTTGTGTGCTTTCTGCGCAATTTCAGCGGCTTTGTAATAACCAATTTTTGTGTTGAGAGAAGTTACCAGCATCAGCGAATTGTCAACGTGCTTTTTAATGTTCTCTTCAATAGGCTGAATGCCGACGGCACACCTGTCATTAAACGAAACGCAGCCGTCGCCAATCAACCGTGCGCTGTGCAGAAAGTTGTAGATCATTACTGGCTTGAACACGTTCAATTCAAAATGCCCCATTGAGCCGCCAATGTTAATGGCAACATCGTTGCCCAACACTTGCGCGGCAATCATCGTCAGCGCTTCGCACTGCGTAGGATTTACTTTGCCCGGCATGATGGACGAACCCGGCTCGTTGTCGGGAATAAAAATTTCGCCAATGCCGCTGCGTGGACCCGATGACAACATGCGGATGTCGTTGGCAATTTTCATCAGGCTAACGGCTACTGTTTTCAAAGCGCCGTGTGCTTCCACAATCGCATCGTGTGCGGCTAATGCTTCAAACTTATTTTCCGCCGTTCTAAACGGAAGACCGGTTAATTGTGCAATGTGTTTGGCAACGTTTTCCGAATAACCTTTTGGTGTGTTGATGCCCGTACCAACAGCCGTACCGCCAAGCGCCAGTTCCGATAAATGATCAAGCGTGTTTTTAATCGCTTTCAATCCATGATCCAATTGCGAAACGTAACCGCTAAACTCTTGTCCCAAAGTCAACGGCGTGGCATCCATGAAATGCGTGCGGCCAATCTTCACCACATTCATAAATGCCTTGCTTTTTTCGGCCAACGTATTGCGCAACTTTTCTATACCGGGAATGGTTGTCTCCACCAAAATTTTGTAAGCCGCAATGTGCATCGCAGTAGGAAAGGTGTCGTTCGACGATTGCGATTTGTTTACGTCGTCGTTGGGATGCAAAACCTTCTCTTTGTCTTCCAGTTTGCCGCCGTTTAAAACGTGTGCACGGTAAGCCACCACTTCGTTCACGTTCATGTTGCTTTGCGTACCACTACCGGTTTGCCAAACCACGAGCGGAAAATATTCATCGAGTTTTCCTTCTAAAATTTCATCACACACGCGGCTAATCAATTCCATTTTTTCTTTGGGCAGAACGCCGGCTTCGAAGTTGGTGATGGCTGCGGCCTTTTTTAAATACGCAAAGGCGCGAATAATTTCCTTGGGCATTCGGTTGATGTCCTGCGCAATTTTAAAGTTGTCGATGCTGCGCTGCGTTTGTGCGCCGTAATAGGCGTCAACGGGCACTTGCACCTCGCCCATGGTATCTTTTTCGATGCGGTAATTTGACATGGCAATGTTTTGAGTGGCGCAAAGATAAACGCCGGGAAAAGAAAAGCTGCAGCGGACCGTTTCAATGCGTAAGAGACATTGGCCCATCGTATAAATTTCTGCGAAGCATTGGTTGTTTCGGCTTTTTGACCTAAACTTGAATCGCTGTTTTCAACGTTGTTTGCCGCATTGAATTTCTTTTACAAAACTTAACCGGCTTATGTTTACCCTTGCTACCCTTTGCAAAAGGATTTTTGTCTGTTGCCTCTGCTTTCTTCCTGCCTTGTTTTCCGCAGCCCAGGAGGAACCCGTTCCGTTTGGACAATTTCTTATAGCCGAAATGGATTTAAAAGAATGTCCCTTTGACAAAAGCGCCGATGCCGTTGTGCTGCTTGATCAGGCAGTGGCCGGGTACGACGATCAATACAAACTCATAACCGACCACCGCGTTCGCATTAAGGTTTTAAAACAAAAGGGTGTTGAACAGGGCAACGTTGTCATTCCGTACTATAGCGCCAACGGTTACGAATACCTCATAAACATTAGCGCCGTAGTGATAACACCCGGAGAAAACGGTTCCATCTCAACCAGCGTGCTGGACGAAAAACAGATCTTTAACAGAAAGGTGAGTTCGCTGTACTCAACCTACACTTTTGCCCTGCCCAATGTAAAAGTTGGCAGCATCATTGACTACAAATATCAAAGCATAAAGCGGCGCTTTGCCAACGTACGCCGCTGGGAGTTTCAGAGTGATTTGCCGGTAATGACCAGCTCTTTTGAACTGGCGCCTATGGCCAATTCGGAATTTGCTTACAGCGTGCATAAAAGCGCCGAATATCCCATTCAAATTGTGCCGGACAAAGCCAACGGCAAGTACCGTTTTGTAATGCACGATATTCCCGGTCTTCGCAACGAAGTGTACACGGCCAGCACCGAAAGCTTTTTGCAACGCGTCAATTTTCAGTTTGCTTCTTACACCGATTACTATGGCAAGCAGAGTTATATGTCCACGTGGGATGAACTGACCAAGGACCTTTTGCTCGATGAGAGTTTTGGTTCGCAGGCAAACAAAAATCTTTCCGGCAGCCCGCTTATAAAAGAACTGCCGTCCACGTTTTCTCCAACCGAAAAACTCAAAGCGATTTACGATTACGTACGGTCGAATTTTGTATGGAACGGCATCAACTCCAAATATTGCGAGGACGGCGTAAAATCGGTGCTGGAAAAAAAGAAAGGAACCACCGGCGACATTAATTTGTTGCTTGTGGCCTTGCTGAAAAGCGCGGGCCTTGATGCTTATCCATTGCTTGCGAGTGAAAGGGACAACGGCCGCATTGACACGACCTATTCTTTTCTCGATCAATTCAACAAAGTGGTTGCGCTGGTAAACTGCGAAGGCAGGCAATACGTGTTGGACGGCTCCAACGGCCGCACGCCCTTTTTTATGGTGCCTTCCGATTTGCTAAACACTGCGGCTTACCTGGTGGAAAAAAAGCGTGGCCGCTTTGTTTACTTTACCAATTTGCCGCACCGCCTCAGTGAAGGTGTTATGCTGGCTGGCAGCGTAACAAAAGACGGTGAACTGCGCGGTTCAGCCGTTGTTGAAAGCCGCGATTATGCAAAGCTTCAAAAAGAGGCCCGCTACAAAAGCGATACGACCCGCTACCGCGATGCTTTGCTGAAACGCAATTCATTTTTGAAGATTGATTCCTTTTCCGTGGAAGGATTGAAAAATGATTCACTGGCGTTGCGTCAAGAGACGGGCTTTCATTATGCGCTGAAAAAATCGGGTGACTATTACTTACTGAACGCAAATCTATTTACCGGCTTCGCCGAAAATCCTTTCACCACGCAATACCGTTTTACCGACATTGATTTCGGTGCAAAATTCAGCAGCACGGTAACCGGTACGTTTGAACTGCCTGCAAATTTTACGACCGAGCCGCTCCCGCAAAACAAAAAGCTGGTATCGCCCGACCGGTCGATGTCCATCAGCCGGATCATTGAGAAGCGCGACAACATCCTCTATTTCAAATTGATCATTTTGATTGACCGCGAAGCGTACAAAGCCGATGAATACGATACGGTAAAGGCTTTCTTTAACGAGATGGTTGATTTGCTGAACGAACCCGTTTTACTGAAATCCAACTAAACGCATGTTGAAAACAATTGCCGCTGCTTTTGCCTGTTTTGTAATGCTCGTTGCACGAGGTCAGCAAGAGCCGTCCCCGCCTGCAACAACGCTTGCAAGCATACCGGAAGAATTAAAAAAAGACGCCGACGCCGTTTACAAACTTGATGAAGCCGTGCTCACTGTTCTTTCGCCTTCGGAATACACGTTGAAAGTGCACAAGGTTATGACGCTCTTGAATGCGGACGCTGCGTATCTTTTGCATCACCGCTTCACGGTTGATAAACTCTTTAAGGTGGAGGATATTGAAATAAAGGTGCTTGATGCTTTCGGGCAATTGGTAAAAAAATATACGAAGAAAGATTTTGAAACCGTAGCCGCTTACGATGGAATGACCTTGGTAACCGACGACAAAGTGATGAAACTTTACACGCCGGCGCCTGCTTATCCCTGTACACTCGACGTGCAATATACCCGGCATGCGACAGGCTATAACCAGTTTCTCAACAGGTATATTTACCAGTACCGGACCGTAACTGAGCTGTTTCGTTATGAAGTGTTTGCGCCCGTTTCACTGGACATCAGGCAACGTACGCTAAACCTAAGTGCAACGCCTCAGGTTGAGGCAATGGGCAACACAAAACGGTACGTCTGGGAGGTGAAAAACGTAAGTGCAAAAAAGTTTGAAACCGACGGCTATACGGCTTCATACTATATGCCAAGGATAGAAATAGCGCCGAACGAGTTTTCATATGACGGCTACAAAGGTGAGTTCCGCTCTTGGGCTGATTATGGCCGCTGGGCTTATAAACTCTTCGAAGAAAAAACACCGTTCAGTCAAGACCGCATTGCCGATATTAAAGAACTGGTGAAAGGAGCAAAGGACCGGCAGGAGATAATTAGTACACTATACCAATACCTGCAACACAATACACGCTATGTCAATATTCAGTTAGGCATTGGCGGCTGGAAGCCTTTTGCGATAAAATTTGTGGACGAAAACAAGTTTGGCGATTGCAAGGCACTGACCAATTACATGCGTTATTTGTTGCAGGCTGTGGGCATCATGGCTTACCCCGCTCTAATTAATTCTGGTTACGAGGAACCTGCAATTGATCCACAATTCCCGAACAATGTGTTTAGCCACGTTATTCTTTGCGTTCCCAATGATAAAGACACCACTTGGCTTGAGTGCACGAGTACGTACAACAAGGCCGGCGAATTGGGAACGTTTACCGAAAATAAAAAAGCCTTGCTGCTGACTGAAAATGGAGGCGTTATAGTAAACACACCGAAAAGCGATTACCGGGCCAACACCGTTTGCGCGAAGAGCACCGTAACAATCAACGCCGGGGGCGGCGCGACGATTCAGAACGAGGTTGCCAGCAGTGGCGAACCGGCTTCGTATTATCATGACGTTTTTCAACTGAAGGAAGACGAACAGAAACAACGCCTGATGCAAACGCTGCACTTCAAAAATCCGGACGAAATATCCGTTTCGTCTTTTGATGATAAAGGGCAGGCGGGTTTTGGCGTTGTCCGTACTTACGAAAGGTTCTACGATTTCAAATCGGGCAACAAGTATTTCCTCCCGCTCTGTGTCAACCGCTCGGCAACGGAACGCATGAAAGTTGCAACAAGGGAAACGGACTATTTGTTTGCCTATCCCTACGAGAAAAGCGATACCACGGTGTTCCACTTTCCGCAAGGATTTACGCCGGAGGCTTTGCCCGCCGGCAAAGAACTTCAATCTCCTTACAGCTATTATAAGCGAACTTGCCGCTACGATGCGGCCTCCAATCAACTTACAACAGTAAGCACCGTTTCGTTAAAGCAGCACGTCATTCCGGCGGCAGACTATCCGAAAGTGGCGCAGTTTTTCAACGACGTTATTGCGATAGAAGAAGAAAACATAATTGTAGTGAAGCAATAGCTTCGGCTTGTTTACAAACCGCAAAGCCTGCAACGAAAGAACCGCTTTCCCATAAGGCAGCCGCATCACTATTGTCTGCTTGGTTCGATTTTCGATTGAGGAATAAAGAAGCCAATTCCGGCGAATCAAAACGGGACGTAATGAAGCGGATAATTGTTGTGTTGATTATCATTTTCGGGGGGTGGGAAGCGGCGGTATTCATTATCAGCCGAAGCAACAATGCCAACGGCAGTCTTTTGGTTACAGATACCTCGCAGGCAAAAGCGCCGTTGTTGGACAGCGTTAAGCACGATAGCGTGAAAGCAGGCGAAGAATTGGACACAATAAAAAAGAATCCATTGGTTCTCCCCAAAGGGTCGATTGATACAAAGGCCGTGCAACCACAGCAGCTTGTTGACTTTGCCAAAACGTTGATTGGTACGCCTTATTTGTACGGCTCTACCGATCCGGCAAAAGGTTTCGATTGCTCGGGTTTTATCACCTATGTTTTCAAACATTTTGATGTTGTCGTGCCGCGGTCGTCCATTGATTTTACCCATGTGGGAAAGGAAGTCAGTGGCGCCGATGCAAGGAGCGGCGATTTGATTTTGTTCACCGGCACGGACAGCACCGAACGCTTTGTCGGGCACATGGGCATTGTGGTTTCCAATACCGACACTTTGCGTTTTATTCATTCCACATCGGGCAAACAACACGGCGTAACAATTACACCGCTAAACAAATATTACCAGGGCAGATATGTGAAAACAATTCGGGTCTTCCCTTAAGAATTACCGGCTTTTAAATGCGGGCTTTCTTTTCTCTAAAAATGCAGATGTTCCTTCTTTCATGTCCTCGGTAGCAAAGCATTCGCCGAAGCTTTCCAATTCTGTCTGATAACCTTTATCGGAATAAGCTGCGTTTGCCGCCGCGATGCATTTGCCCACAGCCAGCGGTGCTTTGGCAAGAATGATTTCTAAAATAGATTTTGTTTTATTCAGCAACTCTTCCTGCGGCACTACGTGATTCACCAAGCCGTATTGAAGCGCCGCTTGCGCATCAATAATATTGCCCGTCATCAGCAGTTCTAATGCACGGCCTTTGCCAATCAATTGCACCAAACGTTGCGTACCACCGTAACCCGGTATCAAGCCAAGGTTTACTTCGGGTTGGCCAAACCTTGCGTTCTCGCTGGCAATGCGAAAATGACAAGCCATAGCTAACTCGCAACCGCCACCAAGTGCAAAGCCGTTCACGGCCGCAATGATTGGCTTGCTGCTGTTTTCAATTTTAAAAAAAATGTCTTGTCCCTTTTTGGCAAGCGCTTTCCCTTCTTCTTTGCTCAAGCCTACAAACTCGCCGATGTCGGCCCCCGCAACAAATCCTTTTTGTCCTGCGCCGGTGAGAATGACCGCTTTGATTTGTGCGTTGCTTTCAATTTCGTCAAGTATCTTGTCAAGGTCGTTCATCACGTCTTTGTTTAGTGCATTCAGTTTATCGGGACGATTAATGGTGACGGTGAAGATGTTGTTGTCTAAGGATGTAAGCAGGGTTGTGTACATAATAAAACAATTAAAAGGAACGATTTGTTTTTACCCAATCTTGTATATACGTTGCTATTTCAGAAGTCGTGGTTCCCGGTGCAAAAAGTTTTCCTACTCCTTGTTCGTTCAATTGCTTCATGTCGTCTTCGGGAATGATGCCGCCGCCGGTAAGCAGCACGTCGTTCATCCCTTTCTCTTTCATCAACGCAGCAACCTTTGGAAATACCGTCATGTGTGCGCCGGACAAAATTGAAATGCCTATGGCGTCCACGTCTTCTTGCAAAGCAGCGCTGACAACCATTTCAGGTGTTTGCCGAAGGCCGGTGTAAATGACTTCCATGCCGGCGTCGCGCAGTGCGGTGGCAATTACTTTTGCGCCGCGGTCGTGTCCGTCGAGGCCAACTTTGGCTACCAGCACTCTTATCGGGCGTTTGTGTTCTTCGTTCATACAGTGCGTCAAAAATAAAGTAGATTACACAACCAAGATTTTGCAAGATGAAATACAGAAAGTTTGGCAATACGGATTTACGTATCAGCGAAATTGGCTTTGGCGCCTGGGCCATTGGCGGTGGCGCAAAAGTGGGCGATGTGCCCATTGGATGGGGCGATGCCGATGACGCCGTTTCTACCAAAGCCATTTATTCAGCGCTTGATGCCGGAATTAATTTTTTTGACACGGCCGACTTCTACGGTCTCGGTCATTCGGAAGCGTTATTGGGCGAAACGATTGGCGAAAACAAAGACATCGTTATCGCTACGAAAGTTGGTCATCGGAACATTGACGAAAAGATTGTACTGGATTATTCGAAAGAATACATTGTGGAAGCCTGCGAAAAAAGCTTAAAGCGGTTGAAACGCGATTGTCTTGATTATTACCAATTGCATTCTGCGCGGCTTGCTCAATTGCAAAGCGGTGAATGTATCGACGCAATGGAAGCGTTGAAACAGCAGGGAAAAATCCGTTATTGGGGTTTGTCGTTGAACACATTTTACCCGCAAGCCGAAGCGGATTATTTGATGGAAAAAAATTACGGCAACGGCCTTCAACTTGTCTTCAACGTCATCAATCAAAGAGCCTTAACAACGATAGAAAAAGCGGCTGCGAAAGGCTACGGTATCATTGCACGAATGCCTTTGCAATTTGGTTTGCTTACGGGTAAATTTTCTTCGTCAACAAGGTTTGAAAAAGACGACCACCGCAGTTTTCGGTTAACGCCGGAGATACTGCAAAAAGCAACAAAGATTCTGGAAGAAAAAGTTTGGCCACTTGCGGAAAAAGAAGGCTTGTCAAAAACAAGCCATGCGCTGAATTATATTTTAAGCTTCGCGGAAATCAGTACCGTTATTCCCGGCATTCGCACAGCGGAGCAGGTGCAGGCAAATACCGAAGGAATAAAAACGTTAAGCAGCGAAGACAAAGCCTTTCTTCGTTCGCTTGCCAGAGAATGGGAAGCCGTTGTAAAATTAATGGAGCAACGCGGGTAACAATCTACCTATTTGCGTTCTCGTGATTTTTATTCAATCACAAGAACGCAATGCGAACAACGCATCAACGTTCTGGAACTTGCGTCAGTGCGTATTCAATGCGGTTTACTGTTTCTTCTTTGCCCAATACTTCGGCGATGTCAAAAACGGGCGGGCCAAATTTTCCACCCACGAGCATCAACCGTAACGGTAATTGCAACTCGCCGGGCTTGATGTTTGCACCTTCGGCCAACTGTTTAAACAGGCTTTCCAGCGATGGGGCTTTCCATTCGCTCACATGCAAAAGCTGCCGCGAGAAATGGCCAAAGAAATCTTTTTTCACGGGATTCCATTTGGCCATGACGGGTGCAAAATCAATCTGCTTCGGCGCTTTAAAAAAGAAGAAACTGTGTTCCCAAAAATCTGGCAACAGGGTGCAACGGTCTTTTACCAGTGCAATGATTTTATCTAAGTAGGCGTCGTCGCTAATTTCTAATTCGTGCTTAGAAAAAGCATCCTTTACATCCAACTTCAAGCGTTCAAAGCTTAACCTTTTCATCCATTCATGGTTGAACCATTTCGCTTTTTCAAAATCGAATTTGGCGCCGCTGCTGTGCACTCGTTCAATCGAAAATTTCTGCACTAATTCATCCGATGAAAACACCTCCTGTTCGGTGCCGTCGTTCCAGCCAAGCACGGCAAGCATGTTTACAAAGGCTTCGGGCAAAAACCCTCTTTCGCGAAAGCCTTCGGTTAGCTCGCCCGTCTTGGGGTCTTTCCAGTTCATGGCAAAAACGGGGAAGCCGTATTTGGCGCCGTCGCGTTTACTGAGCTTTCCGTTTGGCCCAAGTATCAGCGGAAGATGCGCCCATTGCGGCATCGCCTCTTCGCCAAACAAATAACGCCAAAGCAACACGTGCACCGGTGCGCTGGGCAACCATTCTTCGCCGCGAAAAGCATGGGAGATTTGCATGAGGTAATCGTCCACCACTACCGCTAAATGATACGTTGGCATGCCGTCGGCTTTCAGCAATACTTTGTCGTCAACAACCGACGTGTCGAAGCTGACTTCACCGCGAATCATGTCGGTGAATGAAACCGTTTCGCCTTCGGGCATTTTAATGCGAACCACGTGCGGCACTTCTTTTTGCAACAAGGCCTCTACCTCTTCTTTTGAAAGCGAAAGCGAGTTGCGCATCTGTGTTCGCACGTTTCGGTCGTATTGCGGCGAAGGATTTTCAGCAGTGCGCAAGCGGGCACGCATTTGGTCGAGTTCTTCAGCCGTATCAAAAGCATAATAGGCGTAACCTTTCTGCACCAATTCTTCGGCGTATTTGCGGTAGCTTTCTTTTCGTTCACTTTGGCGATAAGGCCCAAATGCACCGCCGTGTTGCGTGCTTTCGTCGGGTTCAAGACCACACCATTTCAGGGTTTCGAAAATGTATTCTTCGGCGCCGGGTACGTAGCGGCTTTGGTCGGTGTCTTCGATGCGAAGAATGAAGTCGCCACCCTGTTGTTTGGCAAAAAGATAATTGTACAAAACCGTGCGAACGCCGCCCAGATGCAAACCTCCTGTAGGACTGGGCGCAAACCGTACCCGAACTTTCTTTTCCATAGCGGGCAAAAGTACGAAGTCAGAAGTCAGAAGTCAGAAGTCAGAAGTCAGAAGTCAGAAGTCAGAAGTCAGAAGTCAGAAGTCAGAAGTCAGAAGTCAGAAAGAACTTAAAAAGGTAGGAGAGGATTGAATCAAAACATCGGCTTTTGAATTTTTGAACTCTTCACTGCCAACTCTTCCCTCCGGCTTTCAGCATTTATCTTCGTTTCAATGTTGCATCGTTTTTTTATCAAAACGCCCAAGTGGGCAAAACAATTTTTTCCTTCTTACGTGTGGCACATTCCGTCAAAGGAAAAAATCGTTTACCTCACTTTCGACGACGGTCCGCATCCGTCAATCACACCTTGGGTGCTGAACGAATTAAAGGCATACAACGCAAAAGCTACGTTCTTTTGCATCGGCGACAACGTGCTTAAATTCCCCGAAACATACAATGAGTTAACAAAGCAAGGACACAGTGTTGGCAATCATACGCAACGTCATTTGAATGGTTGGAAAACGGATAAAGAAACTTATTTAAAAGATGTAGCTGAAGCGGCAAAAGTCATCAATGCGAACCTGTTTCGACCACCGTACGGAAAACTAAAATCGGAACAGGCAAAGGGCTTGTCAGCAGCCATGCAAAGAAAGAATTTAAAGGTCATTATGTGGGATGTTTTGAGCGCTGATTTCGATGCAAAAACATCGCCCGAAACGTGCATAAAAAACGTGTTAAAAAATGTGGCGCCGGGTTCAATCGTTGTCTTCCACGACAGCGAAAAAGCATTCAGAAATTTAAAGGCCTCTTTACCGGTTGTGCTAAAAACCTTAAAAGAAGAGGGTTATAAATTTGGGAAAATCTCTATGGAAAGCCTTTAAAAAATTTGGGCCTGGGTAGAAACCCTGGCCCGTTTTTAATCCGTACCCTATGAAAACTGGTTTAAAGGTAAAAGAATATTTCTAATTAGTGCAAAGTAATTTGTTGGGTATTGCCGTTAATAGTCAGAGTGGCTTGATTGTCACAGGTTCCTGCGCCGTAATCCAAAATCGCAACCCAAGGTGTGTTGGTTGGCAGGCCCTCCCGCACCGTTTTTACACGGCCTTTCGAGATCCAGCGGCAGGTGTATTTTTTGATTAGTGGCTCCGTGATTTCAGAGTTCCAAATCACGATCAGCGTAGCGTGCTTTACCCGGCCGTGGGCCGTTCCCTGAACGCTTAAAATATCGTCTGCCGGCGCTGCGGTACCGTTGCCCTCAATCTGTGTTTGGGTACGGGTAGCTGCCCATTCCGAATAATCGCCGTTCGGATGGGTAAGTTTGGCATTGGTCAGTTCTATTTTAAACTGTCGTTGGTTTGAGCCGCTTGTTAGGTTGGTTGTGTTGGTTATTTTATGTGTCCCTTCTACCAACACGCTGTCAATTTTAAAATTGTCGAAGGTGGTGGTGGCCGAATTGCCGGCTTCTCTAAGAGGGCCAGTATAAACCGTTCTGATTTTTCCGCTGCGCAAATGACCGTGGCTAAAGCAGCCGGTACCAAAGTCCAGAACGACAGTCTTTGGAAAGGCGCCTGTTTGTTGCGGACTGACGGTTACGGTTGTGCAGGGCGGCAGCGAGTCAACGCTTGCCGTCCGGCCGGTTGGTGAAGAGGCAATGCGGCCGAAAACCCCTACGCCGCCAAGTCCCACCTCCGTGTTTACGCCCATCACGTTATCATACACATCATCAAAGGCTATTTCCGCATCCACTTCCGACTGGCTGGTATAAGTTGCAGCCTGCATTTCTTCTTGCGGCGACAACGTATCGCTGTTTTCTTTTTTACAACCAATTGCCGCAAGCGTTGCAGCAAGAACAACGCCTGTTAATTGAGCAGCGAGAGAAAACCGTTTCATGATTTTTGCTTTTTGGTGCACGTAAGAAGGAGTCAAAGTAAAGAGGTTTAAATTCTTCTTAAATTTTTTTAACTGAGTTTTGAGCCATGCAGCCTTTTTTAATTGACACGCATGCGCACGTTTATTTGCCTGAATTTGACAAAGACAGGTCGCAAATGATCTTAAGGGCGCAGAGTGCTGGTGTAACTCAAATTTTTTTACCCGCTATTGATTCATCCACGCACGGACAAATGCTTGAAACCGAAGCGGCCTACCCAATTTGCAAAAGCATGATGGGGCTTCATCCTTGCTCGGTACAGGAAAATTATTCGCAAGAAATAGAAGCCGTTAAAAACCATCTTGCCCAGCGGCGTTTTATTGCCGTTGGTGAAATCGGGTTAGATTTTTATTGGGATAAAACCTTTGTCCGGCAACAGTATGCGGCTTTTGAACAGCAGATAGAACTTGCTCTTGCGTACAACTTGCCCGTTGTCATTCACTCCCGCAATGCCATTGACGAATGCATCGGGGTTGTGGCAAAACATCCTTCCTTGCGCGGCGTCTTTCACTGCTTTTCCGGTACAGAGGCGCAAGCGGGAAAGCTTATAAAGCTGGGTTTCTTTTTGGGAATTGGCGGCGTGGTAACGTTTAAAAATGCAGGCTTGGACAAAGTCATTTCAGCTATTGGCCTGTCGTCTGTGGTTCTTGAAACGGATGCGCCGTATCTGGCGCCTGTGCCATACCGCGGCAAGCGGAACGAGCCGGCGTACACGAAGACGGTTGCCGAAAAAATCGCCTCTCTGCTAAACATATCTCTGGAAGAAGTTTTCTCAACAACGTCCACCAACGCAGAAAAACTGTTTTCGTTTGCGGAGAACCTTTAAATTTGCTGCCCTTCGATTGGAGACTTGTCCGAGTGGTTGAAGGAGCACGCCTGGAAAGTGTGTATACCTCTAAAGGGTATCGAGGGTTCGAATCCCTCAGTCTCCGCTGATGGGGACAAACAAGGTAAAACTTTGTTTGTCCCCTTTTTATTTTCCCCTAAACCCTTTGCTGCATCTGCAATCAGAGTAAAAAAAGAATTTACTTTCTCGGTTCGAAATGCCTCATTTTTCTTCGAATAGATGATCCCATCTGGGAAGAGCAGTTTTTGCAGCTTTTCTTTCTTACTGACTGGACTGGAAGTCCACACTGTAGCGAGTTTAGTTGAAAAGGTAACCCCTTCTTCAATACTCTTTTTTAGGCTCGAAATCTGCGGTGTTAGCTTTCCTAGTACCTCTTTGATTTCTTCTCGTTCTTTGGTGTAACGGCCATAGAACTTATCAAAGCTTTCCTTGTTCATTTCTTCTAGGACATAGTGCTTTTCTTCAATCGTGTCAATCTTCTGAGTCACTTCAATAAGTTTTTGTTTCAAGGTCTTTTCTTGTTCGATGGATTCCTTATTGAGCTGCTCAAACCAGTATTCTATTTGGTAAGCAATGGGCTTAATCATTTTCGGTCCTACGCTGTAAGATGCAAGCAAGGTTTCAAAGTCCTCGTGCATCTTCTTAGCACTGCGGTTACAGCCGCAGCCCTTTGTTCTGCACTTATAATACCACAGTCCTTTTGCTTTCACGCCATAACCTGTAAACGGTTCTCCGCAATCCTCGCACTTGATGAAGACTTTCAGGAGTACGGCTTCTACTTCTTTTTTGTGCGGCACGCCGTAGTTGTGCGCTGAGCGGTGAAGGCCGTTCACCTGCAAAAAGATCTCTTTGGTGATAAGTGCTTCATGGTTGCCTTCTACAACCTTTCCATCAAGGATAGCATGATTGATGATGCCGCAATAAAAAGGCTTTTTGAAAAGCTTGGTCAGCTGCTGCTTGTACATTTTTATACCCATTTGATTGAGGCGTTGAATGATCTCTTCGTTTTTCATTCCGCGAGCCCGCCAATGGAATGCTTTTCGAAGCTTCTTTCCTTCTTCGTTACTACAATCTTTCTTACGCCATTGATTTTAATGATGTCGTAACCCTGTGGTACACGGGTGACCCATTCTCCTTTTTTGAAACTTCTCCTTCATGCCGGCCACTGCCCGTTGTTTCCGCAGCTGATTATCAAACTCAGAAAACAAAAGTTGAATGTTTTGGTGCAGCACGCCGCTTGGATTTGAGGTGTCTGTGGGCTGCGTAACGGCAAATACACTTACCCCGTACTTTTCGCGCAGGTCTTGGGCAAGCTTAATAGCGCCACCACCCGTTCGGGAAAAGCGGTCCAGGGTATAGACCAGAATGTGTGAGACTTTTCCTCTATGCTTTTTAATGAACTCCAGCATCCGAAGAAACTCCTTTCTTCCATCGGTTTTCGCAGATTCGTAAGTCCCGCCAAAGTAGCTAAGTATAGACAGGCCTTGCTTGGCTGCATATTCTTCAATCACCCGCCGCTGGAAGTCCAAGGAAAGGTTGGTATCGGCTTGTTCTTTGGAAGAAACACGGGTATAGACCACTGCGTTCTTCATGCTGTTCGTAACAACCCGAAGAGAAGACTGGTGTCCAAATTGTTTAAAGGCGTCAAGACTCATGCGGCTTTGTTTTTATTGGGGTTAGATTGATTCTTATTGATACTGACTACAAGGCTTTCGTTCTCATTCAAAGATACAACATGTTGATTATCAATGAAACTGTTGTTTTTACGGGCGAGTAAGTCCAGCAGGATGTAGACGAATTCAAAGGAGGTGTGGCAAATGTTTTCCGCCTCCTCCTCAGACGTGTGTTCAAAGCCTTCAAAGGTTCTCAGCACTTCAGGTGTTAAGGGTACTTTCTTCGGGTTAATAAGCTCAACGTCTTCATAGCTAGGTCTTGTTTTGGGAGTTACGGATAGAGAGCATTCTTTTTGGACAGCAGATTTGGGTTGCTTTTTCATAGGAGTTGTTGATAAGTAATGCTAAAAGTATTAGCATTGGTGTGGCGGAGCAATTAATTTTGTTCACAGGGCAAAAGCTGTCTTGTCCTGAATAGGGTTTACACGTAAAAGGTGTAAGCAATGCAAAACAATGTAGGCAATCGTGGCAAGTCGGGTCGCCAATTTACCCGTGAGATGTCCTTTATGCGGGCCGTGGTCAACGAGTATCATTTATCCAACCTGAGTTACGGTGAGCTGGCCCGTAAGCACGGTCTCGGGGTTACGCAGATCGCCAAGTGGGTACTGAAATTTTCGGGCGACCTTGAGGGGAGAAACAAGCCCCTTACCGCTCATGACACCCGAAGAACAAAAGCAAGTAGAGGCGCTTCAAAAACAAAACGAAGCCTTGCTTAAAAAGCTGGAGCTGGCCAATTTAAAAATTACCGGCCTTGAGATGATGATTGACAGTGCGGAGGAGGAACTGAAAGTGGATATTAGAAAAAAGTCTGGCACCAAACAATCAGAAGCCTAAAGCAGCATTATCCCCAATACGGCTATGGGTGATTTGCGGATTGTTTGGTAAGTCAAGACAAGCCCATTACAAACAAAACTGGACGCAGGATAAGCTTGTCTTGAAGCAGGCCATCGTGGTAAAAGTAGTGGGTGAGATCACTACCGATTCGGACCATCCCTTTTACAAGTATCCCAACTTGATCCGAGGACTGGAGGTAAGGTGCGCAAACCTGCTGTGGGTAAGCGATATAACCTACATCGCTCTTCTCAACAACTATTGTTATTTGAGTCTTGTGACCGATGCCTATTCCAGAAAAATTGTAGGCTATTGTTTGTTCCCAACCCTGAAAAGAACAGGCCCTTTAACAGCGCTTTCAATGGCGCTGGCACAAGGGGTAAAAGGGAGGGTGGGCGGCTCATCCACCACTCCGACAGAGGGCTGCAGTACTGTTGCAGGGAGTACACGGGTTTACTTACCCAGCAACGAATTACGATCTCCATGACGGAAAAAGGAGACCCTTACGAGAACGCCATTGCCGAACGCGTGAACGGCATATTGAAAGGAGAGTTTTGTTTGAACAGAACCTTTAAAAATTATGAAGAAGCGCATGAAGCAGTGAAAAGTGCTGTCAGGATTTATAACGAACAGCGGCCACACGGCAGCCTTGATTACTGTACGCCCCAGCAGGCGCAAGAGAAACAAGGGGCGTTGCCGAAAAGATGGAAGCCAAAACCGAGAAGGGATGATCCAATAGGTTTTATAAGCCATGAAACCGAATGCGCTGTAAACAAATACCGGCCACCGTAAAATGACTGGTATATAAAATAGCAAAGGCGCTATCGGACGGGGTTATTCCTTCGACAGATGCTCCTTCGGCAGCGCTGTCGTCCGCTTCGCTTGATGAGGTAAAGCTATCACCTATTTCTGGTTGCCTGTAAACCATAACAAGGACAAAGAGGGGGGGCTGTAAACCAATTGCAGGACTAAAAAATAGGGTGTCAACTGATACCCGGATTATCAAACAAAAGTGTAAACTGAAAGCAGGACGACACAGGACGACACAATCTTTTGTTCCATATCTTTCTTATAAAAGCCAATCAAGATAATTGTCTTTGGAGATCACTTCAAATTCCACATTAGGGTAACCGGAAGCAAATGCAGACGGTTTTTTCACTTTTTTTGTCGGTGAGTATTTGAATTCATAAGCCGTAATTTTTCCGTTATCCACTTCGACTAAATCAACTTCCTGCTGGTTATAATTGCGCCAGAAATAATATTGTGCATGTTTGCGCTGATAGGCGTTTTTCTTTAGCCTTTCCGACAGTAGATAATTTTCCCAAAGCAGGCCGGTATCGTTTCGTAAGGATAGAAGTCGGAAATCGTTGATGATTGCATTCCTTATACCGTTATCATAAAAGAACCATTTAGAAGATTTTGAAACCTCTTTACGTAAATTGGTACTGTAAGCACTCACTTTGTATACAATGAAGACCTTGGATAAAAGATCAAGGTAGGTTTCAACGGTATTCTTACTGATTCCTAATTGCCCCGCCAGTTCTGTATAGGATACCTCAGCTCCGCATTGGTAGGCAATCAGCCGCAATAGTTTTACAATTTTATCTGATTGCCGGATGCCTTCAAAAGCCAGAATGTCTTTTAGCAGGTACGATTGTACCAACTGTAGCAGGTAAGCGGCTTTTTCCTCCACCGTTGAAAGCTTAAAGAGTTCAGGATAGCTCCCAAATACAAGCCGCTCCTCTAAATTTTGACTAGTTTCCAAGCCAGTTTCGCTAGCACCAATTTCCGCTTGCGATAAAGGGTAGAGATGCAACAGAATTACCCGGCCGGTTAACGGATCACCCGTTTTGTTAGCTAAATCGAAGGACGAAGATCCTGTTGCGATAATCGTCAGTTCCGGTATTTCATCAATCATTAGTTTAAGAATCTGGCCAATGTCTGGCAGCACTTGTGCCTCATCTATGATCAGAAGCGTTGCATTACCGATAATTCGCTTATAGTTAGCAATGGAGCGATTTTTTAGCAGTTCTTGTACGTCAAAGTCCTCTGCATTCATGACTAACACTTTACCGCCGTATTGGTTTTTAATGGTATTTGCCAATACGGTTTTACCCACCCTACGTGTACCCATGATGAGAATAACTTTATTTTTACCAAGCTGTTCTTTAATTTTCACTTCCAAGGCTCGATGAATTAAATCCATACAAAATTGTCATTCAAGTGACTAAATTACTTGAAATTTGGTCAACAAATTGACTAAATTACTAAATTTGAACTATTTGTTGATTTCAAATAATTTAATTTTTATCAACATGTGTGAATCTTTTATTAGAGTTTCCAAATAAAAAGGGCTTAAAGCAGTTTTGCACTAGCGGGCCAACGATCAGGTAATCCGGTATCATTATTTCCAGATACTTTTCTATCCACTGATTTTGGGGTTTAATACCTGATCCGTCTGGTTAGGTTTGAGGATCGAATAAGGATGATTATGAGCAAGGATAAGAGAACTTGCATTAGCCTTAAGGGCCGGGGAAAAATCACTTTCAGACCAGCAACCCTACCGACTCAGCCCCCTGTAGAGACTTCATAAATTGTCGAAACCTGTTTGCTCTGTTTAGCAGCAGTACTTTGGACTTTTTAATAAAGTCCATCTTGTTTTCATCCCATCTGTTTAAAAGTACATCGCAACTCTCTTTTTTGATGAAGTAATTCTTGGCCGTTGTGAAGCCTTTACTTTTATCTTCTACACCATCTAAATTTCAGTTTACCAGGTACTAAGCATTTGCGATCATCATCTTTGTTTTCATAACGATTCATTATAACGTTAACCTCCTAATTTGCATCAACCTTATCTCTGAACAAATGACAATAAAAAATTTTATGTAACTGTAATATGATACAAGCCAACTTGTATACAATGCCAAATTGGTAAATAAGTGTGGAATATTTTTTCAAAGTGCCTGTCAGTGAAGTTGTTCTATTTTAGGAAGATGGATCCTATCGTATTATCACGTAAAGAGCTTTATGCATTGGTTTGGCAGGAGTCAATGCTATCACTTTCCAAAAGATACAATATATCTGATGTTGGCCTTCGTAAGATGTGTATCCGCATGGAATACCTGTTCCGCCAGCAGGGTATTGGATGAAAGTTCAATTTGGGAAAAAGGTTAAGAAGACTGCTCTTTCTGTAAATTATAAAGGGGAAGAAACCGCCAAGTTACAATTGAGGGATGAAAACAATCCTGCGGCTGATCGTAATTCACCTTCCCCTCGAACACTGAAAATTCAAGAAGTGGAGAGGGATCAATCACTTTCTCTGCAAATTCCAGAGATGTTGTTGAAACCAGATCCATTAATTGCACAATCAAAAAGCATTCTTTCAAAGCAAAAGCCAGGTGTATATAATTACATAGGCATTGTGTCATCCAGCTATGAGAGTTTGGATATACGGGTGGCTAAAACAAATGTAGATCGTGCACTTTTGTTCTTTGATACATTGATCAAAGCACTTAAAGCACGGGGACATTCCGTTGAAATTAGAAATCGGAAGACATTGGCAATTGTTAGTGGTCATGATTTTGAGCTATTTCTAAGGGAAAAGATGCGAAAAGAAACAGTTCAGGAAAAAACCTGGACGAGGCAAGTATTTCATCCAAAGGGGATTCTTGCATTACAAGTGGGTGGATGGTACGGCAGGGAATATAAAGACGGGAGTACCCGTTTGGAGGAGCACTTGGCAAAAATCATTGCCGGCCTAGAGTTATCAGCAGCACAAAGAACGGAACAGCAGTTAGCATTTGAAAAGGCCAGGATAGAGCGTGAAGAAAGGGAGCGGCTGGCAAAAGGGCTTGAGGAAAGAAAGCAACAAGATCTTACAAACTTTAAGAAGTTGCTTATTGATTCAGATAGATGGCATAAGGCTGAAAACCTACGCAGGTATATCCATGAAGTGGAAGTTAGGGCTGCAAGTAATCAACCAATACCTCCCGAGACTTTTGAATGGTTGGAATGGGCAAAAAGAAAGGCCAATTGGTATGATCCATTTATTGAAAGCCCTGACGAGCTTTTAGCTGATGTCGACCAGAATACTTTAGAGTTTTCTAAAAAGCCATACGGGTACATTTGGAGCTATTAGAGTTAGCTACAGGTAATTCTTGATGAACTGATTTGTCGCGTTTATGTCACCTAAAAAGTTCGAAAGTTGTAAACAACTGCCCGCACATCGACAAAAGCCGCTTTGATAGCGGCTTTTGTCGATCGAAAAGTCCCTTTCACTTGACAGTTAGAACTAGTAGGCCGGAAAATATTTTCCAAATTCTTCACTTTTTGTGAACTTGGTAGTATGTTTGCTATACTACATGAAGGTCCATCTTATTAAAAGGCAATCCATTGAAGGGTATATGTTGCTAAATGCGAGAAGCAGGATTTCTTTCCGAATATGGTTAAACCTTTTAAAGCAATCTGACTGGCAAGAGCCAAAGGATATCATGGAGACATTTGGCGCAGCAGATTTATTGGGTAATGGAAGTGATAGAGTTGTTTTTAATATAGCAGGCAATAATTACAGAATGATTTGTAAATATCATTTTGGTGTTACTAAGGTTTACTTATATGTGAAATGGATCGGAACCCATGCTGAATACACGGAATTGTGTGACGATGAAAAGCAATATAATATAAGCATTTATTAAATATTTATTATGGAAACATTACCATACAAGGTTATTAAAACAAAACTGCAGTACAACAAATACTGTGATGCTTTAGAGGCTCTTACAGATGGAGTCAAAAAGTCTAAGGCAGTTAAGGATGAAATTGAATTACTCACACTACTCATTGAAAAGTATGATGAAGAACATAACACGTTTTACGAGGCTGATCCAATTGAGTTGCTTAAGTATTTAATGAATGAACATAAAATGAAGGCAGTTGATTTGGCAAAACTGCTTCATGTAAGTGAAGGTTTAGTTTCTGATATGCTTCACTATAAAAAAGGCTTGTCGAAAGAAACAATCCGTATCCTTTCGGCGCAGTTCAAACTGGCTCAAGACGCATTCAACCGACCCTACAAATTGAAAGTCGCTGAGAATGCGCACTTCAAAAACGCGAGTGTCATGAATACAAAAAAGAATCTGGTAATTGTTTGATTATCATACCAAATAAGCAACTATGTATCAGGTACATGCAGATATATTTAGAAAAATAGGTTTATACGTTACTATTGCTAGGGGATTTAAAAGCGACATTCACGAAGTAACAGTGAGCAATGAAATAGAAGAGCACTTTGGCAGAAAATATTGCAGAGTATATGTAAATATTGAGCTAAAAGATGGTTCGCTTAACCACAAGTTGCATGAAACTTTGTGGAATGAATTTTCCCGATATGGAGAAAAAGACTATTTTTCTTTCTATCTCACTGCAGATCGAAGGGATAATGAGGATTTATTACGAAATATAGAAGAACTTACTCATTATGACTATATATGGAATTTACTTGAATGGTATTTGCAAAAGGATGGTATTAAAGTAAATGCTGCCAGATTCAAAAGCCAACTGGACTTGAAATATGAACAGGATTTACGCAATAGAAAATATGAACAGGAAAGAAAATTGATTGCAGATGCAGTAAGTAACTTAACGCCGGAGCTGGGGCAGTTCATTGCCATAAAGCAATGGAGCAACTCTTTACGGATTGGAAAAGTACAAAAAGTAATACTGTCGAATAAACGGCAATCATTTTCGATGGAATTATCAGAATTAAGAAAGGATTTGACTCCTGGCAAGGTCAATATTAATCTCAGGTCAAAGACAGAAATATATGCCATTGTACAACCAGAAAAGTTAAACGGCGTACTAACGAAAGCCGATCTAATATCATATATCGAACAAAATAGAAATTTCGACGGCCTACTTTGGCGCATGCCGCAAGGAAATATCTTGGAGCCAATTAGGACACATTGATTTATTTCAAAAAATAAATTCATCCAGTAAGGCCACAACTGCTCGTAAATCTGCACATAGAAAGTTCGAAAGTTGTAACTCACTCTCCGCAGCAAAACCCGAAATCTGTAAACTTTTGTTACGGGTTTTGGGTTTTTACATTTATTATTCCACTGCAAATCAGATGAACGACTGACTTTACTCAGTTGCATCGTCTGCTCTAAAGCTACCTTTGTGTCTCTTTATGATTCGGCAAGTAGCGGCCATATTTCTTCTGTTCTCCTTTGCTCTGCAGGTTTTTAACCGCAGCATCATTGTGCTGGACTATTTTGCCAACACCGCTTCTTTTGCGAAGAGCTGTGAAAACAAGGCAAGGCCGATGCTGCACTGCAACGGCAAATGCCAGATGATGAAGAAGCTGAAAGAAGAAGAAAAGAATGAGCAACAAAACCCCGAACGCAAGAGCGAGAACAAGAACGAAATTGTTTCGTCCCAATTCTTCTTTGCTACAGTGCCCGCTAAGAAAGCAAGGGTTCCAAAAGTTTTTATAGCTTATCATTCCACACTCTTTCCGCAACCCTCTGCTGCGGATGTATTTCACCCTCCAGCCGTTGTTTGATCAAGTTCATTTCCCGTTCGGTTAAGCCATCGTCTTTACCGCAGAAACTTGTGGTAAAGAGGCCATGCCTGCATTTTTCGATTGATTAAACAACTCAACCTATGTTTCGCTTTATAAAACAAACGCTATTGGCGGTGTTTCTTTTTACCGCAGCAAGCGCATATTCACAAACCATTGTCAAAGGAAAAATCATTGACGCCGCCACCAAAGAGCCTGTAATCGGCGCCAGCATTCATTGTACAAAAGAAGGCTGCAATTGTGGTTGTGCCACCAACGCTTTGGGCGAATTTGAAATGCGCTGCAAAGATTGCCAAACCTTGTCGGTTAGCTACGTAGGTTATGCACCGCAAACTTTTGCCGTATCCGATAAACAGTACCTCGTGGCGCTCAACGCTTCTTCATCACTGTTGCAAACAGTAGTGCTTACCGCCAATCGCGGCGAAGGCGGTAAACGCTCCGAAGCGCCGGTAGCCATTACCACTATCAGCAATAAAATTCTTCAGGAGACAAAACCCACAACCGTTGACCAGGTGCTAAACAAGGTGAGCGGCGTAAACATGATCAATCTTGGCAACGAACAACACGAAATGAGCATTCGCCAACCAATGACGACAAAGAGTTTGTTTTTGTATTTGGAGGACGGCATTCCCATTCGCACATCGGGCCTTTACAACCACAACGCTTTGCTGGAAATGAACGCGGCCGCTGCCAAAAGCATTGAAGTCATCAAAGGCCCTTCTTCATCACTATACGGCAGCGAAGCCATCGGCGGCGTGGTGAACTTCATTACGGCTGCGCCAACGGCCGTCCCCGTTTTGAAATTTTCTGCGCAAGGCAACAACATCGGCTACAAAAGAGCCGACTTAATGAGCAGCATTTCGAGTGGTAAGTGGGGCTTTTTACTGAGCGGTTATTATGCCGACAGAAAGAACGGCTTTTTGGATTACAGCGATTTTCACAAAGGCACGTTTACGGCAAGAGTTGATTACCGCTTCTCGGACAAAACAACGCTGACGAACAGCCTCACGTATTTGAATTATTACAGCGACATGTCCGGCGGCATTGACAGTGCCATGTTTGCCAGCAAGACTTTTTCCAACCCGCAAACCTTTACGTACCGCAAGGTAGATGCGCTGCGGTATCATTCTACGTTGACGCAGGTGTGGAGCGAGGCCAGCAAAACAACCTTTACGGCTTTGTACCGCGACAACACCATCGGCCAAAACCCCGCTTACCGCGTGAAGGACGATTACAAAAAGCTGAACGGCGTTTACGTGGGCAAAAAAGATTTGGCGCACGGCGAAATCAACGCAAGCTCTTTTCATTCCTATTCTTTTATTGCGCAGCACCGCCAAAATTTGGATTGGAAGAAGGCTTTGTTAATTGGCGGAGTGAACGTTGATTTAAGTCCGTCAACTTATGGTGCGAATTACATCCGCATAAAAAAAGACACGCTGACAAAAAAGTACGTGAGCTACCAAAATACCGATAGCGTGCTAACGAATTATGCCACGAAGTTGAACAACTACGCGGCCTTTCTAAATTTTGAATTCAATCCTTTGGAAAAACTTCGCGTGGTGGCATCATTGCGCTACGATTATTTTCATTATGGCTTCGACAATCATTTAAAGCCATCCGCTTTCAGCGGTTCGCCGGACACGGTAAATAATTTCGGACGTGTAAGTCCGAAGCTTGGCTTTACGTACAACTTCTCAAAAAGAACCGGTGTTTACGCCAATTATTCCGAAGGCTTTGTGCCACCGCAGGTCACCGATCTTTACACGGGTGTAAAAGTGCCCAATCTGGATCCTTCCGTCTTTTACAATTACGAAGTGGGCGGCTGGATGGAGATTGTCAAAAACCGTTTGTCGGC
Source organism: Flavisolibacter ginsenosidimutans (assembly GCF_007970805.1). Classification (GTDB taxonomy): domain Bacteria; phylum Bacteroidota; class Bacteroidia; order Chitinophagales; family Chitinophagaceae; genus Flavisolibacter; species Flavisolibacter ginsenosidimutans. Next base: position 3,188,648 of record NZ_CP042433.1, on the reverse strand, counting down.
CGATGTTAGCGCATACCGTTTAAGAGGCACCAACGAAGTGATTTCTATAAAATTAGATGACGGTTCCTTTGCCAACGAAAATGCCGGAAGAACCTTGCATGAAGGCATTGAGCTTGGTGTGAACGCAACGTTTGTCAAAGACCTTTCGTTTCGCTTAAGCGGCGCATACAGCAAACACCGCTTTGTTGATTACGTTGAAAAAGGCATCAATTACAACGGCAACGAAATGGCCAACGCACCGCACTGGATTTACAACGCCGAACTTTGGTACAAACCTTCGTTTGCAAAAGGCTTGCGCATGGGTGCGGAACTGCAACGCGTAGGCTGCTACTTTATTGACCCGCAGAATACTGCGAAATACAACGGCTACAATACGCTCAATCTTCGCGTGGGTTATACTGCAAAAGGTTTTGACCTGTGGCTGAACGTGCTGAACGCAACGGACAATTATTATTCTTACATCACGTCAAAGAGTTCTTTCGGTTACAGTTATCAACTAGCCGAGCCACGCAATTTCAACCTCGGTGTGTCCTATGATTTTGCAAACCTTTTTAAGAAGAAACAATGAAACAAACACTTTCGATAATTGCACTTGCATTTTGTTTTACCGCTTGCAAAAGCAACAAAGAGAAAACAATAATCACGGCAAACGAAGCGGTGCAAATTGATGCCGCGCCGGGCGAATGTCCTTACCTCACAAAAGACAACAAGGGCAACGCGGTGCTGAGTTGGGTGCGTATGATTAACGACAGCACAACCGCTTTTTGTTATGCAATAAGCAGTGATGGAAAAACATTCTCTTCACCAATTGTTATTCCCAATAGCGGCAACATTCAACCGCACGGCGAGAACCTTCCGAAAATTCTTTTCAAACCTTCGGGTGAAATCATTGCGTTGTGGGGAACAAAAAGTACCGGCGCAAAAAACAAATACGCGGGCCTGGTTTCGTACACGCAATCCTTTGACGGCGGCAAAACATGGACGAAGATAAAGCCCTTGGTAAGCGATACCGCCAGCTATGACCAACGTTATTACGACGTGGCACTTCTGCCCAGCGGTGAAGCGGGCATTGTTTGGTTGGACAACCGCAAAACCATAAGCAAAGAAGGTTCGGCTTTGTACTTTGCCAGCACAGATGGAAAGAATGGATTTGGGGGCGGGCAATTAATCAGTCAGCCTTGTTGCCAATGCTGTCGCACAAGTTTATACGTAGATGCAAAGGGCGGCATTCATGCTTTGTATCGCGGCATTATACAAGACAGCATTCGCGACATGGTGCACATCGTTTCCACCGACGGAGGCAAAACCTTTTCCGCGCCAAAAAGAATCAACGAAGACAATTGGGTGCTGAACGCTTGTCCGCACACAGGCCCGGCGATGACAGAGAACAAAAACGGCCTTCATTTCGCCTGGTTCACGGGCGCAAAAGACAAAGGTTGTTATTACACCAAAACCACCGACAACGGCAAAAGCTTTGTTTTGCGCGACAGCGTAAGCGCAGCCGGTTCGCATCCGCAAATTGCTTCGTTGAAAAACGGAGAGTTGCTGATTGTTTGGGATGAAACACACGTGAACGGTAATAAAGCCGTCAAGCAAATTGGTATTCAACGGCGAAGTGCAGACGGTAAAAGCGAAGGCAAAGATCACCTTACGGCGTCAGCGGTAAACGCAAGTTATCCCGTTGTGGCGCCGTTAAACGAAGCGGCTTCGATTGTTGCGTATTCAACGACTAAAGAGGGGAAGAATTTTGTAACGTATCAAGTCGTAAACCTTAATTGAAACAAGTGTACTTAAACAAAAATGCGTTTAAGCAGCAGCGAAATTGTTGGCTGTTGAATTGGCTTATACAAGACGATAGCTTCATCTGAACAAAACCGTAAAGCTCAACTTGGCAAAGAACGGCGTGCCCGGTGTAAAATGAATTTCTGAAACCGGCGCAGGTTCGTTCTTCAGGCGGCTTTCGGTATCAAACTGCGTTTCTTTCCACTTCACGTTAAAAAGGTTTTGAATGGCAAGACCGATCTCATATCTCTTCTTCAGGTAATTCACAAACGCATCGGTAACAAAATAACCTTTCGCCACAACGCTGTTGTTTGCATTGGCTGGACGATTGCTCATGTAACGGTAACGAAGCGAGACGTTGATGTCTTGTTTCGTTTTAATGGTTAGCCCACCGATGGACGTAAACACAGGCGCAAGCGGCAAATAGTTTTGTCCTTTGGGTTCATCCACCGACCGGCCGTGCGAATAATTCAAATCCACATCGGCATACAGCCAGTTTACCGGCTGATAACGCACGGAAATATCGGCGCCGTATCGCCGGCTCTTGCCGCTTGGTTCCACCACGCCTTCATCGCCTACGTACACAAATTCCTGGTTAAGCCAGAGATACCAAAGCGCCGCATTCAGCAGCAAATTTTTTGTGGGCTTCAACACCGCTCCCAAATCAGAGCCGTATGCTGCGGGCAAAATTTGAAGCCCGTTTTGTGTTACGACAACTCTTGTATCGTTGGAATGAAAACCTTTGCCGTTGCTGAAATAAAGCTGCGCTTTGTCGCTTGCGTGATAATAAAAACTAAGCTTCGGACTAAAAATAGATGCCGACGCTTTGCCGATGCTATTGCCCTTTAGCTTGTTCAGGTATTCATCGTGAAAACAGTCGTAACGCAGGCCGGTGTTAATGCTGAATCTTGGCGAGAAAGAAAACGTCTCGCTCGTATAACCGGCAAGATTATTTTCTGAAATATTACCAAGCATCAGTTGTGCAGTGGTGATGCTTCTGTCTTTTGTTCGCGAAAGCTCTGAGTTGCTTGTTCTGTCCATGCGAATGTTGGCGCCAATTTCCGAACTTACCTTGACCTTGCCTGCGTAAAAAATTTTGTGATAGCTGCCGTTGTAACCGTATAAATTCCGGCTTTCTTTTTGGCGTATCTGATCGCCGTTCACCGGGTCTTCTTTGTAAAAGGTGAAGTTGGAGTACAGTTCAAACTTGTAGCGCGAATAATAAAGCTGGTTTTTAAAATAAGAACCGTTGTTCAAAGTAGAAGTCAACAAAACGTTTGCGTTGCTTCGCGATGTCTTGCCGCCTTCGGCCGGATCAATCGCGCCATAAAAATCAATGAGGCCACTCTCTACGGCGCGATCGGGAATCTGCCCAGAAGCGTTCCATTTGCTGGCAAAGGTTGACGCTGAGAAACTGAGTGTGTTGTGCTTGTTCAACGCTCCATAATATTTCCCGAAGAGATTAAAGTGGTTAAAGTTTTGCGGATTGTCGAAGTAGCCGTTCGTGTACACGTATTCCGATGCCACGTAAGCCGATTGACCTTTTGCTCTTGCATCTGCGTTCAACAAATTAAACATTCCTACTGTACGAAACGTATTGAACATGCCGCCTTCCATTTTGATGGAATTGTTGGGAACTGCGTTGTAGGTTTTAAAGTCAACAAATCCTGTTGTGGTAAAGTTTCCCTTCTCCGCATAGTAAGTTCCCTTTTTAAACGTGATGTTGTCAATGAGTTCGGGAATGAGAAAATGCAAATCAGCATAACCTTGCCCGTGCGCATGAGATACCATGTTTACGGGCATCCCGTCTACCGAGATGCTGATGTCGGTGCCGTGGTCAAGATCAAAACCGCGCAAAAAAATTTGTTCGGCCTTGCCACCGCCTGCGTGTTGGCCAATGAAGAGGCCCGGCACCATGCGCAGTACTTCCTGCGAATTATTAATGCCGCGCATCTTAATGTCCACCTTACTAATGGAGCGATATTGTTCGCCAGCCGTGGTAGAAACGGTTAGGTTTTTGAGTTCTACAGGCGCAGCATCAAGCCTGACCGTGTTGCCAGCTTTGATAAAATCAGTGATTGATACAACCACTGTTTCGTAACCAATAGATGTTATTTTAAGTTCCTGGCCGCTGCTTTTTTGTTTGAAGAGAAACCGGCCCCTCTCATCGCTTAACGTCGTTTGCTTGGAAGGCAGTAGTGTGACCGTTGCGCCTTCAACGGGTACGGCGGTTTTGCTCTCCATTACCGTGCCGGTGAAGGATTTGGTCTGCGAAGACGAAGACAGAAACGCAAAACAAAAAAGAAACAAGAAAACCGTGCAGGACACCCTGCGCAAAGCACAATGCCCGCAAGCAAGTCCGCATATGCGGTAACGGTTTGAATATAAATTTTCGATAAGCAAGCGTTGGATGGTTTTATCCTGCAATTTTTATGCACGGTTTCTCTCCGCTATAAGTTCTGTGGGCTTATGTACGAGACGAAGCAAAATCTGGTTTGTTTTTCCGTGTAGAAAAACGTTTGAGATAAAGAGCCGGGAAAAGAGCGGTTCTTTCTCGGGAAAATTCCCCTGCTTTTCTGTTTGAACACGTCAGAAATTCGTATTGGTTTTCGAAACGATTTAATAACGCAGCAACGATTGGCGACAGATGCCGTTTAATTGTCCTTGGCGCAAAACACTGTTCAGCGTCAGGAGGCATTGGCAGGCGAGTCGGTGTTTGTTTAAATACAATTGTTTACAATGTCTTCTCTTTCTGAAGAAAGTAAATTTTGGAAGTGCTAATTTTTATATTAACTTTTTGCTACATTTCTCACCTTTAAACTAACCTTTATGGCTTTCAACGCAAAACTCAAAATTGGCGGCAAAGACAACATTGACGTTATCCGGTGCAATTATGCCCTGCACAGAGATGTTGATTCAAAGGGCCGTCCTTCCTCCGGCGTTTACGGCGGAACTGTTAACCTCTCGGTCGAATCAACTGATGATACCTCCATCATCGAATCCATGGTAAACCAGTACAAACCCGTGGACGGTACCGTTACTTTTAAGAAAGGTGACGAGGACGCTAAAATGAAAGAGCTGACTTGGGAAAAAGGCTATGTCATCCGCTTTCAGGAAGGCATTGACATCACGGGCACTCAACCCATGCTGATTGATTTTACTATTTCTGCCGAAAAAATCAAAATCGGTAACGCCGAGCACAAAAACGAATGGCCAAAGTAATCGCGGCTTCAATCGTTTTTCTTCCTAAGGAAATGTTTCTCTGCAAACATTCCGTTCCTTATCAACCGGCTGCTGCGAAAATCTCCGTACATCCATCGCCTCAACCCATGAACTTACTCCCCGGTGCAATGCCCGCCCTTTAAAATCTGTAGCGAAACATTTCCACTTTAACGCCATCCGCTTACGCTAATTTTTGGCTTATGGAACAGCAGGTTATTGCCGACATTGAAATTGAAGACGAGAAAATTGATTATTACAGTTCCATCGTCATTCGTCAACAGTTTAATGCGCACCATGAGTTTGCCATACGCATCCGGTACGATGTGCTGGAGAGGATTGGTGCGTTTACGTTAAAAACGGCGCAAAAAAAGATCGGCAAGCTGGCCATTATCAAGTTAATCAAGGCAGGCAACCTGGAACCGGCCTACGAGTTCAGGGGATTGATTTGCGAGATCAGCATGGAGCAATCCGACAATTTCACCAGCCATCTTGTATTAAAAGGATACAGCCCCACCATCCTGCTCGAGAACGGTCCGCACCTGCTTTCGTTTTACAAAAAAGGATTGCAGCAAATTGTGCAGCAAATCACGCAGCCCTTGTCGCAAAGTTGCCGCGTGAACGTGAAGCCGCAGTACAAATCGTCGCTCAAATACATTTGTCAATATCGCGAAAGCACCTTTCATTTTTTAAACCGGCTTTCGTCTGAATATGGCGAGTGGTGCTATTACAACGGCATTGATTTATTTTTTGGCAAACCTTCATCGTCGCCCAACATTGAAATCATGTACGGAGCCGATGTGCACCAACTGCAACTGAAATTGCGGATATTGCCACTGGCCTTCAGCAGCTATGCTTATGTTTCCAAAGACGACAAATTCATTAGCGCCAAAGCGCCTTCTGGCGTTGACGGTCTGGATGAATATGCGCATCATGCCTTGCAGGAGTCCAACAAGGTATTTTCGGAGCCGGTAAGTTTTCCCGTTCGCCAACGGGTGGAAAGCAAAGGCGATTTGGACGGCTTTGTAAAAAAACAAAAAACGGCTATGGCTGCCGATCTTGAAGTATTGTCCGGAAGTAGTGACAATCCCTCGATCTGCATCGGCGCCGTTGCCGATGTAAAAGCTTCGACTCGGGAGAACAATGCGCTAAGCCAGGAAGCTTACGGAAAATTCCTCATCACCAACATTGAGCATTACCTGACCGAGAACAAGCGGTACTACAACAACTTCGAAGGCATTCCGGCTGGCGTGGAAAACATACCGGTGAAGAACGTTATTATGCCGATAGCAGAACCGCAGATAGCCACTGTAACGGACAATGCCGATCCCGATAACACAGGCCGGATACGTGTGCAAATGCTCTGGCAAAAGGAGAGCAACGGGATGACTAATTGGTTGCGGGTAATGACCTCCGATGCTGGCAGCAGCGACCAGGTTTCAAAGAACCGGGGCTTTATGTTCATCCCGGAAATCGGCGACCAAGTGTTGGTTTGTTTCCGGTACAATGATCCAGACAGGCCATTTGTGTTAGGGAGTATTTATCATGGGAAGACGGGGGCCGGCGGCGGAACAGATAACAATAAAAAGACATTGAGTACAAGGAGTGGGCATGTGATTGAGATGAATGATGAAAAGGGGAAGGAAAAAATTACAATCACTGATAAGAATAAGAATACGTTTATTATAGATACGGTAAAGGAGACAATCACGATAAATGCAAATAGTACAATAAATATGAACGCCCCATCAATCAATTTGAATGCTACATCGATTAGTATGCTTGCAAAGGGAGCAATTACCATGAACGCAGGTGGGGCGATTGAAGGGGCTGCAGGTGGAGTATTAACCTTTGGCTCAGGTCTGTCAAGCTCGTTTATGTCAACTTTAGATACAGTGATCTTGGCCGGCAAAATGTTATCCGCTTCAGGAGGTAAAAACGTAAAGCTTAGTTCAGGAGCCGGTGCGAGCATGAATCTTGAAGCCAAAGGAGATGCGAAATTAAACAGTTCAAAAAAATTGGATATTTCATCAAAAGAGTCAGTGATCACAGGCAGCAGTAAAGTAGCACTTAAAGGTGATAAGGCCAGCATGGAAGGGTCTTCAAAAGCTATTGTAAAAGGAAGCCAAGTGGATATTAGCTAACAATTTAAAAAGATTATGATGCCCAAGGATGATCAAATAGTGGTTGAAGGTGCGACAATCAAATGCACCATGGGAGATAAAAGCACCACTCTAAAAGTTACAAGTAACCAGAGTTATAAAATCAATGGTAAAAAAGTAGCTACCATGATGGACTTTGCGCCTGGCGCAAATCTATTTCCTCCCGTTGCTACGTTCGGTACATGTAAGCCATATAAAGCAGTGCCTCCTCCAGGGTGTTTCTGTACCCCCATACCTGCGGGTGCGTGGATAAATGCCTTCATGAAGAAAAAAATTGGAGGTAAGCCAGCCATAAAAGGCGACGCTAAACTCATGTGTACACGGGCCGGCGGCGTAATTACTTTTGAGGATTCTGGTCAATAATAGAATTTAAATATGCCAGCAGACGTAGAGGACAAACAAAACCGGTCTATATGTTCACTTTGTGAAAAGGAAGTTCACAATCCCGAACTAACTGAAGCCGGCAATCATGTAGGAAACAGTGCCAATCTAGGCCAGGCGATTTTAAAAGCAAAGTATGCTCATTTAAACGTCAAATGTCCGTCTCAACACCCACTGTCGACCTCTATTAATAGCGCACAAGCACATCATCTGATTTGTTCCGAGTCAATGAACAACGACAATTGGGCGAGGATCTGTGAAAATTTCGGATATAATATTAATTGTATAGAAAATGGGATCTTTCTACCTTCTGATATGGCCGTAGCTTGCACACTTAGAATTCCATTACACCGAGGGAATCATTCTGCAACAGAAGCGGGGGAAAGTATGAATTACGTTGACGGTGTAAAAGGTATGATTGACCCTGTAAAGGACGCAGCGATGAATAAAGAATTTTGTGACAATCCAAAGGAGATTATATCCCGCTTAAATCAAATTAGCAAAACCATCTGGAACCTTGTAGAGGACTTTGCTTGGACACTGACATACGATGGATTTGATTATGTTGGGGGGATGAAAGGCTGTATGAATATGGATAGTTTGAGGAAAAAAAGAAAGGAAGAAAAGAAAAATCCTGCAGCTGTATGCAATGAAAGGCGAAAACATGATTTGCACCTTATAATGCGCAACGAGATTTTTTTAGAACAGAGATAAAATAATTAATATGGCCAATGAATTTGAATACTATCGCATACACAGAAAGAATGACAAGGATGTTCCTTTGCTGGATGAAGATACAAATTGCCCGACCTACCTATCGCTTAAGGCACCGGTCGAAAATCCGGAAATGCTTTTATTCAGGTTAGGTAAACCTGTTCCTAAAAAACCAATAATGGCAGACTATCATTCTACTCCTAAATCTGTTATCTCTAAAAAAATATTTGACGTTTTAAACCCATTTAATATATCGGGAATTCAATTACTGCCATCCAAAATAAGAGGCAAAAATGACGAGATATTTACCGATTACTGGGCGATTCATATATACCATATACTAAAATGTGTTGACGTCGAACAATCCAATTGCTCAATAACTTTTATGCTTTCGAATATTAAAAAAATCGTACTTGACAGAAACATACTCAAATTAATTCCTTTAAGGGAACGATTGGTGTTTCGCTTGAAAGAAGACCCTGCTTTTCAATTATTCCATGTATCTGTCGTGGATTCAATAATGGCAACGAATCCTACTGGAATCGCATTCACTAATATTGAAGCTTGGACGGACAGAACTTTATTTCAAAATTAGTAACAAACAAAAATGGCAGTTTGGTCTTTGGTTGCTGCAACAGATTATACAGAATTTCATTTCTTGGAGGAAAAGGACAGATCTTTTTTTCAAGAAACAGTTACAAACTGTTTCGAAAAATTAAATTCCGTGATGTCATCTTGGCGTCCGTTGTACATGTTTAGAGGTGAACCAAAAAAACACCCAGATTTTTTCGAAATAGATGCAACGTCCGTAATAGCAATAAGCCAGAAAGCAGTTGACCGACTTAAACAATTCTTAGAAAAAGACATAGAATTATTACCACTTGAAACAGATGCAGGTAGATACTACGTATTAAATGTTATGAATATTGTCGACTGTTTGAATAAAAATGAATCAGTGTATACTTCTACAAATAACGGCTTGATTGCAGCTTATACATCACTGGAATTTATACAGGAAAAAATAGCTGATAATGTGATATTCAAGATTCCGGAACTGCCTTATCATACTTTTATTACAGATGAGATACAGGATCGATGTGAGACAGAAAAAGTTAAAGGGTTAATGTTCGACCCAGAATTGAATCTCGTTTGGGACATTGAATGATTCTACTAAATATTTCCTTATGAATAAACAATTTAGATTCCCAATATTAAAAATAAACGAAGTGACACCTTTGTTAAGCACGGCCGAAGGTACTTTTGCTCATTCAATAAAGGCAACTACGGAGCTAGGTAAAGTTTTAAAACTGTATGAGAACAAAGGAATTAATTTGGGAAATTACATTGATGAAAAGGTAGAGTGTTTGCTTGAAATTACTCAAGGCACCTTTGAATATCGACTTGCTAAGAATGCAACTCTGCCGAGCAATATAATTCTTTTTAATTATGAGTGGAGTATCAGACCCTTTGAATTTTTCCTTGAACTAACTGAGATGAATAAAGATGTAGGCTTGAACGTGGAGCATGAAAATTTAAAACGTAAGCAATTTGAAGATGCTGCTAATAAATTATTTCAAGAGTGGGGGTTAAATGGGTTGGGCATAGGTATATATGACTCCAAGCCACTTTTCAATTCATCGGATGGATTTTTCTTATTGAACGAGTATGAGTTTGAAGAACAAATTGAAAATCTAGAATTGAACGACGAAGTCTGTATAAAGATTGAGGAATGCCTCCTTCGAGGAATCCGTCCGTGTGAAGCATTTACCAAACCGGAACCAAAACAAGTGGCTGTGCAACAAAAGCAAAAAGAAGAGCCAGAATCCAAGAAAAGAAGGCTCTGGTTTTAAATTCAACTCTATAAAATATTACCTGTCAATCCGCATCACGGAAGTATTTAACCATAAACCAAAACCATGTCAACACAATTCCTCACCGTCCGCGGCTGCATCACCCAAGAAAAATACATCAAAGGCCGCACCTTGTCCGAACTCGAAAGCATTCTTGGTTTTCACACCGGTCACCTGGCGCAAGGCGCCACCATTACCGCTTTGCTGCAAGTGCCAACCAAAAGCCAATTCAATCTTCTCGGTTACACGCAAGTGGCGGAGCACAAAATCAGCAAAGAAGCATTCAACGGATTGGATACAGATAAATTGAAAGATTTATTGCTACGCGAAACCTTTACCACCGTTGGCATAAACCGTCTTGTAAAGGTCATTGCCAAAATAGCACATTCAAAAGACACGACTGACGAACAATACCCGCCGGGCTGGGGTGTGCCGCAATGGAAGCTAACGGCCGAAATGCCCGCGCAAGTGATTGCAGAACTCAACAGCGGCGAACGATACATTTAAATCCTTCGGTGTTCGTATGAAAAAGAAAATCATCGTTGACATTTCGGAGCAGCGGTTGCAGGCCCTGACAGATGACAAGGTCGTTTATGATTTTCCATGTGTCACCGGCGATGCAGAACACGCAACGCCAAGAGGTAAATTCACGGTTCTCTCGAAAAAAGAAATTTACCGCAGCAAGACTTACGACGCACAAATGAATTATGCCTTGCAATTAACAACCGACGGCATCTACATTCACGAATCGTATAACTATAGCGAACGGCCTTCACAACAAAGTTTCCTGGCAAAGGCCGTTTCTGACACCGCAGCCACTTCCGTTTCGCGGTTGCGCTCCTGGTTCCCGGGTGTTGCCAACAAGGAATTAAAAGTTGGAAATGTAAACTTGTTTGGTTCACACGGTTGCGTTCGGTTGGCGCATTCCGATGCCGTCAAATTGTTTGAGTGGGCCGCCACAGGCATGGTGGTGGAAATCAAATAATCACAGTTTTGCAGACGCCGTTTTTACAAAAACGTATCTGTCCCCAGCACGCTGTTTAGAATGCTTTCTTTATCGGCAAAACGCATCGTACGGGCTTCGTTCTGCAAGTCAAACTCGGTCACAACGTCAAGGTTTACGGGCAGGAAATGATCAATCAATGCCTCCATTAATTTTTCTTTTTGTCCGCCCGGCATGAACTGCTGAAACGCATCTCCGCTTACCGGGCCAATCTTCACCAAAATTTCATCAACCCCTTCGTCATAAACTTCATTGCCGGTTGTAAGGTTTACGCCCAACACGCTATCGCCCATCACCGATAAAATAGGCTCCGCAGGACGAAAAGGCTGCTGTCTTCTCAGGCGAACTTGCACCGGTAAACCCAGCATCATTTCCATAATCGTTTCTACTGCCGGATGATTGTCGCGCAAATGATGAAGGATGGGAATAAGATGGAGAAATAAATTGGCCTGCTGTGCATCGAGGTGTTCAAAAATTGGCCAATTCGCTTTAAAGATGTTTACCAGCTCATCGTACTGGCTTCGCTTGTCGAGACGGTTCTCGTAAAAAGCGGTCTGCGTGCGCAGGTAATTAATAGCGGCTTCAAAAGGAATAAAAAACTTTCTCGCCTCTTGCTCTTCTTCCTTGCGCCGCTTGATAGCTTTGATTACTTCCTTTAGCGTGGCTGCCGACTTGTGTGCCGTCGGATGATGAAACAATCCTTCGGGTAACATGTCGTAAAAACCTTCTTTCGGCGTTTTAATCACCACGTATTCGGCGCGGTCGTAGGCAGACGATTCTTCTTCGATGGATTGCACGTCCTTGCGCAATGAACGTTTCATGGCACCCTGCATCAAAATCACGATGCGGTCGGGTGGAATGCCCAGTTCTATCATTTCGGCCGCAGTTACTTCAGCTTTGAAATCCTTTTCAAGGTTGCCAAAATGCGTTAGCGGAAGGTCGCCTGCTTTCATGAATGATGGTTAATTGTTTTTCCTCATAAAATTCTTAGGGACACGAAGGACACAAAACTTGGCAGAATTTTTTAATCAACTTTTCTGCAATACAATGCGGTAATCATTGCTCATGCCCGAACGGGTTTGCAGCTTTGAGCCCAATTGATCGCACAGCACCTGCCATTCCTTGCTGTTGAGTGCTTCGGCTTCGTGCGGCGTAAGCACAACGTTGACGGTTCGCTTGAATGCTTCTTTTTCACTTGCTGCTATCTCAAAGCCTTTTTCGATGCTGACTTTCTGAATGCGGGAACCCAATTCGTAAAAGCAAAAATTGCGGATGTCTTCTTTTGTAACAATCCGGTCTCGCGTCATGATGCCGTACCGAAAAGCGGCCAGTCTTTCTTCGGGTCGCAAGCGATTTTTTCCACCAGCGGTCATGGTAAGCAAAACAATTGAATCCTGTTTCACTTTTACTCCTTTGCCTTGTTGCAGCCGCGTTCCGGCCCGCAAGTTGTTGGCGGCTTCGGCAAGCGTGGTCCAGTATTCAACGTACATCATGTCCTCGCCTTCAAAAGGTTTTGCGATAATGTAATTCGGCACTTCGGTTCCATCGCTCATGTAGCCTTTTGTCTTTTGCTCCATCAACGAAATCTTTTGGTTCATCTCCTTTAACGTACCCGCAATAAAGTCGTAGCCGTAAGCGGCAAAGGCAGCGCTTTCGTTGCGCAGCATCTCCAATAAATAACTGATTAGCTCGCGGGCATTGCGTTCATCAAAACGCTCAACACCGCCGCGGCGCAGCGTGTACGTGCCGATTTCATCGCCTTCAGTTTTTCTGTACGGTACGCTTTTGTATTCGTGTGTTTCGTCGGTAAGGGAACGCACCGAAAGAAACTGATCGAGTGCCGCTGTTCGCAACGGAATAATGTTGCTGCCGCCTTTGAGGCGATACTTTAAATCGTTCAGTTGCCGGTTCATTACCGGGAAGGCATTGGGATAAACATAAAGGTCGTTCAGAAAGCCGGGTTGCAGGGTTGCAGGAAAGGTAATTTTGATCCACAGCAAAGGCTCTTTTAAGTTCTGTAAATCATTTTCGGCAAAAAGGTTTTTAAAGGCTTCGGGATAAGGCTTTTTGCCTTCAAGAACATTGTCAACACCTGCGTGATAAATGCTGATAAACTTTGGTTCGTAATATTGTTTGATGTCTTTTTCCAGCAGGCAAAGTGTGTCGTATTCAAGAAAAATACTTTGGTAGGCATCTGGCGCAGTAGCGGGTTGCACATAGGGAATGCCCGGCGTTGTTTGCAATTCTTTGTCTTCCAAAAACCACTTGGCAAGCGGCAGGAGTTGATACGTACGCTGAGCCAATGCCGGCCCCATATTTTTCCAATCGAAATAAAAAGCCAGGCCGTTAAGGTTTTCAACTTTATCGTTCACACGCAGACCCATCCAAAAAGCATTGTTGTCACCGGGGCGTGCCCTACCGGTTCGCGAAGTCAGCAAGCGGTTATAATTCGTATCATACGAAAACAAATTGCCCCCCGTAGCCAAGTAAGCAATTTGTACGTCGAAGAGTTGAACCGCATCTACCGGCGTAAAAAAAACATCCAGCGCTGCCTCTGTCGCATCGTTTTGCTGCGCAGAAAGTTTTGCTTGCGTAATAAAACTGGCTGTGGCCGAAAGTATTTCCGTCGGCTCTACCGGGGCGGCATGCAAAACCGCATGGGCGGGATTGGGCGTGGTTAAAAAATCGGGCGCCAACAGTCCCGCAATCTTTTCCAGTATTCTTACCTGTGCATCTTTTGTTTCGTTGCCAAGGTTGTACAACTCCAGTGAAAT